>NZ_JBSFBQ010000066.1:0-35157 GCF_053593015.1 Streptomyces sp. NPDC002403 | reverse complement strand
CGCTTGCGTCCCCCGCCCGGACGCCGCACCCGGCCCAGGGGTTCCTCGCCGGCCTCCAGCTCGAGCACGCCCTTGCGGACCGTCGTTTCACTCACTGCGGCCGCCCGTGCGACGGCCCGGACGCCGCCGTGCCCCAGGGCACGGGCCTCGGCAGCCAGCAGCAACCGACGCTGCCGCTCGTCGAGAAGCGGGAACAACACCGCAAACTTCACGAAGAGTTGGCTACGAGTCTCGTCCGGGATGCGCGTACCACACCAACGAGCCACAGAACGGGAAGCAACACCTTGATTCCCTGCAAGCCCTTAGGGGCAAGAAACCCGCCGGCAAGTTCGGGATGTTCATCGGCGGCGGGGTCGTGTTCGGCAACGTGCCTGGCGACCGCGCCAATGCCGGGGCGGACGTAGCGCTCCAGGGAACGGACGGAGACGTGGCGGGAGCGGGCGGTCCTCGATGCCCTCGGGTGAGGCGAGCGGTTTGGCGAGCCAGCACAACGCCACCAGGGCGCTCCGCAGAAACACCCAGAAGTCGCGTGGAAAGGAGCAGCCGCCTGAAAGGCTCCCGAGGGCGTCAACGTCCCTGACTGCTGCGGGCTGGTGCCAGGGGCCGGCCGACGGTTCGGAGGTTGGAAAGGCTCACTGTGAACAGAAGGCCAGACACCTGGGCTCGCTGAGCAAACGTCCCGATTGGATGAGAGCGGTCAGCAGGCCACCGCAGCGGCTTCGGCGGAGCGCGGACACGGCACGCTGGCCACCAGCCCGAGGTCGAGCAGTTCATCCATGTCGAGACGGAAGGTGACGTACGGACTGACGTGCGACCAGAACAACGCCGCCAACCCCCACCGGTCCCGCACAGTCCCAGATGCCACCAACCGAGAAACTGTCCAGGGACATGGCAGGTTCATGTTCGGTTGATCCGGTACACGTCGCGCACGCATGCATTCGCCAATGTGGCGAAGAGGATGATTCCTGAGCACGCCAGCAGGATGTGCTGGACCGTCCAATACGACGATGCCACTGCCACCAGCAGATAGGCGGCCGGGATGGCAAGGCGTTCTCCGACCGCGTTGAACGAACTGAGGCGCCCCAGCTCTTCGTCGCGGAGCTGCTGTTGCATGATCGTGGACCAGGATACGATCGCAACGTCAAGCCCGATGCCAGCAATGACGGCGGCCGCCAGCACCCATGACAGAGGCAGCTCCAGGCCCAGTGCGGCAAGTGGAAGCATGATCCCCGAACTCGACGCCACACAAACCAACATCAGCTGCCGCGGTTTCCAGGCCAGGCACACGAAGGTCCCGACCAGAAGGCCGGCCGCAAACGCGCCTTGCACCAGGCCCCAAGAGCGGGCACCCGCATAACTGTCGTCCGCCACGAGAGGACCGAGCAGTTGGTAGCCGGCAAGCCAGGCTGCCACGGTCACCGTTCCTGCCACGGTGTAGCTCCACAGCCAGTTCCGGCTCCGGAAACCGGACCAGCCGGCACGGAGGTCGGCCAGCACACTACCATGGACAGAAACGGAGCTCACCAGCCGGAGCCCGAGAAGCAGCAGGGCCGCGACAAAGAAAGTGGCCGCGTCCCACCCCAGGGCCCAGGCAGGCCCCGTCAGCGCTACGAGGAATCCTCCTGCCACCGGGCCCAGGATCTTGACGATGTTCCCAGGAAGACGGACCAGTGCGTTGGCCTGCTGCAATTGTTCCTTCGGGACCAGTTGAGTCGCAATCCCCTGGGCCGCAGGTGTAATGAACGCGGCCGAAGCGCCTGAGACACAGGCGCAGACGCTGATCGCGGGTGTAGTTGCCGTTCCTGTTGCCACAAGTATGGCGACCGCTGACTGTGCCGTCCCGGCGCCGAGGTTCCCGAGGAAGAGGAGCCGGCTGCGGGACATGCGGTCCGCCAGTACACCACCCATCAGGAGGAAGATGAGGGTGGGCACCGTGTTCGAAACGAGCACGATCGCGAGGGACTGGGCGCCACCGCCGCGACCGATCACGGCGAACGCCAACGCCACGGGCGCCATCGCTGAACCGCTTGCCGATATCAGGTGGGCTAGCAGGAACCTGCGGAAGGCTGGTACCCGCAGTGGGGATACGGCTGGTGGCGTGTGTTGGACTGTGGTCATTTTTCTCCAGCCGGGTCACGCCCGTCGAATTTTGAGCGATATCCGGTCGATTCTATTCTGCTGTGGCAATGCATTGGGAGAGGGGGCTGAGATCTCCCTCAGTTCGCGTGTGACACCCTGGGATCCGGCAGGGATGGTTTGACCCTGGATGACTTCCGCTGCGCACAAATACGTTGCCGAGGAACTCACTTGCTGCGCCTTTAGGTCAGCTACCGACGCTGATAGATTTGAATCTCGTCTTGATATCCGAGCCATCGAAGGTGCAGCGGACAGACCGACGTGAGGCGCCAGTTTCGGCTCAGTTGAGAGAAGAAGCCAGGGTCTGCGCACATGCCGCCTAGTGGGTCTCCCACGTAGACAAGCAGATCCCCTTCGTATGCTTCAAGGGAACTGTCAGCCATCGAGCTTGCGGGGGGTGGCCAGACCAGCATGAGCGCCCTGTCCGAATTTTCCGAGGCTGCTTGGACGGCATCTTGCTGTCGGACATGCGTGAAACCCGATCCGATAGTGAATCCATTACTCTTTATCTGCTGCAGATCCGTTGCAATGACATCAACAGAACGAGCTTTTAGGAGGGAGGACCAGTAGCCAGCGCCAGCGCCCACTTCAATCACTGGCGTTCCCTGGAGTCGATCCCTAAGCCAACACAAGGAAGAGTCAAGCGGCATCCCCCAGCCGTAAGTCCGGGACAGAAGCCGACGCTTGACCAGACGAAGACCCTGCTGCATATGTAGTGGTGCGAAGTCAAAGACCTCAATGCGTTCTCCGCGAGGGGAATCAGAAACGACTGCCGGATACCAACGAATCAGCTTCAGGTGATCCATGTCGTCAAGGGAAACCTCGCCGAACTCATCAAGAATGCGCCCGACTGGCAAGAACGGTCTACCCCACCCTGGGTGCCACATATAGTCATGACGGCTCCAGAAGCTACGAAGTCGCTCCCTCAGTTCAGGAAGCGAATCCAAGTATTCTTGCTTGGTCACCGGAGTCAACGAGCACCCCTTCGCGGTCTCTGGATCGACTGAACCGCAGTAATCAAAGTCAACAAGGAACCAAAAATCCGTTGGAGACAAGAAGTTTCAGCATCTTGATTATGTCTGGCGTTGGATTTGAGTTCTCCGGATCAGCGGCAATTTCTTGGGCCGTGCACGGCCGGGTGGTCGCGTACCGTACAGCGTTCTCGTATTCAGTGGGGATTCGCATCCGGCGGTCTCCTCCAGTCAGGATCAGTCCTTGCCCGTCAGGGCCGGGACGCAAGGAAAACTGCACTCCCATCCGTGGCCGAAGTGGTGTGATCCCGTCCAGGCTGTTCGCCGTCAGGCTGCGGCCGAGGACAGCGACGGGCTCAGATACCCTGGTCAGTTCGGCCCACCGGTCGACGACGGCTGCGCTGTCGAGGTCCTCCAGATTGCCGAGACTGGTGGCAAATGCGCTTATCTTCTTCACTAGCTGATCCGCCATGAGGGCTCGGCCACTAATCAAATCGAGCGGTGCAGATGCACGCAACTCGACATCCTTGGCGACGGCCTCCGCTACCACGTCTCGGACGATGTCGGCCCATCGCACCGTCAGCACTGCCAGGGTGAGATGAGTTGACCTTTCGCCCTGGGCTTCAGGGGCATGGATGTAGCCACGAGGCAGGTAGAGGCAATCTCCAGCGTGCAGGACTACATCAAGGACGGGGTCCTGGTTCGTGGCGGGTGCAACGTCGTAGTGGCTCTGCGAAGGGAGGGGGAGCTGGACCACTGGTTCGTGTACCAGCCAGCGTTTCGATCCTTCGAGCTGTAGCACGAATACGTCGTGAGTGTCGTAGTGAGCGTTGAGGCCACGACGGCTTGCGGGTGTGATGTAGAGGTTGGCGTTCACGCGATGGCCGAGTTCGTTGGCGATTCTGTCGCTGAAGACGCCCAGCGGAGCCCAAAGCTTCTGAAACGTGTTGCCCACGAGAGTGGCTCCCTGGTCGAGGAACCGTGCCACAGCGTCGGAGTCGACAACGTCATCGAACCGCTCGCTGCCTATGCTTGCGGTCTTGGTGAAGCGACGAGTCTCTACGTCGGCTCCGTCTTGGATGATCCTCAGGTGAGGGGCACGGAGACCTCCTGTTGAGATGAGAGTGTCCACGGCGTCGATCGTCAGCAGGTCCTCGAAGGAGCCGGGCAATTGGCTGGCCTCGGCGACCCTGGGGACACGTCCCCAATAATTCTGGACGAACTCTTGCAGACTGATACCCGTGCAACGGCTGACCGCGGTCGGTTGCGTAAGGTCTGCGACCGTGGGAGATGGCTTCGACCTCGTCACGATAGGGTCCTTTCCTCCGGCGCCGGCGTCGTAAGTTTGGGGTGTCGAGGTGACTCTCGGCGTCCAACGACGAAGTAGCGGAAGACCTCGATGGCGTTATCGAATGAGGTGAATCCACGGTCACGGGCAAGTCGGTTCAGACTGTCAGGACTGCCGCAGTGGGTGTCCCACTCTTGAGAGAGGTACTTCTCAAGGCTTGTGCGTTTGATGCTGTGCACTG
The DNA here is from genome assembly GCF_053593015.1 of Streptomyces sp. NPDC002403. Lineage (NCBI taxonomy): Bacteria > Bacillati > Actinomycetota > Actinomycetes > Kitasatosporales > Streptomycetaceae > Streptomyces > Streptomyces sp. NPDC002403. The sequence goes on along the minus strand of NZ_JBSFBQ010000066.1, from coordinate 30,521 downwards.
TTCTTAGCGCATTGGCCTCGGCGAGTTTTGTGTTGGCAGCGAAGGCGGCTGCGACCGCTGCACGTGTCAATTGCGGCTGTGGCACTAGGCTCTGGTACCAAACATTGTGATCCGTACTGACCGGGATACCTGGCGATAGCGTTGATGTGCGGACTAGTAGCCTCAGAAGCTGCTGATCCTCGTTCAGCTTCCGGATTTCCGACGGTGAGAGCCAGCGCGCGACCTGGTCTGCACGTACCGTGTCAACCGAGATACCTATCTGGCCAGCGTGCCTGAGTAGACGTTCCTCGCAGTCGGCAAGACTCATATGGTCCCCGACGCTGTTGGTCATTGCTTGGACCGCCAGGCAATACCAACGCTGAGCAAAATCCGGAGCAAACAGTTGTTCGTAGTGAACTTCTGCCGCTCTGGGTATGGACCGGGTGTCGCACTGCTCGACGTGGAAGCGTAGGCGCCACGCATTCAGATGAGTTGTGTTCCAGCGCCCGTCCAGAGCGGTCAACGGGTGGGATGGAACCTCCCCGTCCCGAACGGCCCTGAGGGCCTGGAGTGCGTCGAGACGCTTGATGTCCGTGTCAGCCCGATGGACAGCGAGCCAGTCCGCCAGCCGCTGTGCGGCGGTGGCATCATGCGATTTCAACTTATGCAGGATCAGGCCCCAAGAACGAGCTGGATAGGCTTCGCTACGAGCAAGTTCAACGACCCATGCTCCCTGATCAGCTGTCAGGGTGCCGTTGTTGACTGCTGCTTCCACTCCATAGCGGATATTCACGAGTGGATCACACGAAGAGCGACTGCCTACCTCGCTCCCGTGAGCTACGGCCACTTCGTCGTCCGCGGTCACTATGGCATCGCGGTACATCTCGAAGACTCTGCCGATGCCGACCATGCCGAGGGGATACATCTCGGCTGCACGCAGCGCTCCCATACTGGATGCCCCGACCACGGTGACTCCGAGGTGAAGCAGCGCAAGGATCTCTTTGTGACGTACGGGCGCCGTCTGGTGGAACAACCCGTCGATGATCACAACGAAGTCTTCGGGCTTTGCAGACAGCCCAAGCAGGTCGCCATGGCGCACCGGCGGGTGCACTTTGGCATGTGGCAGAATCGCAACGATTTCGTCGGCGGTCAGAGTCGGTCCTGCGAAGACATGCGTGGTCATGCAGCGTCGCCCCCCTCTGCGCCTCGAGGGATTTCATGGCGTGTCAAGAAAGTCATACCAGGACAGAGAACTTTGGTGACGGCGAACATGTCACTGGTTGAAAGGTCGACAAGTAGCGGCTCCATGCCAGAAACCTCTTCGGTCTTCTGAGCGAGGTATGCCATCTCTGCCTCGAACGTTCCGAAAATAGGTGTGGCTTCGGGCACCAGGACGTTCCAGTCGGCCAGTTCACTCTTGGTAGCAGGACTGTCGACCCTGCCCATGTGGGGCCGGAACACTTCCGGACGGATGTCGTCCCGAGTACCCACGATGCTGGTGAGACGGCTCTGGGCTGCCTCGGTCAGTGCCCGGGCAAGAGCAACTGTGGGATCGGAATGTGCTCCTGACCCAGTGGAGACGCCGATGTAATCAGGCGACCAGAGGTAGCACACGAAGCAAGGCACGCCGAGCCGACTTGGCGCCATGACAAGCTCAATCCAGGCGTCGCCGGCTCGCAGACGTGCAATGAGTTCTTGGCAGAGTACATCGGCTATCGACTCCGGCCGTACATACGTTCGTTCGCTGGCTGGGGTGAGAGCGAGGGCGCTTGCAGCATCGCGCTCGATGACCTCGTAGAGCGCGTGGACTGCACTTTCAGCCACGGTGTTCCCGGAAGCAAGTCCGTTACTCGTGGCGACCACGAGGGGGGGCTGCCAGGCATGGGCTGCCCAGTTCATCTCCACAAGATCGTGAGGTACGAGAGTTTCAGCTCCGCTGACGAGCCCGGACGCAGCGATCCAGTCCAGCGGTGTGGCCTCAGTGCCGATGGCCTCGCCTGATGACTCCACATCTGCCAGCCGATATGGCAGACCGAGACTTTCAGCAGGGACGCCGGCCACGCTGGCCGTGGGGACCGCGTTTTCGGCGTGCCAGAGCTCAATCGCTTCCATGGCGGCCGAAACCTGCGCCGATACGAGGTCCACACCCTTGCCCTGTGAGACCGAAAGAGTCGCAGCTGTGGGGCGCACCGCCATGACGACAGGGATTCCCAGACTGTCGAGACCTGTGACATCGCCAAGCCGGGTAATCCCGAAGCGTGAGAAGAGTGGGCTGATCAACTCCAGCGTCTCCGCCGGACGGCGCGCACGATGAGTCCCATTAAAATATGTCTTCGTCATTCGGGTCTTGCCAATCCCGGAGTTTTCAGGTGTCGTGCTGATTTATAGGCAGGCCATGTGGGGGCAGTCCATGGACTGCCCCCACATGATTAACTACTTGCCCTCGTAGGCAACTTCGTCGCCAACGATGAAGACCGGCACGGCAGCGTCGTGCTTCTGCGGTGCGATTCCCTCGTCAAGCAGCTCCATTGCGAAGTCTTCGTTCAGCATGAAACTCTCCTTCTCTCTCGGTGATTTATTGAAAATCCACAGCGCTGGCACGTTCAAAGGCGCACCTGACTGCAGACAATTTTGGGCGGCGATCGTCACCGCAATTGCATGGCCCGAGCGTTAATCAGAGCTCAAAATAGATAAGATTGGCGAGAATTCCAAGATCGTGCTCAAACGGCATGCGCCAATGAGGAATGTTGTACCCGTCGAAGGCATTTATCTTTCGCGAGACGATCTGCATTTCAGATTTCACTTCTGGCAATGTGCCGTTTTCCTGAGTGAAAGTAAGCAGCTCGCTACTTGTTGCCGTTCGCATCTCCGGAACCCAAGCTGTCGCGCCCAGGTTGTCCGTGAGGCCGAAGGTGAGTGTCACCGTTGCACGGATCTCATCACGATGCACGCCCATGTAGTCGCCGGCGCGATAGTAGTTGTAGCCACAGCGCGCAGGCACCAAGCGTCCCAATCCGGACCTGGTACGCACCTCTTTCAGGAGATCCCGCGATCTCAACAATTCCTGGAAAATTGGTCCACCGCGATGGACGGAATATCGGGATGGGCTTGCGAAACTACCATCGCGTCGGATGACCGTATCTTTCACTCCGACTTCGATGGCGTCATTCATGCATGACGCAGCCTCTTGGGCCAGGTCATCCCAGACGCTATCTTCAACTATTCCCCCATCCACGATGAAGAACCCGCCGCTATTCCATTCTTCGCTACCATTCATAATACACCCCTCAAAATCATCCCTGCATGCATCGGCGCATTATTGACCAGTTGAAACCCTGGTCATTGACTTGAATACCGGAGGCGGAATGTTGACGACGTTTCAATTGAATGATGATCACCGTACGACTCGATCGGTGGCCCCTGCAAGGGGTTTCTAGCCATAGAATACAAAGATATTCTTTGCACGTTCATTGCCATTTCTTTAGGGATGGCAAGTTAGTGCCGGCAATCGAATGGTGCCCTTTAGGTTGGATATTTCGGGCATATTGCGATGGCTTGATCCCATGGGCGCCTGCTGAACTTGATGGGGGGTTCCTGGACGGCGAGATCCCTCCCGCTGGGTGCCCGACCGGATCCGGTCACGGTCTACGAGGATTCGGCGAGGAAAATACCCGTCCTTTCACCTCACCGGATCATGGGTGCAGTGGGAGAAGGAGCAGGAATTGGCGACAGCGGATGGAGACTGCGCGGGACTGGCGGAACCCGGACAGAGAAGATGTTCAGTGTCCAACACCATGCTGACCGCCTGGACTTGGGAGAGCCGAAGCAACGGCTTCCCCCACGCCGGCCCTCCTGTGGCTGTCACCGGTCCTGTGGTCGCAAGCTCGTGTCGGTGAGGCCTTGAGCGGTGCGGTGGTGGTGGGGGAGAGGACGGCAGGGGGCGAGCTGTATACGCGGGTGGAGACGGACCTGGTCGTGGAGGTGCTGGCTTGGTCCGGTCGGCGCGGCACCCTCACCGTGGTCCGGATGCGGTGAAGGCGGGGGCCGCTCACGGTCTTGTCGCTGGAGCCCGAGCTGTACGCGGGTACTGGCATCCCCTGGGTGGGTGCCGCGGCGGGTACCGGTTCAGTCCAGGCGGTCGTAGGCGCCCGGCTCCCAGTCGGCGAACAGCGTCAGCGCCTCCGCCGTCTCGGTACGTTCCGGTGCTGTGGAGGTGGCCGGCCACCAGTTCTCCACCTGATGCGCGTCCACGAGGACGAAGTCCCGGTACCCGTTGAAGTCGCCGGGGTCGTCTGCCACGCCGATGTGGATGGGCGCGTCATCGGGCAGGTGCCTGAGCGCGTCGCGAAGCTGCGCGGCGTTCCAGGCCTGCGGAGTGTGCTCGAAGACGTTGGTCATGGGCACAGAGTGCCGGACAGGACCGCGCTGCCAGCGAAGACACGGCTGCGCCCTGGGCCAGGACGCCTTTCCGGGCGCGAGACATCTGATGCCGGGTGAGTTCCATGGGCTGGGGTGCGGGGGATGAGCCGGTCCCGGCAGCCGGCTCATCGGTGCACGTGGATGGGCACGGTCTACGTGCTGGCCCATGTGGTGGCGCCGTGGATGGGGGTGGGCAGGGGGCGTCGTTGTGTGGTGGGGCGGTTGGTGGTGGTGGCGAGGATGTTGTTGAAGGCGGTGATGAGTTCTTCGAGCCGGTGAGTGGTTCCCTGGCCGGGGGGCTGTGGTTCCGGGGCTGGGTTGGGGGTGGTGGGTTCGGTCGTCGCCTGGTGCCAGAGGGGTTCGAAGTAGGTGTACTCACCGTCGAGCGCCTGGACGAGCAGCTGGATGTCTTCCAGGGTGCCGGTCGTGGTTCCGTTGAGGAGGCCGGCGATGTGGTCCGGGGTCAGGAGATGTCCGCTGCTGACGGATATCCACGGGGGGGTGGGGCTTCCTGCCCGTCGGTGCAGGTAGCGCAGGGCGGAGGTAAGGGTCTCGGGCTGGGATTTGCGTCGGTTCCGGGCGTCGGCGTCTTCCCAGATCTTTCTGAGGACCTCGGGGTCGGCGCCGCAGGCGCGGGCGATGGCCGCTGTCGCTTCCCAGCTGGGGAAGCGCTCGCCGTTCATGGCCCGCGACAGGAAGCTGGGGGAGACCTTGGTCTTTTTGCTGAGCGCTCGCAGGCTGTATCCGGAGGCACGCTGGAGGTTGCTCAGCACGCAGGCGAAGTCCGCCGGCCGGGCAGTGGAGCCGGTGTCCGGGGATGGTTCGGCGTTCTCGTTCTCGTCCTCGATGTCGGTTTCGGTGCTTGTGTGGCCGAGGGAGGCGGCCTGCATGGCAAGTGGCTGGGGCGGGAAGGGCTCCGCCGGTGCGGCCGCGGGGATGTGCCGGGGTGCGGGCCGGGTGGCGGGGCCCTTGGTGTGAGCGCGGGTCAGTGCGCGCTGCACGACTGAGGAGTTGTACTTCTTGCGCACGGTGTCCCGGTTCATACCGAGGAGCCGGCCTATCACCTCCCACGACGCGCCCAGGCGCTTCGTGCGGCCCACCACGGGCGGAGTCAGCTGGTCGAGGCGCCGCTGCAGCTGCAGGAGGAGTTCCAGCGGCTTCTCGACTGCCGTGGCCGGAGTACGCAGAGCATGCTGCAGGTCCTGGATCTCCGCGCACGCTGCGTCCAGCTCGCGGTGAAGGAAGTGGTCGAAGTCGGAGGTATCGGGAGGCAGTCCCTTGTGGCGCTCGGTGTGGGCCGCCTGCCGGCACTTGGTGCTGCAGTACTCGCCCGGGCGCCCGGTGTGCTGCGGCGTCCGCCGGCCCCCGCACTGCTTACAGCGATCCGACGAAAATGTGTTCCCCATGGTTTCGCTCTCTGCCAGAACGGCCCCGGGCGACGAAAGGGATTCCGCCGCCCGGGAATCGTGATGAAAAGCGGTGCCGCACGGCCGTTTCGTCGGAGAAACACCCCGGGGCACTGCTGAGAGTCCGTCAGCGGGACTTCGAACTGCTGCGCGTACTCATCCATACGACGAGCGCCCACAGGGCCACAGGGGCCAGCATGAGGGCCAGCGCCGCGTATCCGGGCGATCCGGGGACGACGAGCAGCGGCGGAACGGCGATGCCCGCGGCGGCGGGGGCGGGCTGGGGGGTGTTGCCCGCGGCTGCCGCACTGTTGACAGACATGTTCTCGGCCGCGACCTGTTTGTTACTGTCACCTGCGAGTCGGCGCCCGAGGCGTTTGACTCGGAACCGATCCGGGGACGAAGGCATAGAGACCTCCTGGGTCGACATCACATTGGGAGCGCGGGCCCGGATCCGTGAGAAGAGCGGGTTCGCGCTCCGTGAGCGTAATGACACGCTCTGCCCAATGCCATTCGGGCAAATGCTCACATTTCCTATAGAAGTCCGGGCCGATCGGACAGTTTCGTCGGCATCAGGCGGGCAATCGGCATGCAATTCCGATAAGAGCACCAATTCGGGCCATGATCTTGGTATTCGGGCCCCGACCCCCACGGGATCGCCGAGGGCTCCACCCCTTCCAGGACCCGGCGGCCACCGGCCATGTCGCCCCCAGCGATAGCGGTCGCCCTCGGCGCGATCGCGACTTCTACCTCCAGCTACCGCCCGATGCCTCATCTGTCCAACAGCGCCAACGGCGAGACCCCGGAGACGAACGCCGGGCCGCGGACTGGGCACGGCTCAGGCGTCGGCCTCCGGCTCGTGGAGCTCCGGCCGCGTGGTTCCGTCGCCTGGCTTCATACGTGAGTTGCGGGTTCTCACAGATCTTGGGGAGTTGTTGCGGAGGGTGATGGCGCTGTTCGATTGAGAGGGGTCCAGACCCCGCGGGCTCGACGTGAGGGCTCACCTCGTACCCTCCGCACATGAGTGATGATCCGTTCCAGTGCCGCTGTGTCCTTTGCCATGACTACGGCGACCGGGACGAAGCGGACCGCATGGATCTGACGGTCATCGACCATGTGCAGCAGCACGGATGGCACGTCGTGATGGTTCCCGAAGACGAGATCGGTCCTGGATTCGCCTACACGATCGGCCTCGCGCACACGCATGGCGGACCTGAACTCGCCATGTTCGGGCTCGATGTCCACGACATGCACCGCATGCTCAACACCCTCGGAGAGAAGTCCGCCGCGGGCAAAGTGCTGGCGGACGGCCAGAGCCATCCTGATGTTATCCACGGGTATCAAGTCGCGCTCAGGCAGGTCGATCGCAGCTGGCACCGGACCTTCTTCGGGCAGGCCATCGGGTTCTACCGGCGGCCACCTCTCCCCGTGCTGCAAGTCGCGTGGCCTGATGTCGAGGGCCGTTTCCACTGGGATGGGCAGGCTGACGAGAGGCATCGCGACTCACAGCCTCAGTTGTGGCTTCCTTCGCGTGACCATCCTGTCGGGATCTGGACGGCCGAACTCTGATCTCAAGGGGTCGGGAAGTCGGCGAGCCGGCACCCGGGCGATGCGCTATTGAAGCAAGATCATCTTGCGTAGCAGTTCGAATCCGACCCGGCCGTAGAGCTGCCGCTTGATCTTCTTGATGCGGTTCACGGCGCCCTCGATGCTGCCGGAACTCCAGTCCAGAGTGAGGCCGGCAGCCACGGCGTCGAGGTCCCGACGCAGGTGCAGTGCGAAGCCGGCGAGCCCGAGCAGCCGGCTGGCGTCGACTGCGTCGATCCAGGTGGGGAGCGTGGCGCCGAGGCGGCCGGTGAGCATCTCACCGAAGTCCCGGACGTGTCCAGACACCGTGTCCAGTTCGGGGCAGCGGGCCAGGACGTCCTTCAGACCGGCCCGGTCCTCCTCGCCCAGGGCCGCGGGGTGCTGGGTGAGCCAGCCGGTCACCTGCCGCACCGTCGGCGGCCGTGGCGGGGCGGCGTACGGAATCCCGCGCAAGGTGGCGATGTGCGCGCGGACCATGCCGTAGGTGACCGGAGCCTGCTCAGCGATCAGCTCGCCGTGGAGCCGAGTGACGCTGGTGCATCCTTCAGTAAATCGCCGTTCCAGGTAGGGCTTGTAGGGGTCCAGTCTGCTGGGCCGGGGCCGGTTGTCGCGGATGGTGTCCTGCCAGCGTGCGGCGTTGGCGTACCGGAGCACGGTGTTCAGGCCCCAGCCCAGGTGCCGAGCGATCGCCCGGCGTGAGTGGCCCTGGGCGAGCATTTCGTGGACCAGGGCATGGGCGGCCTTCTTGCGCTCGGCCCGCCGACCGACGGGCTCCGCGTCGTCCTTCAGCCGACCGGGAGCCCGTTCGGTGGCCTCCTGCTGCATGCCGCTGGGCGTCGGGGTTCGCAGGCAGTCGCGGTGGGCGGCGACGCAGGTCTCCACGGCGCGGCCGAGGCCCTGCCACAGATGGAACCGGTCGGCGACCTGCAGAGCATCGGGTGCACCGCGCCGGGCGCCCTCGGCGTAAGCGCCCGCCCGGTCCCGGCAGATGATCTCCACGCCGGGGTGGCGGTCCAGCCAGGCGGCCAGCGGCCCGGCTTCACGCGTGGGAAGCACATCGACCACGCGACGGTCTTCGACGCTGGTCAGAACGGTGGAGTAGGTCTGGCCGCGACGGATCGCGAAGTCGTCCACGCCCAGCACCCGCGGCGTGCTGTACCGCGGATCGGGCAATGCCATGACCCTGCGTAACAAGGTCATCCGTCCCGCGCCGAAGCCCAGCTGGGCGGCCAGCCGGGCAGCGGCCCGCCCGGCCAGGGCGAGCCCCACCCGCTCCAGGGCACGGTTGAGCCGCGAGGTGAACCGCGCGTATGGCGCGGCCAGCCGGGCGAACGGCTCGGCGAACGTCCGGCGCGGGCAGTCCGCTGACCCGCAGATGAAGCGCCGGACCGTCAGCCGGATCACAAAGCCCTGCTCAGCGAGCGGAAGGTCCTTCAGCCTGCGCTGGTAACGATCGTGGACCCGGCCCGAAAAGCGGCCGCAGTCCGGACACGCCGCCCCGGCCGCGCGGCCTCTCGCCACCACCTCAACCGTGCCAAACGCGGCCGTAACCGCCTCGACCTCCACATCATTGATTCCGTCGAACACCAGCGAGTTCCAGAACGGTGCATCGGTCTGCATGCCCAGCACCATCACCGTCCACTGCCGGCCAGAGCAGCGAACGGAATGCACCTGAGGGAGCGTCACTTATGGCTGTCAGACGCCAAGGCGTACGCCGTCTCGCACGAGCCAGACTCCTCGCAATCGAACATCGAGATAACGCTCCGCGACGGCTCCCCAAGATCTGTGCCAGAGCCGAGTTGCGAGAGCATCTGTTGCTCGGGGACGAGAGCACCCGATGCTCCAGTCGCGCGGGATCGCCGAGTTTTGAGAGCACTCGAGTGCTTGCTTCGAGACCGTGATCGTGATCTCGGACTCGGGTGGGGCCGAAGGCCGGGCCCGGGGACCCGCTGGTGTGAACCGACGGTGTGTCAGGCCGAAGGCGGGCCGTGGCCCTGGCCGGGTGATCCACAGTGGCGGAAGGAAATACCCCGCCGAGAGGCTCTCTTCCGTCTTCTGGAGTGGATCGTGACGTTCTCACTGTCGGATGCTGCCCGCCGGTCGGATCCTGGTGCCGGGCCTCGTGCCGGTTCGGCCGTCGGTCGGGGCCGGGCGCTGGCCGTGGCGGCCGGCGTGTTCTGTACCGCCGTCATCGCTCCGGTGGCGCTGTCCGGGGCCGCCCACGCGCAGGGCACCTGCACGGTGTCCGGCCCCACCACCACCTGCACGTTCGCCTTCACCGGCGCCGAGCAGACCTTCACCGTGCCCAGCGGTGTCACGCATGTCGACGTCATGGCGATCGGCGCCGGCGGCGGCGTGGAGGACAACGGCGTGAGCGGCGGCCGGGGCGCCCAGGTGTCCGGCACGCTCACCGGGCTGTCCGGCGGGCAGACCCTCTACGTCGAAGTCGGCGGCACCCCCACCAACGGCAGCGGCGGCTCGTGCGCCAGTTTCGCCCAGTGCGCCGGTGGCTTCAACGGCGGCGGCAGCACCCGCTTCGGCGGAGGTGGCGGCGGGGCCTCCGACATCCGCACCCTGCCCGGTACCACCCCCCTGACCACCACCGACTCCCGCCTCATCGTGGCCGCGGGCGGCGGCGGAGCCGGCTGGGCTGGCCAGTGCACCGGAAGCCCGGGCGGAGACGCCGGTCAGCCGGGCGCGGACGCGACCTGCAGCGGAGGAGACGGCGGCGGGGCGGGCACGTCCACCCACGGCGGGACCGGCGGCACCGGCGGGGGCGGGGTGTTCGGCGGTGGGCCCGGCACGCTCGGTGTCGGCGGCACCGGCGGCGGCCCGGGCAGCTCCCTGACCGGTGGCGGCGGAGGCGGGGGCTACTACGGCGGAGGCGGCGGCGGCAACATCAACCCCTTCATCACTCCGAGCGGCGGCGGGGGTGGCGGAGGCGGCGGCTCGTCCCTGGTCCCCACCGGCGGCACCGGCCCCACGGTGACCAGCGCCGCCGCGGGCATCACCATCAGCTACCTCACCCCGGGCAAGCCCGTGACCACGGATCTGGTCTCGCACCCGCACCGGACCCCACGAGTCGGTCAGAGGGTGCAACTACGCGATTCGGTCTGCCCCACCGACACGAGCGCCACGACAAGGCCCACCGGAACCGTGACATTCACCGACACCACGACCCACACAACCCTGGGCACCGCCCCCCTGAGGCCCTTCCGCCGGAACTGCGCCGCCGCGATGGTCACCACCTCGTTCCAGAGCGCCGGCACGCACACCATCACGGCCGTCTACAGCGGCGACACCGTCTACCAGAGCAACAGCAGCAACCCCGAAACCCTCACGCTGAAGGTGCTCCCACGCTGGTGACGCGGCAGCACAACCACTGGGCGCACCCCTACGGGCCCCTGCCGAACCACCACCCGGCGGGGGCCCCACGCGTCCCGACCCACCGACACGCCCCCGGGTGCTCTCGCTTCCCACCGACATCTCCCGGCACCTCGATCAAGAACTGATGCCAGAACACACCGACACCCGCTCTCAGCGCTCACCTACACAGCCAGTCACCAGGCGCGGTCTCGCGTGCGGCCTGTTCGTCGGTGGACCACAGGGCGCGTGCGAGGAAGTACAGGGCGACCATCCCGGCGTAGATGAACCCGCCCCAGCCCAGGATCAGCACGAAGATGTTCGCGTTGCTGAGGGGAGAGCTGTAGGCCACGCCCTGTCCGGTGGTGAACAGCCACGGGAACCAGGCTGAGCGGACGAAGCCCGGGTCGGCGTGCCGGCCGCCTCCCTGGCGCCATGCGAGCAGGGGGACCGTTGCGAAGCCACCGAGCCCTGGTAATCGTACTGTCCGGCTTCCGCGAAGGTGAGTCGATCCGGCACTCCGAGCTCTTCCCGGCCCTGCGCGTCCGTGGGCTTCCCGTCGTGCGGATCGCCGAAGTTCTCGACCGTCTGGGCCTGTTCACCGACGACCGGGCACCTGCAGTCGACCGGTGGTTGGAGCGAAAACTTGACGGGATGCCCCCGGGCATCCATCGCGCCGTCGAAGCCTGGATCCGCACTCTCCTCGACGGTGGCCCGCGGTCCGAGCCTCGCTCCCGGCACACGGCATGGGCCTACCTGGGCGAGATCCAGCCGGTGCTGCTGGAGTGGTCCAGCCGCTACGACCACCTGCGAGAGGTCACCCGGGAAGACATCATCGCGGTCCGGAACGCTGTCACCGGCAAACAGAGCGCGAGCCGGATCGTCGCGCTGCGGTCGCCGCTCCGGCACGCGAAGAACAACGGCCAGATCTTCCGCAACCCCACGATCCGCATGCGTGTCCCGCGACAGACCGGTGGCGTCCTCCAAGCCCTCGTCCAGGCGGACATCGACGAGGCCATCGCCACCGCCAGCACCCCAGACATCAGGCTCATCGTCGCCCTGGCCGCCGTCCACGCGGCACGGCCGAAGATGATCCGGACGATGCAGCTGGACGACGTCGACCTGGGCAACAGGTACCGTCGGCGGCCACGTCCGCCCACTCGATGACCTCACCCGCCGTGCCGTCCTGGACTGGCTCGACCACCGCCGCAGCCGCTGGCCGAACACGGCCAACCCTTACCTGCTGATCACCCAGAAGACCGCCGTCGAACTCGGCCCGGCCGGCAAGCTCTGGACCACCCGAGCCATCCGCAACCTCACCGTCACCCTGGAACGGCTTCGCGTCGACCGACAGCTCGAAGAGGCCCTCACTCACGGCGCCGACCCGCTCCACCTCGCGCTCGTCTTCGGCATCGACGAGAAGACCGCCATCCGCTACGGCGACGCCGCTCGGCAGCTTCTAGCATCAGAAGCCGAGGAACACCACGAGAGGTCATAGGCATGCGCATCTCAACCGACGACGGCCGATTCGGTCTGATCTTGACCCCAGCAGGTGACCCCTGGGATGCGCGCTTCTTTCGTTTCCAACTCATCGTGGACTCGATCATCATGGGCGATTCAGAGCCCTGCATCCTCGGCTCGATGATGCTGACACTGCAGAACATGGCCAGGCTTGAGGACCCGCGTCTGGCCCAGCCCGACGCTGACCCTGCCGCGACGCTGTCCGTGTTGCGCTCCGATGCCGCCCTAAACGATCCATCGCTGCTGGGAGCCGCCGAGTCCCTCGACCATTGCCTGGTCCGCGGGTATGTCCACGGCACGAACGCGATCGTGATCGGCGAGCCCGCCGAACCGCCCGTGGGGACGCGCACGCCCCACGTCGCAGTCATGTCGCTGCACGACTTTCAAGCGGTCGTCGCAGCCGCCGCCCACTACTGGGAAGAGGTTCAGTGCCTCGCTCTGGGTGGAGAAAGAAGTCGAATCTCGCCGGACGCAGGTCTCCCTACTTGATCAGGCTGTGGCCGCTCAGAAGATCAGCCAGGTTAAGAGCTTGATCGCGCAGGCTAAAAAGGCCACCAAGGTTGACCAGACCGGGGAGGAGAAAGAGGCGATCCGTGCAGCTGTTGACTACCTAGCGGCCGCGATTCCAGCCGCGATCGACCGGTTGAATACTCTTCTCGAAGAAGTGAGCCATATTCCAGCCAACGGCGACCCAGAGCTGCTGACCAGGAAGGTCCAGCAGATGTCCCGAGAGGCTGACGAACTTCGCAGGGTCGGAAGAGGCGTGCCACACCAACGCGCCCAGCTCGCCTTGTGGGAGGAACGCCTCAGGTCGCTCCTCGTTCTGCCACCCCGCTCTCCGACGCCAGGTCCGTTGCACCAGCTGGTCGGCCGGGGGTACTGGACCACGAAGATGTGTCCGCTCTGCGCGGCAGATCACGGACAGCAGTGCGTCATCCTTGACGGCCCCCGTACGGGGCAGTTACGAGGGACGCCCCATGCCGACCGGCTGCGGCTGCTCATCGGGGACATCGAAGAACGCCAGACGGAGGGAAAAGAAACCCGGACTGTGTGGCAGGCGTACGACGTTACCTGCCCTGCCTGCCAGCAAAAACCAGGGGCTTGGTGCCGAACCTCCGGCAGACCACATGCACTACGGTCCAAACGTGCCGCAGATTTCACTCAGCAGAAAAGACAGAATTCAGAGGAAAATAACGATCAAGGACGTATCGATCAGGCTGCACCCAGCGCTCCGGGCCGATAATTCCGATTCGTGGGGAGAGTGACGGAATGGGCACAGGGCAACGTCATTCAGTAAGTCTGTCCGATTTGATCACGTGATGTCGAGGTGGCAAGGCCCCGGTTCGTCGCGGACGTGGTGGCGGAGGTCGGCGGAACTGCTGGTGCGTCCGCTCAGACGGAGGGCTCTTATGGCCAGGTTGCGCAGTCAACGCCCAGGTGGAACGCCGGTCCCATGGGACGTGGCAGACGGTCCATGAGACAGTCACGGCACGGTTCACCGATCGTCACTGAGAAGAAGGATTCATGGGAACGTTGCCTGCTGTCACCCGCCGCGATGAGTTCGATGCCTTGGTCGTCCGGACCGACTACCGCGACGACCAGGCGTGGCAGGACGTGTCGGTGGCGCTGATGGAGCCCTGGGGAGACAGGCAGTACGAGGCGCACGTCCACTTCATCAACGATCCGGCCTGGGCGGGGGCGACCGCCGACGAGGTACTGACCGCGGTCGGTGCTGATGAGGACCTGTCCGTCGTCTTCCTTGCCGACCGGGTGAGCATGCAGGCCAAACACCACCCGCTGCTGGCGGTCACCCTGCTGACGCAGGAGGACTGCGTGGACGATGAGGACTACGAGCAACTGACCGAGTTCGGCCGCGAGTTCCGCACCATCCCCGCAGGGGTCCACGAGGTCTACGCGAACCTGAGTATCGGCAACCTGGGCTTCGAGGAGTTCGCGGCATCGGCCCACGATGATCCCGAAGGCATCTACCGGCCCTTCCGAATGGAGCAATAGTCAGAATTGCGTCGTTCAGACGGTGTGTCCGGGGTGATGGGGCTTCAGGAGGACGGGGCCGGGACTGCAGGGTGGTCGCCGTGGCTGACGCTGAGGCAGGCACGGCTCCCGGTGATCATGAGGTGTCGAGTCCCTGATCACCACGACGGAAGACCGTGCCTGCCCACTCATCCTCGCTTATCCCGGGTTCTCTGGCTCAACTCACCGATGCCGCACCGGCCGTCCTCGATGATCGGCGGGTGGTAGTCAGCAGGTGACCTGCTGGACGGAGACCAGTTCGCTGTTGGCGTGTCGGCAGGGCCAGCGGTTGGAGAGCGGGTCGACCGCGGGCGCCGCTGCCGGTCTCGGCGAAGGTCGACAAGCGGATCGACGCCGCTGATCGGTGCGCTCCAGCAGCGCGGTGAGGAACGCCTCCAGCGCCGCCAGGAGGCCCAATGCCCTCACGAGGTCGGTGGAGCCCGCGATTGTCAGTCAAATGGCGATGGCACCGATCCCCGACGCCTGCGGCGCTGTCTCACCAGGATGGCTGTACTCCGGCCGTACCGCCGTACGCGGTGGATGTGACGAACGGCCAACAAGCGGGGCATGCTGAGCGGCATGGACTTTCAGCCGGTTGAGCGCGCCCCGGAGGCGTTCCAGCAGTCACTGACAGCGGAGGAGATCGGGAAGGTCTGCCGACGGGCCTTCGGAGGCACCGCCACGCCAGTGTCCGCCGTCGAGCTGGGCACGGGTATGTACAACAACGTCTACCGCTTGAGGCTGGCCGGCCGGGAGCAGCCGGTGGTCTTGCGGATTGCGCCGGAGGAGGGCCGCCAGTTCCGCAGTGAGCGCCACTTGATGCGGAACGAGTATGCGAGCCAGCCCTGGCTAGCGGCTATCGCACCGTTGATGCCGCAGCTGCTCGCTGCGGACTGGTCGCACGAGGTGATCGGTCGGGACTGGATGATCCAGACCCATCTGGACGGCATTCCTGGTCCCGAGCATCTGGGAACGTATCCACGCACTGCGTGGCCGACGTTCTTCCGACAGATGGGCGCCATCGCCCGTTCCGTGCACGACGTGTGCGGCCCCCACTTCGGGCCCGTCAACGGCCCGGAGTACTCCACGTGGAGTGAGGCAGTGATCGCGTCGTTGGAGGAGATCGCCGCCGATCTGGACAGTGTCGGCCTGGACGCGGCTGACCTGCGCAAGGTCGCGGCGGTGGCCTCGCACGACTCTGCCGTGCTCGACGAGGTCACCGAACCGAGGCTGCTGACCGGGGACCTCTGGACCGTCAATGTCCTGATGGCCCCGGCAGCCCCCGAGCCGACTATCACCGGAGTGCTGGACTTCGATCGCACGTGGTTCGGCGACCCAGCCGCTGACTGGACCATCCGCATGGCCACGGCCAAGGCGGACCAGCGGACCGCGTTCTGGGAGTCCTACGGAGCCCTGGACCGTTCGTCCACCGCAGTGTGGCGGGCGCGGGTGTACGAAGCCCGGCACCTGGGCGCGATCCGCCTTGAGCGCCACCGGTTGGCGAAGGCGGACTCGGTTCGCGAGAGCTACGGCGCGATGGCCGAGGTGCTCGCTGGTCTGGCTTGACCGGGCCTGCTCCTGGCTCGATACGGATGTGGACTCGCCGGCCCTGGCACGTGAGTTGATCAGGAGCCGTACGGTCGCGTACCCGTGGAGCAGTGGAGGCGGGCACGCTGGCCCGAACTGATCGAACTTGAGGATCAGGCCCGTTGGCCGACAGTGGTAGTGGCGATGCTCTGGGTGGCACGTAGCTCGCTGACAAACAGGGCTTGTGTCTGGGTGTAGGCACGCAAGTCGATGTCGTGCAGGAGTAGGGGCGGTCTGGGCAGCAGTTGGGCGCCCGCTGCGATGAGGAAGGTGCGGATCGTCGCGTCGGCGCCTCGCTTCTTGCGGGGAGCCTGGTACAGGAGATAGGCCGCCTGGAGCCAGGCGGTCAACGCCTCGGTTGGGGTGGTGCGGTCCCGGGCAAGCAGGGCCATGGCCTGGCGGAAGATCGTGCGGCGGTGAGTTCCTGGCGCACTGGAGGTATAGATCAGGTGCCCGTCGGTGATAATGCGGGAAATATCTCCGCCCCGTGCTGAGATGCGGGCGGCGATCTCGGCTGCGGCCTGACATGCGGCATCACCGCGCAAGAGCCACGTCCCGTCCGCAGTTCGGCCGTCGGGCAGGGTGACGCGGTTGCACATGACGTCCGTACTCGGCGACCGGGGAAACCTTTCGGCGGCAGTCGTCTCGAACTCGCGCATGGTCCGGCTGGCCGGGGTCTCAGCGCCTCCCAGGTACGTGCGGGTGACCGGATCCCACGCGGCACCTTCCCGGAAACGCTCGTGGTCCCCGATGCGGAAGAGGTTGGGGGTGTCGTCGGTGACTGGAGTTCGAAATTGTTCCGCCCAGCGGGGGCTGTACCGACCGGTGCTGTGCGGGCTGGTTGCAGCCGCCTTGTACCTCCAGTCTTCCGCCGCTTCGAACATCGTGGTGAACGCTGCGACTCGGGAGCTGGTGTCGCGGGCCCAGCGGAGCGCTTCTCCCAGGACCTCGCACAAGGAGCGTGCCGTCTCGGCCTGCTGGTGGGCAAAGGCCAGTACGGACCGCTGGGCAGCCGCGTCGTTGGTACGCAGGAGCAAGGCTGGGACAGGGAAGCAGGCAGCCGTGATCACCGGAGCGGAGATAGGGCCATGCGTCTCCTTGGGAGTGGCTGGCCCGCTCATCGGTTCGCCCTCGCCGAGCTGTCGGAGACCGGGCGCGGTTCGCCGCTCGGATGCGGCTCCACTTGGACACGGATATGCCGCAATTGCGCTTCGGCCCGTTCCTCGACCTCGGCCGCACTCGATCCGGTGACCACGAACGACGCCAGCCGGTGACCGTTGGCTCCCGGCTCGTTGACGATGGCGCCGATCGCCGTTCGACACCGGACGAACGGCACTCCCGGCCCCGTTCTCGGAAGCCCGGACAGAGAGGTCAGCCGGCCCGCCCGCGGGCTGGTCACGAACCGCACGGTCGCATATCCGCGGGCGGTGGGGGTGAACGCGGCTGGGCGGCTGAGGGCGATGTCGAGCAGCGCCGACCACACGTCGATGCCCAGGGCGTGCTGGATCAGGACCCCGATCTGCCCGCCGGCAAGTCGGGCGCCGATCTCGATGACCGTGCACCGCCCGTCCTCGCCGACGATGACCTCGGTGTGCGAGGCACCGTGCCGGACGCCTGCCACCCGGATAGCTGCTTCCACCTCCTGGTACACGGCCGCCTGCACGGCCGGGAGCAGGCTGATGGGGAGGCTGTGTCCCGTCTCGACCCTCCTCGCGCCGCCGGTCACCTGCTTCCGGGTCACCGCGAGGTGCGTCGTTGTGCCGTCCTGTGTGAGGGACTCGACGCTGTACTCTGCCCCGGCTGCATACGCCTGGACCAAGACACGCGAGTCCCCGCCGCTGGCGTACATGCCGACCACTGCGCGGGCGGAGTCGGCGGCCTCGGCCGCGCCAGCCGGGCCGTTCACCACTGTGACGCCTGCGGAGCCCGCTGCGGACAGCGGTTTGACGACGCATGGGAAGCCGACCCGCCGGTCCGCCAGGGCGGCCTGCAGCTCGGAGTCATCCCGGGCAAGGACCGTGTACGGGACGCGCACCCCCGCCGCCGTGAACGCCTCGGCCATGGCCGCCTTGTCCCGTGCTGCCTGCGCCCGGCCCGGATCGTTGCCGGGCACACCCAGCTCGGCGCAGAGCCGCGCGGCAAGTTCAGTCAGGTACTCGTTCACGGTCAACACCGCACCGACGCCGCGGCGGCGTGCGTACGCGGCGAGCTCGGCCAAGGCCCGGTCGGGCCGGGCGAAGTCCGTGACGATATGCCCGGCCAGCACGCCCGTCAGCCCCGGCCCGTAGCCCGTGTACGCCGCGGCGGTGGTCGCGGCATGAACCTTGTGCCCACGGACAGCCGCCGCCTCGGCGAGGAAGCCCGCCTCGGGGCCGGCCGCGTCCAGCAGCAGCACGCCCGGGAGAGTCACGACAGGTAGTCCTCGAAGCCGCCGGTGCGGTGGGTGTCCAGGGTGAAGCAGTGAAACCCGCCCCCGAACAACCTCCTGTGCCGGTGCCGCACGCGCACCACGTCGAAGGCCTCGGTCTCCAGCAGCTTGACCAGGCCGGTGCACTCCTCGTTGACCAGCACCGTGCGCTCGTCGACCGACAGAACGTTGAGGTCGATGTAGGGGCTGGTGAGGACCAGGTCCTTGTAGTCGTCGTAGACCGGGAACGCGCCCGGGTCCGGCTCCGGCGGCACGATGTAGCGCCACGAGCGCAGCGGTTCGGGCATCAGGTCTCGGATGCCGTCGTGCCGGGCCAGGAACACCCCCGCCTTCAGGGCGAGGACCATGCTGTCGATGTGGTTGTCCGCCATCCGCCACACCCGGTGGACGCGGTACCGGTCGCCCAGGTGCCGCTGAACCCATTCCGCGCCCCGGCTATGGTTCTCCTGCGCGATATTGACGACCAGGTCGCGGCCCAGCCGCAGTACCTGCGCGCCGTCCAGCATCATCTCCACGCCGACGTCGTACGGGCTCGGCTGCGGGTCGTCTATGGCCTCGGTCGGTCCGCCCAGCGTGGTCGCGGTGTCACGTGCGTACGACAGATCGAAGCTGATGTCGGTGAGGGTGGGGCGGGGCATCGTCGTCCACCGAGCGCCGTTCTCCCAGTAGCCGGTGAAGACGGTGGCGAGCAGGCGGGTCTCCAGGTAGCGGGAGCGGATCGCGGGCGGCGTCTCGATGATCTCGTTGCCGAGGATCAGGGTGTTGTCGCGGATGTTCAGCGCCGGGGTCGGGGCGGCCTCCCAGCCCAGGCCCGCGATGGCTTTCGCGTTCGAGGGCAGGGGCAGCGGCCGGTGTACGACTACCCCGAGTCCGGCGAGCGTGGCGGCCAGTGACTCGACGTCCTCGTGCAGTTCCTCGGCGTACCGCTTCTTGATGGTCCAGCTCTCCCGGTGGCCGGCCGTTGCCCGGGTCAGGCGTGGATAGGCCCAGTCCGACCGGAAGCCCTTCAGGTTCTCGTGGTGGAACAACTCGAAGCTGACGTCGCGGTCGTGTCCCACGTAGTTGGCGGCGGACCCGACGACGACCTCCTTGAGCGGGGTGAAGTCGTCGTGGCTGTTCAAGCGGAGCATGGGGTTCCTCTCGGGCGTGGTGGGGCGGGTCAGGGAATGCGGGGAGCGGCGGTCACGTGCCGGTCGGCGAGTGCGCGGCCTCGGCGGACCCGCAGGGTCAGGCCGCCGCCGTCGCTGTCCGGCTGGAGGGTGCGCTGCTCGCTCCAGCCGGAGAACCGGAACTCGGTGCCGCTGGCTGGGACGAGGGCGAGGGTGCGCCCTGCGATCGTCAGGGCGAGGATGTTGTCGGCGCCTTGGTCGATGCGGGCGGGGATGAGAGAGCCGTCTAGCGGGGCGGGCGCGTCGAAGTCCGCGAACCCGGACGGCAGCAGCGCCTCGTACGGCAGCCCGGCGGGCCAGACCGGGCAGGCCGGGGCCGGGTGGTTGAGGAGGACCTCGCCGTGGGTGAGGAGTTCCTGCCAGGGGCCGGGGAACCAGGCCGCGAGGTCGGGGGTGAGCAGGGCGTCGATCACGACGTGGATCCGGGTCACCGTCTGGCTGGTGTTGCGTACCAGGTGTTCGCGGGAGAAGTCGCCGTACCAGCAGGTGCCCGGCTGCCAGCAGTGTTCGACGCCGTCCAGGACGAGCACGGCGCCCGGGTCGGTGACGACGGGAATGTGGAGACGCACGATGCCGCGGTCCAGGCGGTACTTGGGGTCGCAGTGCGGGTCCGAGACGGCGCCGGGCCCCAGTGCCATCAGCCGCACCGCGTTCAGAGGGGCCGGGACGGAGTCCAGGATCTGCGCGAGGTAGGGCAGCTCGTCGAGCCAGCGCGTGGCCGCGAACAGCTGCGGGCCGGGGCCGCCCGGGTCGGTGCGCTCCGGATCACCGCCGAGGCTGCGCAGCGGCAGGACCCGCCAGTCGATGGCAGCCGCCTGTCCGGCCTGCCCGCCGTAGGTGTGGGTGCGTTGCACGTTCCAGGTGTGCGAGGTGACGGCCGTGAGTTCGGCGACGAGCCGGCCGGAGTCGAAGACGCGGAGGAGCCGGGTAGCTTCGGCTGGCGCGGTCAGTGAGGTGGTGGTCATGAGTGGGGCTTCCGGTCAGGAGGAGAAGGACACGGCGCCGGTGCCGATGTGCTGGCTGGCGTCGTAGGTGCCGGCGGGCACGCTCGCGAACCGCGCGTTGAGCCGGTCGAAGCTGCCCGCGTGGCCCTCGGTGGGGTCGTAGGCGAGGCAGAACACGAACTGCACCGGCTCGCCGGGGGCGAGCGGGATGGCGGGCATCGACACGATCACCCCGGTCCGGGTGGCCGGGTCGTACGCAAGGTCCAGCTCGTCGAGCGCGGCCAGGAAGGCGGTGAACGAGGGCACCGCCCAGGTGGGCGGGACGTGGTACTCGACCACCTGTCGGGCCGGTTCGGCGACGATGTCGACGATGCCGTGGGCGATCGCCTGGTAGATGTGCAGGCTGCCGGAGACTTGGGCGTTGACCTCCGTGAACACCACGGACCCGTCGGGCAGGACCAATGCGTCCGCGCTTAGGTGCCCGCGGTAGCCGAACGCCCGGTACGCCTCGGCCAGCCGGGCGCCGCCGTCCAGGAGCGCCGCCCGCGCCGCCTCGGTGACGCTGCCCAGGGGCACGACCTGGTGGCTCAGGCGCCGTCCGACGTACAGCAGCCGGCCCGCCTCGGTGGCGCGGGTGCCCTCGTCGGAGGCGTAGTGCTCGGAGTACACAGCGTCGGCGCCGGGCGCGAACTCCTCGATGACGACCGGCCAGCGGCCTTCCCCGCTCGCCCACGGCCACCGCTCGGCCCAGTATGCGGCGACGCCGTTCGGGCCCGGGGTCAGGTGGTGCAGGTGCCGGGCCCCGACGTGGTCCACGGCCATCTCCGTGTCGCGCACGAGCAGCTGGTTGCCGACCCCGGCCCCGTTGTGGGCCTGCTTGACCATTACGGCACCGGGTGCGGAGCATTCCAGCAGAGCGTCGGTCGCCTCGATCGCTTCGGTGCGGCTGCGGCAGACCCGGCCCGGCAGGATCGGCACCTCGGCCGCCGCCGCCAGGGCCCGGAAATTCGCCTTGTTGTTGCCGATCTCCCCACCGCCCTGCCCGAAGAACGCGGCGCCCGGGAAGCGGTCGGCCACGCCCAGGACATCGGCGAGCCGCGCCACGGCGGCCGACGGCCACAGCGCGAACACCTCGCTGACCGCGCCGGCCCCGGCCGGACCGAGCGCGGACCGCACTCGGTCCACGAACGCGGGGACGGTCAGAGAGGCGGGGGCGAGCAGCCTGTCGTCCCACGCTCCGGACGGTGTGGTAAGCACGGTCAGCTCTTCGCGGTTCACGCCGGTATGGGCCAGGGCGTAGTCGACGAATGCGGTGTCCGGCTCGCAGCAAAGGATGAGCAGGTCACCGGGGCGGGCGAACCACAGCAGGCGCTGCGTCCAGGCCCGCATGTCGCCGCGCTCGCGGATCGAGGGATCGATGTGGTTGCCGATGAGGATGCGCACAGTGGACTCCTGAAGACGTGGGCGGACACCCGGCCGAGCGGCGTGCGGCACCAGGGCGGGCGGTGAAGGGAACGGGATCAGGGAATGAGGTCGGCGGGCAGGGTGTCGAAGGCCCGCATGGTCGCCGTGCGGCGCCGGACACCCTCGCCGGCGGGTGTCAGGCGGGAAGGGTGGTCGTTCAGGGCCGCGATCAGGGCGCGCAGCCCCGCCTGGGCGACGGTTGTGCCGATGCAGGAGTGTGGGCCCCACCCGTAGCCGAGGTGGCGGTTCGGGGTGCGGTCCAGCACCAGCTCGCTGGCCCGCGTGAAGGCGGCCGGGTCGCGGTTGGCCGCCGCGAACAGGGGGACGACCTTCTGCCCGGGGGCGATGTCGACGCCGCCGATCCGGCAGGCGCGTACCGTCGTGCGGGTGGTGCCCTGCACCGGACCGTCGTAGCGCACCAGCTCGTCCACCCCTGTGGCCAGCAGCGCCCCGTCCCGCATTCGCTCCAAGGCCCCCGGGTGGGTGAGGAGGGTGTTCACGGCATTGCCGATGGCTGCCGCCATCGTGCTGTAGCCGCCCTGGAACATCACCCTCGCTGTGTTCTTCACGTAGAGCTGAGTGAGCGCGTCGGGCACCGCGGCCTGCCGCACCCGGGCCAGCAGGCCGGGTCGGCCCGAGGCCGAGAACCAGGAGTCGACCAGGTCGCTCAACTGCCGGCGGGCGACACGGCCCGGCTCGACGAGCGCCGGGTTGAGGCCGCCGTCCATGCTCCGCATGATCGCGTCCGACACCGCGGCGAACTCCCCGTACGGCGGGGGTTCGACACCCAGCAGATCGGCCACGACCGCCACGGACAGCGGAACCGCAATCTCGGCCACCACGTCGAACGTGCCGGCACCGGCAAGCTGGTCGAGCCGCTCACCCACCAGGAGGCGGGCACGATCCTCGACCCCGGTCAGATCCTGGGCACGCAGCGCGGTCATGAACAGGGAGCGCACTGCGTTCTGCTGGGGAGGGTCGAGCGTCTGCACGCTCAGGCTCGGCTCAGGCACCGTGCCGCCGGAACGCCGCGGGTCTCGGGCGAATGCCTCGTGGTCACGCAGCACCCGCACGCAGTCTGCGTACCGGGTCAGCGCCCACGAGTTCATACCTTCGTGCCAGAACACCGGCTCGCGGTCCTGCAGTTCGGCCAGCACCGAGTAGGGATCGCGCAGGACATTCGCGTCCAAGGGGTTGTAGCGGTCAGTCACAGACGGCATCGCGGGTCCTTCCAGAGCGGGAAGGACGGGCCCGCCCCATCAGGCAGGCCCGTCCCGGGATTCCGGTGCTCAGTGGTCGTACGACATGGCAGCCCCTCCCCGTGCGTAGACAACGGTGGACGTTTGGCAGTGGCGACGACTCCGGTTCGGCTCACGCCCGGTGGGCGGGGCGATCCAGCCCGGTGGGCGGAACAAGGCCGTAGGGAACGGATTCGCCGCCGTGTCCCGCCCAGTCACACGGGTGCCGGGCGGAACACGACGAGTACAGCCGCTGTCGGCCTCGGTGCCCAGAGGAAACCCCTATCCCCGCCCTATCCCCGGTCTCCCCGAACAGCTCTCCCAGGCACGGAGCGGGTGGTGCAATGGGTGGGTGGACGATGAAATCCGCCACCCCCTCGCGTATGCCAGGAACGAGCGTGGATGGCCGCAGGAGGAACTGGCCCGCCACATACGGCAGGCCGCCAAGCGGCGCGGCCTGCGCTCGGGCACCCGAGGGTCACGGGTCTCCAAGTGGGAGACCGGTCGCGCGACCCCCGACGAAGACGAATCCCAGCCGCTCATCGCCGAGGTGCTCGGCATCGACTACGCGGCCGTCGCCCATCTCGGCTGGCCCAACTGGCTCCCGGGCCAGGACAACCCGTTGCCGCTGGGCCCGCACAACGTCGTCCCCTCACTCCGAGAGGCCCTGATGTGCTCCCTGGACCGCCGGTCGTTCATCGCCTACACCAGCGGCTCGCTAGCTGCTCTCGCCCACCAGTGGACCGTCACCGAACCCGGCCGGTTCGCGCGTCTCACCACGCCCGGTGAAGTCGATGCCGAAATGCTCGGCTGGCTGGAGGAGACAGGGACAGAGCTGATCCGCCTCGCCACCGAACGCAGGCAACGCACCCGTCATCTACTCAACGCCCACTTGACCACCGTCACCGAATTCATCAGCGAATCCCGATACACCCCCACCGCGGGGCAGCGGCTGCACACCCTGGCTGCGTCCCTCGCACAGGCCATCGCCTGGCAGCACTTCGATGAACGCCGCCACGCCTCCGCCGGCCGCTACTGGCACGCCGCACTCCACAACGCCCACACCGGCCACCAGCGAGACCTCGGTGCGGGCATCCTGTCCGACCTCGCATACCAGCTGCTGTGGCTCAAGGACGCCCGCACCGCCGCCGACATCCTCGAACACGCCATCCCCCGCACCCAGCACCCCGCCGCGCGGTCACTCCTCCACCTACGCCAGGCCCGCGCCCTCGCCGTTCTCGACGAGGGCGGCCTATGCCGCCGGGCCCTCACCGCCGCCGAGAAGGCCCTGGACACCCCGTCGTACGACCCCGCGCCCGCCTGGTGCTCGTGGATGTCGCATGCCGACCTGGCTGCGGACAGCGGCCGTTGCCTCGCGAATCTCGGTCAGCGCCGCCAGGCCCACCAGCTCATGGACGAGGGCATCACCCTGCTGCCCGCCACTCGTTCCAAGACCAGATCCGTGTTCCTGACCTATCAAGCCGAAACCTACCTCCGACACGGTGAACCCGAGATCGCTGCGGCAACCGCCACCCGCTCCCTCAACCTGGCCAGCCGGATCGAGGCGCCCAGGTGCGTAACGATGGTGCACGACCTCGAACCGGAACTGTCGCGATACGCACACCTGGCCAGCGTTGGCGAACTCCTCGAAGAACTCCGAGCCGTTAGCTAAATCACCGACATCAGCTGTCGCCCCTGCTTACTGAGGTTGAACTCGTGGTGTCGTCTGCGGTCAGGGATTGATGGTCAGGCCGGTCTCGGCGAGGCAGCCGTCTATGAGGTCGCTGCGGTACTGGATGTGCCGTAGGCCGCGTCGGATGCGCTGGACGAGGTGTCCGGGTGTGGTGAAGGCGACGTTGGAGAGCCAGCCGCGTCGCAGGAGGGACCAGATCCCTTCGACGGGGTTGAGGTCGTGCGTAGGGCGGCAGGTAGTAGATGGTCAGCCAGTCCCGGGCTTCGGCGAACTCCCGCAGTCCGGCGGCCTTGTGGACGTTCAGGTTGTCCCAGGCGAGCACGATCGGGCCGCCGAGTTGCTGGTGGGCGGCGATCAGCAGGTCCCGGTAGTCGCGCCAGGAGAAGCTCTTGCGGTCGTCGTGTTGGCCGTCGTCCCGGCGTGGTCGGTAGATCAGCCGGGATCGGCGGCCGGGTTTATAGCAGGTCAGCGCGGCGATGGACACCCGTCTGCGGGACCGGCCCCGCACCCTCACAACCGGTGTCCGGCCGCGCTGTGACCAGGTCTTGGCCTGCGGCGGCGTCATGGAGAATCCGGCCTCGTCCTCGAAGACGAGCCAGGCCCCACTCACCGCCGCGAGTCTTCCGCGCAGGGCCATACCTCCTTGACCCACCCGGCCACCGTGTCGTCGTCCCGCTCGATTGCGCGTCGGGCCGGGACCTGGCAGGACCAGCCGTTACGCACCAGCAGCTTCCGCACGCCCTGGATGGTGTAGCTCATATGGAAGCGCCGACCGATCACCGTCTTGATCCGCGCGAGCGTCCATCGCTGGTCCTCCCAGCCGTGCGCGGCCGGCCCCTTGGCCAGTTCCGCCTCCAACTGGGCGAACTGCTTCTCGCTCAGCCTCGGCAGCGACGCCGGCCCCTGCGACCGCAGAGCCCGCGGACCGCCCTCGTCCCACGTCCGCCGCCACCGCTGCACCGAGCGAACGCTGACCCGCAGGTCCTGGGCGATTGCCGAGCTCGCCTCACCCCGGGCGAACCTCTCGGCCGCCTTCCGCCGTAACTCCTCGCGGAACTACTGCCGTTCGGCGGTCAGCCCGCCCCCTTGTGGATACCGCATGCCCTGGTGATACCGCAGGGGCGACAAGCTGTCAGCCCCTACGACTCCACGAGTTCAACCTCAGTAACACAGGAAGCGAATCTGTCGGTGAGTGATGAGGCAGCAGGCGAGTTTGAGGGCGCGCGGCCCCGCCGACGCGCGAGGGACTGGCCGGCCGCCGATCCCCGAGGCGCTCCGCCCGCGCCGCCCCCATCCTCTCCATTTCGGCAGTTCGGGCGGCAGGGGGTGCGCAGAGGGGGATGTCAGCACCCCGACCACACCTCTACAGGAATGGTGACCTGCACAAACACCCGAAACCGTGGAGAGAGGGGGCAGCAGATAGTGCAGGAGATGCTGCAAGGGATGACGCAGGAGATCCCAGGCCTGAGGACCTGTCGGCGTTTTCGCGCGGGCAGCTGCTCGGCGTCAGCGGTGCCCAGGAGCGCATTGTGCTCGGTCCGCTCGGCGGACAGCAGTCGCGGGCGCGGTGCCGGCTCCGTGCTCCTGGTCGTGCTCGTCGTCGGCCCGGTTGCTGAGCGGGCGTCTCTCCCACACCCGCGCCCAGCAGGCGGCGCCGAACACAAGGTGACCTGCGACTTCACACTGATCCGATATCGATCACGAGCGAAGGGACAGCAGGATCCGGCGTCTGTATAGGTCGATTCCAGTGACTTCGACCATGACCTCGTCGCCATACCGCAAGACGTTCTCAGGCTGATCCGCATTGCGCTCTGCGAGCTCATGCATCGGGACTAGTCCCTTGAAATTCTCGTGGACTTCCACGAATACTCCAACGCTGAAGAAGACGTTCTCCACGCGACCCGGAATCACGCGACCGAACTGAACGCGAGCGAACTCCTCAAGCGGATCCGGATGAAGCGCCTTCAGTGAGAAGGAAGCCTGTTTCCGCTCGATATCGACGCCCAGCACCACGATGGTGACCTGCTGTCCGACCTCCACGATGTCCGACGCCGCCTCGAAGTGAGTCCAGGCCAACTCGGTCACATTCACGAGTCCGTCGAGGCCTCCGATGTCGACGAGCACGCCGAACTTCTCGATGGACGACACCACCCCTTTGCAGACCTGGCCCGGCTCCAGCGTCTCCAGGATTGTCAGGCGACCTCGATCTGCCGTCTCCTCCACCCCGCCACCCCTTCTTCAACGGCCGAGTCTCTCACGTCGGACCATTGCGAGGGAGGCATCAGAGCGGCCTGAAGGTGGGGCCAACTCTCACTGTCACTTCCGGCCTTGAAGATCAGGAAGTGGAGCCCAGACTCGTTCGACGGCGCGTGGACAGTGATCAAGGACGCTCCAGACAGGCGGACGCCAGCCCGCGACCACCGAGTAGCGCCAGCCGCAGGCCGCTGCTACCTCCCTGCCCGCTGCAAACTTCAGCACGTCCGGACATCCCGCCGACGATCACGGCCAGGAAGTCCGGAGTGTGCCAGGACTGAGCGTTTTCCAACCTCACGCTGATGCGTGGTGAGGGACGGAGACAGGCTTGACGACGTCGGTGATGCGGTTGGTGCTGCGGCGGAGCTTCGCAGGAGGCGCCACCCCTTGAGGGTGCACCATGGCCTGCTCGCCGAGGCAGCGGATCTTGGCGTGGGTGGTGTTGTGGCGGCGCTTCCACCGCTTGAGGCGGCGGCCCCGAAACGTGCCCCCCCTTCTTCACCATGATGGTCGCCTTGGGCTACGGTCGTGCCCCATGTCTGCAAGGGAGTGGTGCTGATGCCCCGCCATGTACTGGCCGCGACGCGCATGGACGGCAGGGAGATCGCCCGCGAGGAGCGCCCCGCCGCGCCACCGCTCACCGTGGTCGCCGCGTACGGAGACCTCCATGCCTGCGAGTACGTGACCGTCTCCCAGGGGGAGTCCGTCGGGCTCTACGCCCGCGATCCCGGAGGCACGTGGGACGCTGTGAGCCCCGGGACCAACGCGGTGACTGCCGACGAGATGCGCCTGTGGTTCGAGCTCACCCACCACTACCCGGGCCCGGACGGGGCGGACCCGAGCCATCCGCTGGGCAGGGCCCCGCAGCCGGGTGCGGTCGGACGTATCGACGAGCGGCGCGCCATCGCCCTGGTCCAGGAGCACATCGCCACCGGCGGCCTGGACTACCCGACCCAGGGCCTGGTCGCGGATCGGTTCGCCGCGGGCTGGAGCGTATACGCGCCCGTCGACGTCGACGACAGCGATCCCATGGCCTTCCTCGACATGCCCGTCGGCCGTTCGGTGTTCATGGTCGGCGACACGGGGCGCATCAAGGAGGTCACCTCCGCGATCCCGCCCGAACAGGCCGCCGCCCTGTTCACCGCGGAGGAGGCCTTCGTACGGCGTCCGCCCGCCGAGGAGATGTTCATGAACGACCTCAAGGCGGAGTTCGAGCGCCTCGATGCCCGGTCCGGGCAGCCGGGCGCGATCACCGACTTCACCGTCGTCGGCGCCCCGCCCGAGGACGTGACGGCGGCCCGCGTGACCGCGCTGACCGACGAGATCGCCCGCCAGCTGGCGCTGTGCGGACCACAGCAGTGGGAGCGCATGGTGGCAGCATTCTCCTGCGCCGTCTCTGCCGAGACGGCCGATCTGCGCTTCTGGCAGCACGAACGGCCCATGGAGGCACGGGTGCCGGAGCAGATAGCACTCCTCGTACGCCGCCAGCGCCACCTCGCGGCCGCCATGCCGGCCGGACCGTGGCTGCGTCTGATGGTCGCCGTCACCAAGGGGCCCGGCGGCCAGGCCCAGGTCTCCACCCAGTACGACTACGGTGACGAGCGGCTCCCCGACGGGCAGTTGCTCGCCCCCACGCACTACCGCAACGACCTCGCCGCCTACCCGCGGACCGAGGTACCGGCGTGGCTGCGGGCCTATGCCGGGGCGAACGGCCAGCGCACGGCATCCCCGCACACGGCACCTCCGCGATCCGCCCCCCCGCGCCAGGAGGCCCCCGAGCGCCCCTTCGTGGACAGTCTGGTCGGCTGGACGACACACGTGGTCGCCGACCAGCAGCGGATCACGTACGGCGGTGACTCGCTGGCCTGGGAGGAGATCGAGTGGGTCCGGTATCCCGTCTCGCGGACCAAACACCAGGGCTTCCTGTTCCCTTCCATGTACACCAATACGTACACGTTCGGCGTGGGCAGATACGGGGACTCACCAGAGAGCCTGGGAAATCTGATCTGGAGCAAGGGCGGCAAGAGGGCCGAGGCCCCCGGAGCGTGGCGGGCCCTTGTCCAGTTCGCGCAGCGCGTCCTGGAACCCCAGCTGCTCGCGGAGCATCTCAACCTGATCCGGCGCGGCGGGTCGTTCCCCATCGGCGAGATGCGCGTGCACCGCGGCGGGCTCACGCTGCGCGGGGTCATGGAGGCCGATTGGGGTTCGATCACGGACGTCGAGGTCGCGAACGGCCTGGTGTGGATCCATGAACGGGGCAGGCAACAGCCGGCGAGGGTGTCACTCGGCAGCGCCAACGCCGTACTCCTGCCCCGCATCGTGGCGGCCATGGCCGGCTGAACCGCGGCTATCCGTGCAGACGCCCCGAGACCTGCGTGATCTCCTCGGCGCCCAGCGGGTACGGGCTGCCGTACAGCAGCGGACCGGTGACGACGGCGGGACCGGTGACGGGCGCCACGCCGTGATCGGACGCGAGCCGACTGGCCACGGGGTTGGGCGGGCCGGAGCGCGCCCGACCCGGGCCGTCCTCGGCGTACCAGAGGGTGAGCTCCTCGCCGAGCTTGGTGGAGCGTATGTGCTCCGAACCGAGAAGACGAGCGACCTCCTGCACGAGATCCATCCCGTACGACGCGGTCTTCACCTGCTGGATGCCCCTGTCGGACACGAGCAGCACGCCGGACGTCGCCTTGTTCCGCTTGAAGAGTCCCATCCCTTCACTCTATTGACGCGGCCACATCACCTGCCACCCTCTTCCCTGACCCCGTCACGCTTCTCGGGCCCCGTCACGCGTCGGCGCTTCCCCGCGCGCGGTGCTCCTGGCAATCCGCACATGCGGAGCCATGGATTTCGGTCAGCGGGGGTGAGCCTTCTCGAAGCTGGCCGCTGGACGAAAACCCGGGCGGTAAGGTGACCAGCGAGCCCGTCACGGCTGCTTCCATCGCGGGTGCCAGCGTGAGCCTGAGTGCGGCAAAGGCTGTCGCCCCCGTGCAGGAGGCGACCGCCGGAAGTCTGCCTAGGGTCAACGGTCCTGGGGCATCGAGGTGCCCCAGGTCATCGCCGACGGCGGCTACGGGGACACCGCCGCCTTCCGGCTCGGTCTGGAAGAACGCGGTCTCGACTACATGGTGGGCATCTCGACCACGACCACCGCGCAACCCGAAAACGCACAGACATGCATCCTGGCCTACTCCGGCCGCGGCCCACATCCGGTTCCTGCCTACCCCGAGCCGGCACAGAGGGTGAAGAGCCTGGTCATCGCGGCCGGCAAATCTTCCGCGCGGCCGGTGCAATGGAGGGAAGGATCACGGCCGGGCAGCGGCCGCAGCGGATTCAAGCGTATGTATTCGCGCTTCGTGGCCCTGCGGATCCGGCCCGCCGGACGTGAGATCCGCAAGGCCACAGCAGGCACCGAGCTTCCGGTCCGCTGGCTGCTGGCCGA
>NZ_JBSFBQ010000065.1:0-35192 GCF_053593015.1 Streptomyces sp. NPDC002403 | reverse complement strand
CCGCACGGCTCCGGCCTGGGCAAGACGCGCTGGGTCGTCGAGCGGACCTTCGCCTGGCTGCACCAGTTCAAACGCCTTCGGATCCGCTACGAGATACGCGCCGACCTCCATCTCGGTCTGCTCCAACTCGCCTGCAGCATCATCTGCTTGAGACGACTCCGAACCGCATTCTGAAACGATCAGTTAGGCCAAATGCTCACCGAGCGCCAGGACGAACGGCTGCCGCAGTGGCTCGATGCCGTCAGACGACCTCCCCAGCCTCCACACCCTCGCCGCAGGCATCGACCGCGACCCCGATGCCGTCATCGTCGGCCTCAACCTGCCCTGGAGCTCGGGCGTCGTCGAAGGCCACGTCAACCGAATCAAGATGCTCAAACGTCAGATGTTCGGCCGGGCCGGCTTCGCCCACCTCCGCAAACGCGTCCTGCTCTACTCCTGAGACACAGGTCAGACCACATCATCAAGGAGCCCGAAGCCCTCCGGGAACCCTTCCAGGAACTCACGCCGCGCAGGGTCGGACTCCGCTTCGGCCATCGTCCCGAGCACGTCGATCAATTCGCTCCGCTGGTCGCTCGACAGCTTGCTGACCAGGTGGGAGACACCCTCCAGGACCTTGACGGCATCGTCCGGACCCATCTGCTCGTCTTCACTGCCCTCGATGAACGCCGCCCTCGCCATCCGCGACGCTCGCCGGCAGCCGGCCACCCAGGTGCTACGGCGGCAATCTGCCGGCCAGCTAGTACTCGCTGAGCATGCCGGCATTTCCACGAGACCTCGATGCTCTGCGGGACAAGTGCGCGAGCAGCTGGCCCGCGCCGACGGCCACGTAGAGCACGACCAGAACCCCGAGTCCGAGGTCGAGCCAGTCATAGGCCGCGCCCCTGAAGAACGAGGCCCACGCCCTGGCCCCCGCGACGGATCCGGCAACCACTAGCAGCACCGACGCCACGGCGTACAGCGCCTTTGCGGCCCTGGGCCGCCGCTCTTCGAGCAGTTCACCACCCGCACCGAGCACGACCAGCGCGGCGAAGGCATCGTGCGGCTCCAGACGCCCCGTCCCGATCGCGTCCACGATGTTGATCAGAACGCCGATCGACCCGACGACCAGGACACCTTGGGATATACGGCGGCTCATCAACCCTCGCCTTGCAGTCAAACTTCGTTGGCAAATGAAACAATCATCGCAGTCGTAGGACACCCCGAGGCGCTCCCCCCACCCCGCCCCGGTCGAGCGTGACGTAGAGCCGTCATACGCACCGACAGGGGCCGAGCTCAGGTACGCGACATCGGCTGGGCGCAGTAGCCATGACGGCGTCACGCAGCTGCATTGTTGAGTGCTGCACGACTACGCTGACGTCATGCCACCATCAGACTGGACACAGCTCACCGAAGCGCGGGGATGGCGCCGACTGGGAATCCTTTGCCGCCACGTCGTCAGGCGTCCTGTCCTGATCATCGCCCTCGCAGGGCTGACCTTCCTCATCACCAGATTCGGCAAAGACTTCCCCGTACTCTATGGCATGACCCCTCTGGGCGCCGTTCTGATCTCCAGGAGCATGGGCCGCTACCGTGCGGCCGATCCCGCTGACGAGATTGGCGACAAACCCTCAAGTTGAGGACCAGCGGTGAACTTGCACCTTCCTGGCCGGGGCCGGCCAGGGCCGTGGGGGCCCGCCCACGGGCCAGCGTCTGCGCACGGGACGGCAACGAGGATCAGGCGGCCGCGGGCGACAGCCGGCCACCGGGTGCCTGCCAACACCGAGAGCCTGTCCGCGGGTGGGACAAGTGGAACAGCCCGGTTCTCCCGGTGGAACGCTGGAACAGCGGCGAGCCTCACAACGACGCGGGCTCCGTATCCGATGCCAGACGGGCATGGAGTTCTACGTCGAAGCGGACGCCGTTGTATTCGAGTTTCTGTCGTTGCTGTCCTTCCACCGCGAAGCCAGCAATGCGGGCCACTCGGCATGAGGCGGGATTGTTCACCCGGTGCCCAAGCTCCAGCCGGAAGAGCTCCGCGTCATCGAAAGCCCAGCGGGCCACGGCACGGCAGGCACAGGAAGCAATGCCCCGGCCACGAGCCGTTGCCGTCGTCCAATAGGACACCCATCCAGTGCTATGACGCCGATCCACTTGGCTGACACACACCTGGCCGAGAACGAGATCATCGCCATCGACGACGGCGAAGGAATAGGCAGAGTCTGCAGTCCACTGGTCATCGCGAGCCGCTATCCACCGTTCGGCAGCCTGAACAGAATTGACTGGCTCGCTGGCCTGGCCACGCATGAGCGGATCCGCGAACGCGGCCATCACCGCCCAAGCGTCCTCGGCCCTCCATCCCCGCAACACCAGGCCAGAGGAAGCATCCACACGATCGCGCACGGCGCGAGTCTTCCTCAGCAGACATCGCCTGTCACCTCGGTTTTCCCCAGCAGCCGACAACCCAGCCAGGGAGCCAGGCTCTAAAGAACAACAGCGCGAGGAGGGAGCCGGGACCCGGTGAAGACCGGCACATGGCGGCAGTCACCGGCGCATTCCCCGCTGTGCCACGGCGAAAGGAGCGGCGAAGGCTCGGTGCTCGGCCCGGCGGATTCCTGGCCCGGCGACACCCAGGGCATCGACTCGGCCCTGACCTTCCTCCGCGCCAAGCAAGCCGAGGCCGCCCGTCTCGCCACGGTGGCGGCTACACCTGCCAGGCCGCCCACTCCGAGTTCTTCAACACGGGGCGGCAGCCGAAAGGCTGCGGATCACGACGACCCAGGCTGGGGCTCCTCGCCGTCGTAGGCAGCCAGCGCGGCCTGGCGGCATTCCAGCAGGTCGCCAAGGTCCTCGTGGGACACGTGCTCCTGGATCAGTGCCACCATGGCCCTGGCCTCGACCGAGGCCCATGCGTGCCGGGCGCGTTTGTTGGCGCGGCGCCTGGTGTCGCTGCGCAGGAAGCCCGCTCCCGCCGCGAACCCGGCAGAGGCCAGAGCGGCGAGGGCGGCAGGAACGCGTACGTCCGTCGAGGCCAGTCCTGCCGCTCCCGCCGTGCCCGCGAGCAGGGCCGCGGGAAAACCGAGGGCGATGTCCGTCTTGGCCCAGAACTCGGCCCGGCGGTGGGCGAGTTTCCTCTGGCGCGTCGCCTCGTCTCTCAGCCGCTCGATCTCGGCACGCAGGCGGTGCGCGAACTCGTCCGGGCTCAGGCGCGTGGTTCCGTCAGCGGAAGTGACCATATAGGCATTCCAACACGCATGCGCCAGAAGGTACTTGGCGAGCCCGGACAGCCTTCGGGCGCGACGGACGTGAGCTTCCCACAATGGTGTGCCGCCAAGTCGTGTAACCGATCTTGCAGGGCTGGGGGTGCGGTCAGTCTCTCGAACACCGCTCCCCCGGCCCTGCACGTTCCTTGCCGACAGGTACCACGAGCACTGCGTTAGGACCGTGCCCTACATGGCCATTTGGTAATTGAGCTGGTCATGGGGAGTGGACGGTGGGGATGGATTGTTCCGGACAGCTTGTGGCCGGAAGCGAGGCCGTTGCTGCCGTCGGCTCGCGTGCGTCCGCAGGGGGCAGGGTCGCGAACATCGATGATGAGGCGGTCTTCGCGGCGATCGTCTACGTGCTGGTGAGCGGGTGCGCCTGGCGGGCCTTGCCGCCGTGCTTCGGTGCGTCGAAGTCGACGGTGCACCGCCGTTTCGTCATCTGGTCGAGAGCCGGGGTGTGGGGCCGGCTGCATCAGAAGATTCTCCAGCTCCTGCACGAACAGGACTTGATCGACCTGTCCCGGGCGGTCCTGGACTCCGCGCATGTCCGCGCCAAAAAAGGGGCGAACTTGCAGGTCCGAGTCCCGTGAACCGGGGCAGACCAGGTTCCAGGATGCACGTCCTGTCCGACGCGGACGGACTGCCCCTACGCTTCGGACTCTCCGCGGCCAACACCCACGACAGCCAGGCTCTGAAGCCGATGCTGTCCCATTTCCACATGGGACACGAATCCCATGCGACGGAATCGAAGCCCCGCCGCCTTCACACCGACAAGGCGTACGACATCCCCCACCTGCCGCGATGGCTCTGGGGCAAGCGCATCGGCGTCCGTATCTCACGCAAGGGCATCGAATCCAGCGAGCGGCCCGGCCGCCGCAGGTGGGTCATCGAACGCACCATGTCCTGGCTGACCGGCTACCGCCGACTCAACCACCGCTACGAGCGGAACCAGGCAACTACCTGGCCTTTCTCGGACTCGCAGCCGCTCTCTGCTGCTACAAACGGTTCCTCAAGCTGACCATGTAGGACACGGTCTTAGGTGCTGCGGTAGTTGACATGCCGCGGCGGAGGGCGCCCGGTTCGGCTCGCTCCGTCGGACCCCTGCGGCGCGATCGCTGGTCAGGGCATACGGACCGGAGCACCCAGCCGGTAGCCGTCGTCGGTGGAGAACTCGGCGGCGACGGCGAAGCGATCCGCTCGGACGAGTGTCTGCCGCCACTCGACCTGGCGTCGGCTGGTGTCGTGACCGAGTCTGTCGATTGCGAACAGAGCTGTGGACTCTGGGCAGTCGAGCAGGGTGCGCTCTCCGCGGCCGGGCGCGACGGCCCGAATGCGCTCCCAGCCGCCACTGATGCGCGTGCCGCAGTGGCGTTCGAGCTCGTCATAGAGCGAGGTGTGCGTGAAGTCGACATCCAGGAGCGGGCGGGCCACGTCCGCAGGCAGCCACACGCGATCGACGGCGAGCGGGTTCTCGTCGGCGAGACGGAGGCGTTCGAGGTAGACGAGCGGTGTGGATTCCTCAAGTCCCAGACGGGCAGCAATGACACCGTCGGCGCGCTGGTCGAGCACACGAACGACGCTGCGCTGGACTGCGCCGACCTCCTCGACAGACCGGAAAAGGCTGTACGCCTCACCGACCTTCTGCTCCAGCGGGCGGTCGGCAGTGAAACGGGAGACCTTGCCGCGCCGGGCGGTGACGAGGCCGTCCGTACGAAGCTGACGGAGGGCCTCGCGAACCGTGTGCCGGCTCACCTGGTACTCGGCGACGAGGTCATGCTCGCCGGGGAAGACGTCGCGGAACTCGCCGTCTTCGAGGCGGCGCAGCAGGTCGGCGCGCAGCTGTGCCCACAGCGGTTTGCCCGCGGATCGGGTGAGGGGACGGGGATCAGGTCGGGAGGTCACCGTTGTCCTCCTGGGGCTCGGGGGTCGGACGGATACTACTGGCACAAGGCGAATGTTCGTACATTTGCAGGGGCGGCGCAAACCCGCACTCACCGGTTCCCCCGGGCAAAGGTGGTAGACCTGGGCCCGCAGGGGCCGGCCCGACGTGACCGCGTTGTGTACGCCAAAGGACGCGCGACGGGCTCGGATGCCCGTTGCTCGGGCGGCAGCCGATCAGCGTGGGCCGTCACCCGTCGCAGGGTGTACCAACTGCGGCCGTGCGGGAAAGCTCAGACGATCACGTCGATGAGCATGAACACAGCCATCGCGAGCAGCAGGGCGGCGAAAGTCCGTTGCAGGGCGGCGCCGGAGAGCTTGGCTGCCAGCCGCTTGCCGTCCCAGGCGCCGAGGACGGCGGCGCCCACGAACGGACCGAAAATCGCGAGGTCGAGGGACATTCCTCCGGCGGTTACGCGGGTGGCGAGGGACGCGACCGAGTTGATGAGGATGACCACGAGGCTGGTGCCGACGGCCGTCCGCATCGGCAGGCGGAGCACCGACACCAGGGCGGGTACGGCAAGGAAGCCGCCGCCGACACCCAGCAACCCGGTCACCGCACCCAGGCCGGCCCCGGCCGCTCCGGTGCGCAGGTACCCGGCCCGGCCGACAGTCCTCCCGTGGCTGTCGGCGGTGTCGGCGCCGCCCGCCTCTTCCGGCGTGTGACCGCCCGCACGCTGTGCGGTCACGCTGGTTCCGCCGGCTGCCCGGACGACGGACGTATCCGCAGGCCCGGGCGGACCGGAGAGGGACGCGCCGGACCCCAGTGCGGTGGCCTGCGAGGCCGCCTCGGACGCGGGGGCCTGGTGGGTGTGTACCGCGCGGAGACCACGCAGCATCACCACGGCGGCGAAAGCGGCCAGGACGGCGAACGCAGTGGTCAGCACGGTCTGCGGGATGCGGTGGGCGAGCATGGACGCCCCGATGGCGGGTACCACGCCGGCCGCGGCGAACAGGACGCCGGTCCGCCAGCGGATGTTGCCGGTGCCGATGTGGCGGACGAGGGCGATGACGGAGGTGACAGTGACGACGACCAGACTGGTGGTCCCCGCGTCGGCGGGCGCGACGCCCAGGAGATACACCAGGGCCGGGACCGCGAGCACACCCCCGCCACCGCCGAGCGCGCCGAGAGCCAGGCCGACCACGGCTCCGCAGAGCAGGGCGAGGATCAGTACGCTCACGCCGGGACGCCACCCGGGGTCGTGTCGGCGGGGTACTCGGCGTCACCGCGCCAGGCGGAGAAGCCGCCGCGCAGGTCGGTGGTGTCGAAGCCGCGGGCGCGCAGTACGGACGCGGCTACCGATGAGCGGTTGCCGCTCGCGCAGAACACGGTCAGCGGCTGGTCGGCCGGCAGCTCGCCCAGGCGGCCGACCAGTTCGGGCAGCGGGATGAGGCGAGCGCCGGGGATGGTGCCGCTTTCACGCACTTCGCCGGGGCCACGCACGTCCAGCAGCTCGAAGCCGTCCGCGTCCTTGGCGAGCCTGTCATCGAGGCCGGTGGCCTCCACGCGCACGACGGCGGTCAGGTATTCGGCGCCGACGGCGTCAACCGGGGTCGTCAAGGCGCCGAGGACGCGGTCGAAGCCGATGCGGGCGAGCCGGTTGCGGGCCTCGCGCGCGGTGGCCGGGTCGCCGCTCAGGATGATGCTCTCCTGCGCGTCGAGCACCTCGCCGGCGAGCTCGGCGAAGCGCCCGCCGAGGGGGACGTTGACCGCGCCAGGCAGGTGGGCGGAGGCGAACGACTCCGGGTCCCGCGTGTCCAGAACGATGGCGCCGCGCGCCCGGGCGTCGAGGAAGGCGGCCGGGTCGAGGGGGACGACGTGGGTGTTTTCGTCCAGGACTGGACGGGCCTGGCGATTGCGCACGGATGTGAACGCGAAGTAGGCGGGCGCGGCGGGCTGGCCTTCGGTCACAACGGAGACGAACTCACCCTCGGTCATGTCGGCCAGGGCGTAGTTGTTCAGACGCTGGTTGCCGATCGTGCAGCTCAGCTCGGTCGAGAGGTTCTTGCCGCAAGCCGAGCCGGCCCCGTGCGCCGGGTAGACACGTGTGTCGTCGGGGAGAGTGAGCAGGCGCTCCCGGGTGGAGTGGTACAGCGCGCGAGCCATGTCCTCGGCGGACCGGCCGCGGGCGCTGAGCAGGTCGGGACGGCCGACGTCGCCGATGAACAGCGTGTCTCCGGTGAGGACACCGTGGGGGATGGCGTCGTCGGCATGTTCGCGCACGACGACGCAGATCGACTCGGGGGTGTGGCCAGGGGTGTGCAGGATCTCCAGGTCGACCTCGCCGAGGCTGAGGTGCTCGCCATCGTCCAGGGGGTCGGTGTCGAAGTCGAGCGTGCCGGCGGAGCCATAGGAGATGCGGGCGCCGGTGCGCTCGGCCAGCTCCAGGTGACCGGAGAGGAAGTCGGCGTGGATGTGGGTCTCTAGGACCCGCTCGATGGTCAGGCCGTGACGCTCGGCGGTGGAGATGTAGTCGTTGACATCGCGTTGCGGGTCGACCACGACGGCCCGGCCGGTGGTGCGGTCGCCGACGAGGTACGAGGCGTGGGAGAGGCAGTCGAGGTAGAACTGCACGAAGACCAGCGGTCCGGTGTGGTTCGTCATGACGGGCTCCTGATGATGAGCGGTGACGGTGCGCCGGGGCATCGGGCCCAGGGCGCGGGTGACAAGGTCGGGCGAGCCGTGCGCCGTCTGTGCAGCGCGGCGACGGCAAGGTGGCCGAGAAGCAGGGTGGCGATGTACGCCGGGGCCGGGACCGCGGGTGCGACCCGCCGGTTCTCCGGCCGGTGCGGCGGTCGGATTCCCGCTTTCGGGCGTCGGATCAAGCGAGCCCGCGGAGCATGAGGTTCCAGTAGAGGAATGGCAGGCCGCGCCGCTTGAGGTACCACATGTCGGTGCGTTCGCGGATGGTGTTGATCACCGGGATCGACGGGGTGGGCTGACCGCTGTAGTCGAACTCGGCGAGCAGCATCTTGTTGCGGGCCGTGGTCAGCGGGCAGGAGGAGTAGCCGTGGTAGGCGGCGGTGGGTTCCCTGCCGTTCATCGAGGCGAGGAGATTCGCGACGACCACGGGCGCCTGCTTGCGCACGGCCGCGCCGGTCTTGGAGTTCGGGGACGATCCGACGTCTCCGAGGGCCCAGACGTTGGGGTACCTGACATGTCGCATGGTGTGTTTGTCGATCTCGACGTAGCCGGCCGGGTCGTCTGCTCCGGCGAGCGGGCTGCGCTTGATCCATTCCGGGGCGCTCTGCGGTGGGACGAGGTGGGCCATGTCGTACGGCAGAGTCTTCCTGCCTCCGGTGCCCAGCTCGGTGACGACCACCTCGCGGGCCTCGGGACGCACCTCGGTGACTTCGCTTCCGTAGTGGACGTTGATGCCGTACCGGCGGACCACATCATCGAGCACGCGCGCGAACTCCGGAACTCCGAAGATGGCGGCACCGGGTATCACGAGGTGGACGTCGATCTTGCCGAGGGCACCCTGTTGCCGCCAGTAGTCGGCGGCGAGGTATGCGATCTTCTGCGGGGCACCGCCGCACTTGATGGCTCCCGTCGGCATGCTGAACACCGCACTGCCCGAGCGGGTCCCGCGGATGAAGCGCCAGGTCGCGGGAGCAGTGTGCGGCAGGTAATTGCTCGACAGGCCGTCCTTGCCGAGCCCGGCCTCCAGGCCCGGCACCCGATCCCAGTCCAGCTGGATGCCGGGGCAGACCACCAGGTGGTCATAGGAGACGGTGCCGGTGTCATCCAGCGTCACCGACTGGGCTTCGGGGTCGATGGAGACCGCGGCGCGGCGGATCCACCGCACGCCCTTCGGCATCACGGTCTCCTGCAGGCGGACACTCTCCTTCAGCGGCGCTCGTCCGCCGCCTACCAGCGTCCACAACGGTTGGTAGTAGTGGCGAAGGCTCGGGTCGAGCACTGCGACGTCCTTTTCACCGGCACGGCGGAGCCGAGCCGCGACCGAGATACCTGCGGTCCCGCCGCCGATGATCACGGTCCGGTGGTGCTGCTTGGTCACCAAGGGAACCCTCCGATCAAATGTACGTACATTCACGTTAGGTGGCCCGGCACCAACAAGCAAGCCATCCTTGGGAGAATCGCAGAAATTGTACGTACATTTAAGTGCGGCCTCAGCTGGGCGCCCCTCCGCCTCACGCGCGGCCGGGCCCCTCTTCTCCCTGGCCCGCGCCGCATGCCCCGCCCTCCAGCAAGGGTCTCCGCCGCAATCCAGTGCTCAAGCTTCCCAGCGGGAGACCTTCTCGCCGCCGAAGGCCATGTGTTCGTGGCCGAGCGCGGCAGCCGCTCGGCCACCGCCTTGGCGCAGGTGGCGAGGCTGCGGCCGCTGGAGGTCCGTACGGCCGCGAGCAGGCGCCGGGAGCGCACGCTCGTTGAACTGAACGTAGCGGCAAGGAAACGGAGTTGGGACCCGCTGACCTGCCCGGCGGGCGGGAGGCAACGCCGAGGCAGCACCTGTTCCCCTTCATTTCACGGCCGTCCGGCCGTTTCCTTGAGTCAGAGCCCGACCGGGACCGCCGACCGGCGGCTTGCGTCCGCGCATCTGGCCCTCCGGATCACGGGCCGGACGTCGCAGAACCAGCCGGTGTCCTGGCGGGGTGTCTTGACCTGACGCATGAAGGGTCGATGAATCGCTTGCTCGTGCTGAAGCGATCGGTGGTCTCGGGCAGAGCAAGCTTGCCGGAGCCGATGAAGGTGAGGTCGTCGGTCAGACCTCGCTCGGCGAACATGCTGTAGACACGGGAGAAGCCCATCCTGCTCGTAGCCCGCCGCGGGCAGGCGGACAGCCTCTGCAAGCTCGCCGTGCAGCGATGCCGGCACGGGGATGCGGCTGTGCTGCCTGGCGTGCGCTGGCGTTGGGCGGCGGCGAGGAGGGCGGTGATGGTGGCGGGTTCTTGTCCGGTCAGGGAGGCGATGGTGGTGGCCGGGTAGCGCAGCACGTGGTGGAACAGGACGCTGTCGTCCTGGAGGGATGCGGCGGTGGGGCGGGGCCGTTGGTTGGTGAGGATGGTCAGGCGTGCGGTGAGGAGTTGCCAGGCGTGGGAGGTGGAGTTGGGGCGGGCGACGACGGTGGGCAAGTGGGTGACGAGGTGGCCGAAGGTGTCGGCCGGAATGGTGGAGGTCTGGGGCGGGGGAAGGGGCCGGGTGGTCTGCCACAGAGGTCGGAGGTCGGCGGGCCGTCCGTGCAGGGCGCGGACGAGGCGGTAGGTGGTCGGCCAGCGCGGGACGCCGGGGCCGTGGAACGCGTGGGTGATTTCCCGGGCGGTCAGGGCGTTGTCGCTGGCTTCGCGAATCGTGTCGGGGGCGGGTGCGGCGGCAGACAGGTGCAGGCCGCGGAGGAAGGCGCGGTACTGGTCGGCGGCTGCCTCGGGCTTGGCGGGCGGAGGAGTTGCCACGCTGTGGACGGTGTTCCACAGGGGCAGCAGGTCCGCGGGGTCGGCGGCGCAGGCGCGGGCTATCCCTTCGGTGACCCGCCAGGAGGGGTCGCGTTCGCCGTTCATGATGCGGGAGATGCAGGAGGGGTCGGCATTGATGCTGTAGGCGAGCTTGCGCAGGGTGCCGCCGCTCTGTCGCTGGACGTGGGAGAGGGCGCTGTCCAGTTACTGTGCAGGGAAAAGGGCTGGTCTGGGTGGGCCGGTGTCGGCGTCCGGGTCCGTGTCGCCGGGGGTGTCGGTGTTCTTGATGTCGGGCGGCCGCTGGCGAGGGATGAATACAGGGGCGCCGCCGATGGTGGGGGTCGTTCTGTGTGCGAGGGCCGACGTTCCATGCGGCGGGTGATGGCGTCGGAGGTCCACTTCTTGCACAGCCGGTCGGGGCTGAGTGCGAGGGCCGCGCCCAGCTCTTCCCAGGACTCGCCGTGGTCTCGGCCTCGGCGTACGGCGACGGCTTCGTAGTCTTCCCAGTGGCGTGCGATCACCGCGCGGTACTTCAGGAGGTCGGCGGAAGTCGCCCGGTTCTGAGTGCCGGCGAGGAGGCTGCTCATCGCTTGCAGGAGGTCGTCGGCGATCTGGAGGAGCAGGTCGTCGTGACGTGCCGGATCGGGCGCGGCTTCGTCTCCGGCCGCTTTTCGGCGGCTCGCCTGGTTACGGCAGTTGTCGCTGCAGTAGTCCCTGGGGCGGCCCGGCTTTCCGGTCTGCCGGACGAACTGGCCTTTCGCTGCCGAGCTGAGGACAGTCGCCCGGCAGGTGCCCTGGCAGCCGGTCCGGCTTCAGTTCCCCGGGGGATCGGGATCGTTGGCGTTGAGCAGGGTCAGGATCCGGGTGTGCAGGGCAGCCCGGACCGAGACAGGGGTCAGGACGTGGAGCGGGGTCGCCAGGCCGAGTAGGTACGTGGCCAGTTCGTCGGGGGTGGAGCCGCCGACGGTGACGAGGGTGGCGTGGGGGCCGTCGGCCTCGTGGGTACCGAGGTTACGGGGGATGAGGAGCAGGGCTTGGTTCAGAGGGAGAGGGACACGAACCGTGGCGTAAAGCGGGTAGCCGCTGGTGAGCATGTGGGAGACCAGGAGCGCGGCGTCCGGCGGGTCGGCGAGGTCGACCGGCTGGCCGGTCGGCTGGGCGTCGGTGACGCGGTCGGCGCGGAAGGTACGCCACTGGCCCCGCGCGACGTCCAGGGCGACCAGGTACCAGCGGTGGCCCGTGCGTACCAGGCGGTGGGGGTCGATGTCCCGCACCGTGGCCCGGTCCTGCCGATCACGGTAGGAGAGCCGGACACGCTCACCCCGCCGGCAGGCGGTGGCCAGTTCCAGCAGCACACCCGGGGAGACCAGGCGTTCATCGGACCGGGGGGTGTGGACGAACGCGGCGTCCAGTTCGGCCAACCGGTCCGCGATGTGCGCGGGCAGCAGTCTCTGGAGTTTCAGGAGGGCCGAGAGCGCTGCTTGGTCGGTACCGAGGACACCGCTGAGCGCCGCCTCGCGCAGGGCCACGGCCACGGCGAGCGCTTCCTCGTCGTCCAGGCTCAGCGGTGGCAACTTGCTGCTGCCGCCGCTGAGCCGGTACCCGCCCCAGGGGCCGGGGTCGGAGTCAATGGCGTAGCCGAGTTCGCGCAGCTTGGCGATGTCCCGCCGGACAGTGCGTTCGGTGACGTCCAGGCGTTCGGCGAGTTCGCTGTTGGTCCACGACGGGCGGGTGGAGAGCAGCGAGACCAGCCGCAGCAGCCGTGCGGAAGTGCTGATCACATGCCGGAGCGTAGGGCACGACCAGGACCGAAACTGTCCTGGTCCCGTCGTAGCGTCAGATCCACGAGGGAGACATCGGGTCCGGATTCGGTTCGGGCTTCCACATGCCCCCACCCACCCCTCAGGAATCGAGGAACGTCATGACCGTGCAGGACCTGGACGACTTCACAGCGCTGGAGCCGTTCTTCCGCATCGTCGGGGAGGGGCTCGACGGTCTGATCGATGGGGACCATTTCTTCGACTGGTTCACCGAGGATGCCGTCACCGAGTACGTGGTCACCGTGGCCGACTACCCGAGAAGGATCGAGGGCCGGGACGCACTTGCCGAGCTGTACCGCGGGTACGGGGACACGATGGTCGCGGAGAGCGCCGACGGCCTCGCCGTCCACCATGACCGTGAGACGTCGGTCGTCGTCCTCGAGTACGTGGTGCACGGTCGCGCGGTCGGAACGGGACGGGCGTACGAGAACCACTTCGTCTCCGTGATCACCATCCGGGACCGCAGGATCACGCACTGGCGGGACTACCTCGACCCGCTGGCCGTCCTCGACGCCCTCGGAATCTCCTTCCCTGCACGTCCCCGTTCAACGGACTGAACGGCCTCGCCGGCCGCCCGCCGGACGCGGTGCGCGACGGACGCCGCGGTCACCTCCACGCGGCCCGTGCCGGTGATCTCGCCGAGCAGTCCACGCCGGTCACGGCCCCGACAGAGGATCATTTTGCGGCCCGCCAGCCACCCCGGAGTTCTGCCGGCTCTCCATACCAGAAGGCGGCAGTTGTCTCCGGCGCAGGCAGGTGTCGGCCGGAGCGCGCCGCCAACAGCGGTCGTGGACGAGCCTGTCCCTCCGGCTCACGGCTCACGGCTCACGGCGGCCCGAGCGTTGACGCCGGCTGGTGCGGATGTCCATCGAGCGGAGTGCGGGGCCCAATCGGGATCCTTCGGTTTTTGACTCTCCGGACGAAATCGTTCTCGGCCGATGCAGTAGTCCACATCTTGCCTTCGGATACGGTCCGCATTACCACCTCGGGGCGGAACTCGCACGCGCCGAGTTGCGAGTAGCGATCGGCACACTCTTCACCAGCCTGCCCAACCTGCATCCTGCAAACTCGCTTGCGATGATTCCCTTCAAAGAGGGGCGGTTGATGCGCGGTCCAGAGTCTTTGATGGTCACCTGGTGACAGCACCCTCGCGGCCGTGCCTTCGGGTGGCGTTATCGGGGCGCCGGAACCTGATCGAGTGTGCGGCGTGACCGGAGATGGTCAAGCCCCCGGATACGGTCGAACCACTGACCGCGTTGGCGCGGCATGCGGTGGAGCCGGACGAGGTAGCTCGGCAACTGAGGCTGACCACCGAGAAGTCATGGAGCGGATACGGAGCGGTGCGCCGCGTTCTTCATGCTCGGTAGGACCGACTTCGTCGTCACCCATCATGAGAAGATCGTGATCATCACGTCTGAGTTGCGACTTGTCGCCGGCAGTGGCTGGTGTGCGATCGGGCTTGATGACGCTGGACGCGGGGAGTCGCTGCCCCCGCCCAGCTCGATCCAGCGGTCGATGCGGCCGTCGCTGTAGGCCTGCAGG
Organism: Streptomyces sp. NPDC002403; assembly: GCF_053593015.1. Taxonomy (NCBI): domain Bacteria; kingdom Bacillati; phylum Actinomycetota; class Actinomycetes; order Kitasatosporales; family Streptomycetaceae; genus Streptomyces; species Streptomyces sp. NPDC002403. Next base: position 21,235 of record NZ_JBSFBQ010000065.1, on the reverse strand, counting down.
TCTTGAACGCCGGCTCCTTCGTATCGGGTAACTGCCTTACGACAACGGAGTACTCAGCGTTCTCGCCGGTCTTCGCCGCCGTCCCCTCCGTTGTTCTTGCGTCCACTACTACGGCACCCCTTGTCTGAACGACGGGCTGTAAGGAGTGAGCCGTGCAGGAACCAGGGGCGCCAAAGGGCGGCAAGACTTCAACACACCGGACGTGGCAGGGAACGGCTCCGACCGTTCGCGGAGTTGCCGTGTCAGCCCAGGCGCAGGAGCCGCTCAGCGTTGCTGTGGGTGATTTTGTTCAGGTCGGCGTCGCTGAGAGGGAGATTGCGGAGGAACTCGGTGGCCTGGGTGCTCGACTCGTACGGGTAGTCGATGGCGAAGCAGATGTTGTCGATGCCGATGGCGAGGACGGCTCCCAGCAGTGCGCTGGTGGCGGTGACACCGCTGGTGGTGATGTGGAAGTTGTCGATGAAGTACTCGGAGGGCTTTTTGGCCAGGTTCACCTCGGTGTCGACGTAGGGCAGCCGGGTGTCGATCCGGGACAGGTGGAAGGGCAGCATCTCGCCCATGTGGCCGAGGATGACCTTGGCGGTAGGAAACCGGTCGAACAGACCACTGCAGATCAGGCGGAGCGCGTGGGCGCCGGTTTCGGCGGTCCACGCGTAGGTGGGGCCGATCAGCTCGGGGCGGCCTTCGAACACCGGCCAGCCCAGCGGGGCGCTGTTGGGGTGCAGATACAACGGCACGTCGTGTCCGGCGAGTGCTTCCCAGAACACCTGAAACTGTGGTTCGTCGAGGTAGTGGCCCAGGGTATGGCCGTTGACCAGAACGCCGGACAGGCCGAGGTCGTTCAGGGCCCGGTCGAGTTCGCGTACGGCGGCGGCCGGGTCCTGCAGGGGCATCGCGGCAAGCCCCGCGAACCGCTCCGGATGCTCTTCGACGACGCCGGCGAGGACGTCGTTGGCCAGTTGCGCGTCGGAGACGGCAATGGCGGCGTCGGGTTGCATCTGCACGCCGGGGGTGGTGAGAGACAGTACCTGCATGTCGACACCGTGCTCGTCCATGTCCTTCAGTCGCAGTTCGCTGAACTCGGGCAGCCGGCGTTCCAGCTCAGCCAGTACACCGGGCCGGAACTTCGTCGGCTGTTGGAGGGCGGCTCCGGCGGTGGCCATGCCGGGTACGCTGAAGGCTTCCTCGAGCGCAATGATCTTCATGGTGGTTCCCGTCTTCCTCGGTCGGCGTGTATCGAATCGGGCGGAGCGCACCGGATCGCCGCGGGAATCCGCACGGGCAGCGGCACGGTCCGGCACGTCCCGCGCATGCGCCACTGGGGATTCGCTGCTGTCCCCCGGGTCGGTCGAAGTGCCTCGCGGGTGAGGTCGGCGAGGATGGGGTAGCCGTCGATCGCCATGATGAGATCCACCTCGGCGAGCAGGGCGCGCAGCACATGCACGACGCCCGGTGTGCCGCCGGTCGCCAGCCCGTAGGCGTACGGTCGGCCCACGGCCACCGCAGTGGCGCCCAGCGCCAGCGCCTTGACGATGTCGGCGCCTGACCGGACGCCCGGGTCGAAGACAACCGGCAGTCCGTCCGCGGCATCCACCACGGCCAGGAGGGCGTCCAGGGCGGGCAGCCCGCCTTGGCCTGTCGGCCGCCGTGGTTGGAGCAGTACACCCCGTCCATTCCCGCGTCCCTCGCGCGCCGCACGTCGTCGGGCTGGCAGATGCCCTTCAGCAGCAAGGGCATCTGGGTGATCGAGCGCAGCCGTGGCAGGTCGTCCCAGGTCAGCGGATACCCGAAGGTCTTCGCCCAGTGGGCGACCGCAGTAGGCGGGTCGGCCTCGGGCATACGGTCCAGCCGGGAGCGGAAGACCGGGTCGGAGGTGTAGTTCGCCAGGCAGTTGCCGCGCAGCTGCGGGAAGTTGCTGGTGGACAGATCACGCGGCCGCCAGCCGGTGAGCCAGGTGTCCAGCGTGACCACGATGCCCTTGAAGCCAGCCGTCTCCGCGCGGTGCACCCGGCTCTCGGCCAGCTCCCGGTCGTCCGGGGGGTAGAGCTGGAAGAAGCCGGGAACCCCCTCGAACTGCTCCGCGACCTCCTCCATCGGATCGACCGTGAGAGTGGAGGCGTTCATCGGCGCTCCGGTTCCGGCTTCCGCCCGGGCGACGGCCAGGTCCCCGTGGCCGTCCTGGGCACACAGCCCGATCACACCGATCGGGGCCATCATCAGCGGGGACGGCAGCCGCAGACCGAAGAGGTCCACCGACAGGTCGCGCTCGACCGCGCCCACCAGCATCCGTGGTGATGAGCCCCCACCTGGTGAAGGCGTCGACATTGGCCCGCTGGGTGTGCTCGTTGCCGGCCCCGCCGGCGACATACGACACGAGGGACGGCGGCAGGGCGGCCCGAGCCCTGGCCTCCAGCTCTTCGAACGACATCGGGAACGGCGGTACGACGCCCCGCAGCCCGCCCTGGTAGATATCGTCCTGGTGGTCACCGAAATGCGCGGTCACCTGCAAGTCTCCTGACAGTCAGCGGACGGGCTGTTGGCGTGCCCGTCCGGTGCAGCATGAGTACGCGGTCCGCCGCCGTTCCTTCGCGGATCGGGCCTCAGCGGCACGGCCGTGAGTTCGAAAATGCTGCTTCGAATCTGGCGGACACCGGTGCCCGCCGCAAAGCGGCGCTGATCCACTCGGCCCACCCAGGTCGTCCCACTCGCTGCCGCATTGACCCGGACGTGTGCATCACCCGGCCCGGCCCCCGAGCGGGGCGAGTGCGGTGACGTGTGCGGCTGAGGGTGGGCGGCGCCGGCCGGAGGTGGTGGTGGTTCCCGAGGCGGGCGGCCCACCGGCTTCGACAGCGAGCGCTACAAGAAACGCAACACCGTCGAACGCACCATCAACCGTCTCAAAGGCTTCCGCGCCGTCGCCACCCGCTACGAGAAACGCGCCTACATCTACCTCGGCACCGTCACAGTCGCAGCCCTCGTCATCTGGCTCAGAACATGATCCGAGCAGTGCCTCATGGCCCCGGGATGTGTTCGGCCCGGTAGGCCGGAGTGGGCCTCGCGAAGTAGGTAACGGAGGACGGATACCGCCTGGGCAGTCGCGCCCCAGTGGCCCCGTTGATGCTCCCCTCTCCCGTCCCCACCCGTTCTGGCATGATGCGCGCTGTCAGTGCCCGGGAGGGCTGCGCCGTTCGCAGAGGAGGGGCCGTGTTCGACGGACTGGAGCCGGAGGACCCGCGGCAGGTGGGGCGGTACCGGATCGTGGCGCGGATCGGCGCGGGCGGCATGGGGCAGGTGTACCTGGGACGTTCGCCCGGTGGTCGCCCGGTCGCGCTGAAGGTGGTACGGCCGGAGCTGGCCCGGGACATAGACTTCCGGCGCCGCTTCGATCGTGAAGTGACGGCCGCCCGCAGGGTGAACGGGGCCTTCACCGCCGGGGTTGTCGACGCCGACCCCGACGGCTCCCCGGCCTGGCTGGCGACCGTCTACGTATCCGGTGTGTCGCTGGGCGAGGCGGTTGCCCAGCACGGGCCGTGGCAGGCCGGGCACGTGCTGGCACTCGGCGCCGGTCTGGCGGAGGCCCTGGAAGCGATCCACGCCGCCGGCGTCGTGCACCGCGATCTGAAACCCTCCAATGTCCTGCTGGCCCCCGACGGCCCCCGAGTGATCGACTTCGGCATTTCGACAGCGAGCGAGGCCAGCGCGCTGACCCACACCGGCATGACGATCGGCACGCCCGGCTTCATGTCCCCGGAACAACTCACCGGTCGGCCCATCGGGCCCCCCAGCGACGTCTTCGCGCTCGGCGCGGTACTCGCCTACACCGCCGCCGGCATCGGCCCGTTCGGCACCGGCACCCCTCACGCCCTGCACTTCCGCGCCGTATACGAGGAGCCCGACCTCGACGCTCTTCCCCTGGAACTGCGCCAGACCGTGGCGGCCTGCTTGGCCAAAGAGCCCGACCAGCGGCCGACCGTAGCCGACCTGCTGCACCGCATGACCACCCCGGGCGAGCGGGATACGGCCGAAGCAACGCCCCTGCTCACGGAGCCCGACTGGATGCCCGACGAGGTCGACCGGCTGGTCCGGGCGAAGGCCGCCACCCCGCTGCCCCGCAACCCCGCCTCGACGCCCGCACTTGCCGCAGCACCGACCCCCACCGCGCCGGACATGCCCGCCGCACTGCACGGAGCCACGCCCGAACCGCTGCAGACGCCTGCCGCGTCCGCGACACCCGCCGCAACCGACACCTCTCCAGCCACCGCCCCGGCCCTGCACGACGAGCCCACCCAGACCGCAGACCACGCCGCGCAAAGCCAAAGCCCCGGCGACATGCCGCCTCCCCTCTCCCGGCGCAGCGCCCTGTTCGCCCTGACGGGTACGGCAGCCGCCGTAGGACTGGCCGTCGCGGTCTGGAAGACCGCCGACGGGGGTTCCGGCTCCGCCGGCTCGCCCTCCGCCCTTCAGCCATCCGCACGGAAACCAGCCCGTACCACCACTCCGCCGGCCCCCCGAAAGCCCGGCCAGCAACTCTGGTCCTTTCGTACCGACGACGAGGTGAAGTCGACGCCAACCATCGCGAACGGCGTGGTCTACTTCGGCAGCAACGACAACAATGTGTACGCGCTGGACGCTGCCACGGGCAAGAAGCACTGGTCCCTCGACACCGGCAGTGTCGTCTACTCGTCGTCTGTTGTCGCGGGCGATCTCCTCTATGTGGGCACCTACCTCAACGGCCTGTACGCGGTGGACGCCGCAACCGGCAAAAGACGCTGGGTCTTCGGCGACGGATCGATATTCTGGTCGCCGGTCGTGGTCGACAACGTCGTCTACGTCGGAAGCAGCGACGGGCACCTCTACGCGGTGGACGCGGTAACAGGCAAGAAAAGATGGGACTTTCGCTGCCGCAAGAATGGCGATGTGACAGAGGCGCCGGTCGTGGTGAGCGGTGTCGTGTACTTCGCCAGCGACGACGATCATCTCTACGCGCTGGACGCCAAGACGGGAAAACGACGTTGGGCCTTCCCCGTCCTCGACGGCGTGAACTCCGCCCCGGTCGTGGCCAACGGCCTGGTTTACATCTCCAGTAGTCGCTTGTACGCGGTGAATGCCGCGACAGGGCAGCAGCAGTGGTCCCGCGCCGGTGCCAAATACAAGAACGTAGGTGCCGGCAACCGCGCTCTCTTGTCGCCGACTGTGGCCGATGGCGTGGTGTACGTCGGCGACAGCATCGAGTATCTGTTCGCTCTGGACGCCGCGACAGGCAAGAAGCGCTGGGCTTTCGAAACCGAAAGCACTGTCTTCTCCGCCGCGGCTGTAGCAGACGGGGTGGTCTACGTGTGCAGTGAGGACAGTCATCTGTACGCGGTGGACGCGCGAACAGGGAAGAAGCGCTGGGCCTTTCGCACGGGCGCTGGTCTGGAGTCCTCCCCGACGGTGGCGGGCGATGTAGTCTACGTCGGCAGTAAGGACCACGCTCTGTACGCCATCCAGACATGACGGCAGAATGCGGTTGCCGGCCCACCGATCGGCCAGGTCGGTGAGGAAGTCTTCGGTGGCGGCCAGAACCTCGCGGTAGCTCTGGTCTCCGGGGAAGGGCTCGTCGATGTGCCGGCCTCGTATCGGTGCAAGAGCTTCCTGCGGACAGCCGTTGAGGCGTCCGTAGTTGCATTCACGCAGGCGGGGATCGTGGTGGATCGGGAGTGTGGTGCCCGCGAAGGCGATCCGCGCGGTGTCCATCGCGCGGTGCAGATCGGAGGTGAACACCGCCGCGATGCCGTCGTTGCGGCGGCGATCGCCGAGTTCCCGGGCCTGTCGGCGGCCGGCTGCTGAGAGGACGCCCGGCAGCCAGCCGGTGGCGATTCCGCCTCGTTGTCGGTGGTGGTGGCGTGGGTCTCGTAGACGAGTTGGATCGATGTCATCGCCCTGCTGTTCATGGTCAGGCCGCCTTGGGAGGACGTCCGCCCCCGGATGCCTTTCTCGCTGCGGATGCGGGCATGCTCCTTGCGCTGTGCAGCGAGGACGTCGGGGTGGTGGGCGCTGGCGTTGCGCCAGCGAAGGTAGCGGTGAAGGGGCCCGGGTCTGTGCGGGGTAGCTGTGGTGCTGGGAGTGGGACAGGGCGAACTGCCACAGCGGGCCGAGGTGGGCCTCGATCGGGTTGGCCCAGGAGGCGTAGGTCGGGGTGAAGCACAGCTCGACCTTGTTCTTCTGCGACCAGCGGCGGATGTCCTGGCCGGTGTGGGCGGAGAGGTTGTCCAGGATGATGTAGATCGGGGCGCCGTCGGGTCGGGCGGCGCGGTTGACTTCAGCGCGGCCGGGGTGTTGGCGGTGCCTTTGCGGCGGCGGTTGACGCCCCACAGTCGATCGTTGCCGACGAAGTAGCACCCGTGGAAGTAGGTGACGCCGTGGGTGCGGTGGTAGGTCGCTGGCAGGCGATCGGGCTTGCCCTGCTTCGCCCAGCAGGAACCTGCCGTGGGGGCGGATCCCGAGGGGGCCGAACTCGTCGAAGGCGAAGACGCGGTCCGGGAAGTGCGCCAGGACGCGCTCGAGGCGGTCGAGCTTGAAGTCGCGATCGGATTCGGGGGGGCTCCTTCCAGGTCTTGGTGCGCTGGAAGGTGATGCCGCGGCGCCGGAGCAGGCACCGTATCGCTTCGCGACCGATCCGGATGACGCGTCCGTGCACTTTCCGCAAGTAGGCGACGAGTCTGCGGATCGACCAGCGGGTGAAGGGCTGGCCGAACTTGGTGGGGCGGGTGGTGGCCGGTTGCCGCGCATCCAACCGTTCCAACCGACACCCGGCGAACCTTCCCGGTCACAGCACCAGCACGGGCAGGGCCCAGGTGTGAGCGGTTCCGATGGGCCAGGCGTTCGACGAGTACGGGCGGATCGCCAAGCCCCTGCACCTGCTGCGGGTCAGTGACCCGGTCGATGACGCCTACCGTCGGCGGATGAGCCGACAGCTCACCGGCCAGGAGCCGCGGCGCAAGCCAGAGCGTCGGTGACAAGGAGGGCGTGTTGGTCGTCGGGGGACACCCGCGTGCTGGGGGTAGGCAAGCACGCTCTACACCTTGGCGCTACCCAGCATCCGGGCCAGTCCGTAGTGGAAGCGATCGTCGAAGGAGTCGGCGACCATAAGTTCCTCGCCGACCCGGGAGAGTGCGGGATAGGCACCGGTGGCGACGAGTTCGTGGAAAGAGCCGCGGGGGTTGTCGCACGGTGTCTGTTCCTCTTGGGTCAGGCCCAGGGTGAAATAGACGATCGACCAGCACAGACGGGCCGCCTCCGGCTCCTTGAACCCGGCGTCCAGCAGTGCGGCGACGATGATGTCGGCGACACGCAGAGTCTTGCCCGTGCCGGCGAAGGTTCCCGCTACCAGGCGGCCGCCGTCGCGGTGCGCGAGCATGGCAGCCCGGTAGCGGGTGGCGACCGTCCGGACCCGCCCGACCGGGTCTTCGGGCAGGTCCGTGACGTCGACGGAGCCGACGATGTGGTCGGCCAGTGTCTCGATGAGGGTCTGTTTCGTCTTCACGTACCAGCTGACCGAGTTGAGGTGGGAGCCGAGGGTGCGGGCGACGCCGCGCAGCGTCAACTTGTCGAGTCCTTCGGTCTCGAGCGTGGAGAACGCCGCCTCGATCACGTCGTCCAGCGTCCAGCGCATCCTCGTGCTCCGTCCCTTCTCCGTCGCCCGTCGGCGAGTGCCTGGTCATGCTACAAGTGGGCAGCTCACGGCTCGGGTCAGGCGCCGAACGCGGCCTGCGACACGGTATCCCAGCGCTCCCACTCTTCAATGCGGGATGCGTACTCCGCACGGAACACGTCGAGTGGGCCCTTGCCGAAGAAGATCCGCAGCGGCGGCTCCTCGGCGTCGACGACAGCGAGGATCGCTGCACGGGTGGCGGCCGGTTCGCCGCGCGCTCCGGCCGGGCGCTGCATGGCGGCGCGGAAGGCGTCGTAGGCAGGCAGCTGATCGGCGTGGACCGCGGAGGGGCCGGCCCACTCGGTGGCATAGCCGGCGGGTTCGACCAAGGTGACGCTGATACCGAAGTCCTTCACCTCCTTGGCAAGGCTTGCGGTGAAGCCCTCAAGACCGAACTTCGAGGCGTGGTAGAGGCCGAGGCCGGGCAGCGAGAACACGCCCGCGATCGACGAGACCTGGATGATGTGCCCGCTGCCCTGGGCACGCAGATGCGGCAGCGCGGCCTGGGTGACCCAGAGCGGGCCGAGCAGATTGACGTCGAGCTGGGTGCGGGCCTGCTCTTCGCTCGTCTCCTCGACCATGCCGAACAGGCCGTACCCGGCGTTGTTGACCACGACGTCGAGGCGGCCGAAGTGGTCGACTGCCTGCTGTACGGCGGCGCCGACGGCCGTGCGATCGGTGACGTCCAACTGCAGTGGCAGCAGGTTGTCGGCATGCTCCTTGCGTAGTTCGTCCAAGGCGTCGGAGGTGCGGCTCGTGGCGGCGACGCGATCACCGCGTTCGAGCGCGGCTTCCGCCCACTGTTTGCCGAACCCCTTGGATGCTCCGGTGATGAGCCATGTCTTCGCAGTCATCTCGTACCCCTTATTCTTGGTCACCGACCAACTATTCTTCAGTAAACTTGGTCAGCGACCAAGTGTCAATCGGGAACATTGAGGAGCTTTGTCATGTCGAACGAACCTCTGCGCGGTAGCTCCGTGCTGATCTCGGGAGCGAGCGTCGCCGGTCCCGCGCTGGCGTTCTGGCTACACCGCTACGGCGCCTCCGTCACCGTCGTGGAGATGGCTCCCGCGCTGCGCTCCGGTGGCCAGATCGTCGATCTGCGAGGGGTGGGGCGCGAGGTAGTCAGGGGTATGGGCCTGCTGGAACAGATGCGCGCCGCCCGCACCCCGACCGACGGGCTCCGACTCGTGGACGAGCGCAACAGGTCTCGCGCGTTCGTCCCGGTCGAAGGCTTCCGCGGGGACGGTCCCATCGCCGAGATCGAGATCGGCCGCGGCGCACTCTCGAAGATCATCTACGATGCGGCCGCGGACGATGTCGAGTATCTCTTCGGCGACCGCATCGCCCGTCTGGACGACAGCGGCGAAGGCGTCGTCGTCCACTTCGAGCAGCGTGAACCCCGACGGTTCGACGTGGTCATCGGTGCGGACGGACTGCACTCGGCTACACGGGGCAAGCTCTTCGGGCCCGAGCAGCCGTTCCTGCGGCACCTCGGCTCGTACATCGCCTGGTGGACGGTGGGCAACGACCTTCAACTGCGCGATATCGCGCTCCTGTACGGCGAGCCCGGACGTTCGCTCGTGCTGCGGTCGACCGAACAGAACACCCGGGCGCTGGCAGCCTTCACCTTCAACGAGCGGCCGCTGGACTACGACTACCGCGACACCGAACTGACGAAGAACATCGTGCGCTCGCGCATCGCCGGCATGGGCTGGGAAGCGTCACGTGTCGCCGCGCAGATCGAAGAGACGCCCGATTTCTATTTCGACTCTTTCTCCCAGGTGGTGCTCGGGTCATGGTCCAAGGGACGTGTCGGCCTCGTGGGAGACGCCGCGTATTGCGCCTCACCGCTGTCCGGGCACGGTGCCACGATCTCCCTCGTCGGCGCCTATGTGCTGGCCGGCGAGCTGGCCCGGCACGCCGGCGACGTACCTGCCGGACTCGCCTCCTACGAGCGGGTGCTGCGGCCGTGGCTCGCCAGCGTTCAGGATCTTGGTCGGGACGAGGGAGCGAAGATGATGACGCCCGAGACCGCCCTGGGCGTGGCCGCACGCACCCGCCTCGTGCACCTCTTCGAGCACCTGCCGACGCGGCTGCGGCCGTTCATGGTGCGGCCCCAGATCCGGGTGTCCAACGGATTCGTCCTGCCGGACTACTCGGCGCTGGGGCCCATCCCGGCCTGACGCGAAGGTGACTCCCACACGGCCCTGACTCGTGGTGCTCCCAGCTGTCATTCCTGCTGCGGTTTACCCATGCCGGCGCGGTAGGCACCGGGAGTGACTCCGGCTGTCCGGGCGAAGATCTGGACGAAGGCGCTGGTGGTCGCCCATCCGCAGGCGTGAGCGGTGTCGGTGACAGTGGCGCCCTCGGCGAGCATGACCATCGCGGCGAAGATGCGGGCACGGGTGCGCCACTGGGGGAAGGTCAGGCCGAACTCGTCGCGGTACAGGCGGGAGAGGGTGCGCTCGCTGGTGTGTACTCGGCCGGCAAGTCGGCCCAGAGTCCAGGGCTGGTACAAGTCTTCCTGCACCAGCCGACAGGCGTCGGCCAGTCTCTGGTCGCGGGCGGCGGGCAGGGCCATGGGCTGGGCCGCGACGCGGCGTAGCCGGTCGCGCAGCACTGCTTCGATGTGCCGGGTCTCGGCCGGGGTGAGTGTGGTGGTGAGCGCGATGAGCAGTTCGCGCACCAGGGCGTCGACGGCGATGACCGCGGGGCGTTCGGTGTCGAGCAGGGGCGTGGTGTCCCGGGCGGGGAAGCCGATGGTGTGGAAGCGGCTCCGGCCGTAGAAACGGTGTTCGTGCCAGGTGTACGCCGGGATCCACAGGGCGCGGTCGTTGGAGGCGATCCAGGAGCCGTGTTCCGTGGTGATCGCGAGTACGCCCGAGCTGACGTAGATCAGTTGGTGGTCGTCGTGGCGGTGCCGGTCGATGGTCGCGCCGCCGCCGAGAAGCTGGGTGCTCGTCGGCGCGACGGGCTCGTGGCGGATCTGCGACATGGATAGGCAGAATACGGGAAGCGCGCCCAGGGTGCTCCGGCCCATCGTGAGTGTGTGACAACGATCCAGGAAACAAGCACGCCCCCTGAGGCAGATGGTCCGCCCGGGCACTGGCGCCGGATGCGGATCTGGGCCAGTGCCCATGCCGTCGACGACTTCTACCAGGGGCTCGTACCTGCCGCCGTCCCCTACTTCGTTCTGCAACGGGACTTCAGCTACGTACAGGCGTCGGGGCTGGCACTCGCCGCGACGCTCGGCAGCGCCTTGCCGCAGGTGCCGATCGGGCTGCTCGCCGACCGGTTCCGGATGCGATGGATGTCGCCGCTGGGGATCAGCCTGGCGGGCATCGGGGCAGGCTTGTCCGGACTGGTGCCCTCCTATCCGCTGGTGTTCGCTCTCCTGTTGACAGCGGGGGTCGGGATCGCGATGTTCCATCCGCCCGCAGGCCGTGATGCCCGCCGGGCGGCTGGGGGCAGTGCCACCGCGATGAGCTACTTCGCCGCGGGCGGCAGTGTGGGGTTCTTCGTCGCCCCGGCGCTGGTCACACCGGCCCTGGGCAACCTCGGGATGGGCGCGACCGCGCTGTTCATCCCCCCTGCCGTCCTGATGGGCTTCGTCCTGCTGCGCCACCACAACCGGACCTCCGAGACGGCGGTCACGAAGGTACAGCGCCAGGGCAAGGACAGGCCGGGCCGGTTCGCGGCCCTGACCGCCGTCGAGATCGTGCGGTCCACCATCTCGACCGGACTCAACACCTTCATCTCGCTGTACTGGATCCGCCACCTCGACGCGAGCAGCGGCCTGGGGGGCCTCGCCCTGACGCTCGTACTCGGCGGTGGCGTGGCCGGAACATTGCTCGGCGGACGGCTGGCAGACCGCATCGGGATGGTGCGCACCGTGCAGATCGGCAACGCGGCCATGCTGCCCGCCCTGGGGCTCATGCTCCTTTGCGACAACAAGTACGCTGCGCTGCCCCTTGCGTTGCTGGTCGGCCTGATCTCGAACATCCCGTTCGCCGTCCTCATCAAGCTCGGCCAGGACTACCTGCCCAGCAGGCCCGGAACCGCGGCCGGCGTCACCCTCGGCCTCGCGATGAGCGCCGGCGGACTGTTCATGCCGCTTCTCGGCATGGCCGCGACCCACTACGGGCCGCGGGGCACACTTGCCGTACTCGCCACCGTGCCGGTACTCGCGATGCTGTTCTCCGCCTTCTTGCGCGAACCGGACCAGGACGAAGCTGCGCCCGCTGAAGGCACCGTCCTCACGGCCCCCTGACGATGCGGGCGGGCCGCGGGCGAACCTCGTCGGCGTCCGGCCGCCGGGTGGCTGTGCCCCGGGTCACGCGCAAGGTTGCGAGGAGTTGGAGGCGTTCCGCATCCGCGGTTCCGGGTTCGGCGGTGAAGACCAGGAGGACCGGGCCGGGGTTGCCGGGCAGGGGGTAGGTGTCCCAGTCGAGGGTGATTCCGCCGACCTCGGGGTGCTGGAAGAGAGTCGTCCCGTGGACGTTCTCCCGGACGTCGTGCCGTGCCCACAGCCGCCGGAAGTCGGCGCTGTGGATGCTGAGTTCGCCGACGAGCGCCGTGGCTCGCGGGTGGTCCGGGTCGTCCGCGACAGCGGAACGCAACATCGCCACGTACTGGCGGGCCATGCTCTCCCAGCCGGGGCAGAGCATTCGGGCCTCGGGGTCCCGGAACAGGACCGAGACCATGTTGCGATCCGCCGGGGGCCGGTCCGCTGGATCGCCCAGCAGGGCTTCGGCGAGCGGATTCCAGGCGAGGACGTCGAGGTGGCGGCCGAGCACCAGGCCCGGGGTGGCCAGGACGTGCAGCAGGCGCCGGGTGCTCTCCGGAACGCGTTCGGCGCGGCGGTGCGGACGGGCTCGGACCGGACGCCGGGCGGCGCGGGCCAGGTCGAAGAGGTACCGGCGTTCGTCGCTGTCCAGGAGCAGGGCGCTGGCCAGGCCGTCGAGGGCGTCGTCGGAGGGGCGGACGTCGCGGCCCTGCTCCATCCGCTGGTAGTAGTCCGTGCTCAGACCGGCCAGCAGGGCGATCTCCTCGCGGCGCAGCCCGGCGACCTTCCGACGGCCTCCGGGCTCCAGGCCGACGTCCTGCGGACGCAGCCGGGCCCGCCGGGCGCGCAGGAAGTCCCCCAGTTCGCGCGCATAGGGATGATCGGTAGCCATGCTGCCAGTGTGCACCGCGGCCGGTCCGCCAAGGTAGGTCTGCCATTCCCAGGCAAACGGGTACGACCAAACCGCGTCGATGTGCTCTTACGGTGACCGGCGAACCATCCCCGAAGCACCGCAGGAGCGCCGCCATGGCCGCGTGGAACACCCGACTCATCCCCGACCAGCACGGCAGGGTCGCCGTCGTGACCGGGGCCAATTCCGGCCTCGGTCTGGTCACGGCGACCGAACTCGCCCGGCACGGGGCCAAGACCGTACTCGCCGTACGCGACACCGCGGCAGGCGAGCGGGCTGTCGCCGCGATCCGTGCGGCAGTGCCGGCGGCCGACCTGGAGGTGCGGAAACTGGACCTCGCCTCTCTCGCGTCGGTCCAGGCGTTCGCCAAGGAGCTGGCCGCCGCGCACCCGGCGATCGACCTGCTGATCAACAACGCGGGCGTCCTGGACCTCGGACCCGCCCGCACCACGGCCGACGGGTTCGAGCTGCACATGGGCACGAACATGCTCGGCCACTTCGCCCTCACCGGCCTCCTGCTCGACCCGCTCGGCCACACCGACGCGCCGAGGGTGGTCAACATCAGCTCGCTCACTCACAGGAACGCCCGGCTCGACCTCGACGACCTCATGTCGCATCACGACTACCAGGCGAATCGTGCCTACAACCGGTCCAAGCTGGCCTCGACCGTCTTCGGCCTCGAGCTCGACCGCCGCCTGCGTGACACTGGGTCGTCCGTTCTCAGCGTCCTGGCCCACCCCGGCATGAGCCGGAGCAACCTCAACCCGCGGGCCTTGCGGGACCGAGGCCGGATCCAGCAGCTCATGGCCCGGGCCGTCCTGCGGATTCTCCAGGCACCCAGCGAACAGGGAGCACTGCCGCAGCTGCATGCCGCCACAGCGCCCGACGTGTGCGGCGGACATTTCTTCGGCCCCTCCGGCTACAAGGAAATGCGCGGCCGGGACGTGCGGGAGGTCCGGCCCGGTGCCGGAGCCGCCCACCCCGAGACGGGCGGTCGGCTCTGGACGCAGGCCGAGCAGTTGACCGGCGTGACCTACCTCTGACCACGACGCACCTCGTTCGACCGGGATGGCGGTGGTAGAACGTGCGGTAGCAGATGGTCTGGGCGGGATCGCGGATCGTTGCGGCGGGTGGGGACTTGGCCGCTGAGGGGGTGGCGTCATTTCTGGACGTCTCGGTTTCGGTGAGGTGTTACGTCGTCATCGGCGTGCGGCACGGTGGACATTGGAGCAGTTGGCCGAGGTTTCGGGTGTGAGCGCGCGGACCTTGTCGGACATGGAGCGCGGGCGCAGCAAGGGACCGCAGCAGCGGACCGTGACGGCTCTGGCGGATGCGCTGGCCCTGGCGGGGGAGAAACGCGAGCAGTTGATCGCGTTGGCGCGCGAGGGCCGGCTGCGGGATCACTGGGCGCGTCCGAGCCGGCTGTGCGAACTGCCGCGTTCGGTCGCAGATTTCACGGGCCGGGCGGCGGAACTGGTCTGGGTGAGCCAACTGGTGTACGCCGAGGGCTCGCCGGGCGTCGGCGTGGTGGGTCTCGTCACCGGTTCCGCGGGCCTGGGCAAGACGACCTTCGCCGTCCGTGCCGCCCATACGGTGCGGCCGAGCTTTCCGGACGGAGTGCTCTTCGTCGATCTGCTGGGCATGTCGCAACGGCCGCTGTCCGCCGACGATGCGCTGCATCTGCTGCTTCGGGCACTGGGAGCTGCGGACCAACAGATCCCGGCAGGCACCCAGGAGCGTGCCTCCCTGTACCGGGCGCTGCTGCGGGACAAGCGTGTTCTGGTCGTCCTCGACAATGCAGGGTCGGAGGAGCAGGTACGCCCGCTGCTGCCGGGCGGCGGCACGGGCCGGGTCCTGATCACCACCCGGCGGTTGCTGGCCGGGCTGGAGGGAGTGCGCAGGCTCGCCCTGGGGCCACTGTCGTTGCCGGAGTCCAGGGCCTTACTGATCGGAATCATGGGTGAACGCGCCCAGTCCGACTGCGAGTTGGCGCTCACCCGGCTCGCCGAGCTGTGCGGTGGCCTGCCGCTCGCTCTGCGGATCATCGGGAACCGGCTTGCCAGCCGGCCCGGATGGGGCGCGGCTGAACTGGCTGCCCGGCTGGCGGACGAGGAGCGCAGGCTGGAGCAGTTCACGGCCGGCGACCTCAAGATTGCCAATGCGTTCAGGATGTCGTACGAACAACTCTCCGACGCCGCACGGCGGATGTTCCGGCGGCTGGCTGTGGTGCCGGGCCAGGGCTTCCATGCGGCCTTGGCGGCCGTCGTCGGCGAGGTGCCGAGCGTGGACGCGTGGGCGGCGCTCGACGACCTCGTCGACCTCGGCCTGCTCTCCGACAGTGACGGGGGTCGCTACCATTTCCACGACCTGGTCCGCCTGTTCGCTCGCGATCGGCTTCATGCGGAGGAGACCGCCTCGGAGAGAGCAGCGTTGTCCGAGATGGTGGTGTCGTGGCTGCTGCGGATGGCCACGTCGTGCGGGCGACGGTTCGAACCCGGCTTCGGCCCCGCTGGGCGGCACGACGCCGACCTCGTCGTGCCGCCCTCCGCGGAGGCAGCCGACCGGTGGCTGCGGGAGAACGCGGACAACTGGCTGGGGGCGATGCGGGCCGCGGCGGCCGTCGGCCGTCACTCGATCGTCCTGGACTGCGCGGAGTCGATGCACTGGTTCTCCGAACGCTGGGCGCACAGCCCGCACTGGCAGGAGGTCTTCGCCCAGGGAGCCGATGCCGCAGCGGCCCTGGGCGATCTGAAGCAGCAGGCGACCCAGCTGAACTACCTGGCGTGGGTCCATACGGTGCCGCCCAGCAGCCCCGAGGCCGTCCTGCGGTGTGCGACCCAGGCGCTGGAGTTGGCTACCCGGGGCGATGCTCTGGCACAGGTTGCCTGGGCTCACCAGTACACCTCCACGGCGCTGGCACTGCTCGGACGGATCGGCGAAGCCGTCGAGTCCTCCACCCGGGCCGCCGCGATGTTCAAGACGGTCTGCGACATCGATTCGCACGTCCAGACGCGTGCGGCGATCGCGAGGTACCGCCTGGACGAAGGGCAGTACGCGCAGGCGTTGGAGCAATGTCTCGACCTGCTGGTGCTGCTGGATGACCCGGACTCGGGAATGACGCCCAGCATCGCGGCCCACTGCCGGCCCATCGCGCTGATCCGCATCGGCACCTGCCTCGAACACCTCGGTCGGCGCGCGGAGGCGGTCAGCATGCTCGTCGAGGGCATCGACGCCATGAGCACGCTGCAGATGGCCGACTACCGGCAGGCCGAGGCCCTGGAAACCCTGGGCAGCCTGCTGGCCCGCGAAGGCCGCGCCGAGGAGAGCGTCGCGACATACTTACGGGCGGCACAGGTCTTCGAGGCGATCGGGGACAGCCAGGGCAGCGACCGCTGCAACTCTCAAGCGGCAGGCTCCCGGTGACCCTTCCACGAGAGTCCTTTGGAGGGGGATCGAGTAATCCTGCGTGCTGTTCTGCATGGTCCGACAGCTCCGTCACGGCTTGACTTACGGGCACCGGGACGGCCGCCCAGGCGCTGTCCCTCCAGGTCAGGAGTGACGATGGCACCTATCAAGAACATCGTTCTCGTGCACGGCGGCTTCGTGGACGGATCGGGATGGCAGGGCGTCCACGAGCATCTGAGTGCCGACGGCTACCGGGTGGCCGTCGTGCAGAACCCGACCCTGTCCCTGGCCGGTGACGTCGCCGTCACGCACCAGGTACTCGACGGCCTTGACGGCCCGGCCGTACTGGTCGGCCACTCCTACGGCGGCGCCGTCATCACTGAGGCCGGCAACCACCCCAACGTAGCCGGTCTCACCTACATCACAGCGTTCGCGCCGGACAAGGGCGAGTCCGTCAACTCCCTGATCGCCGAGCCGCCGCCCGGCGCACCGGTCCCGCCGATCCTGCCGCCCCAGGACGGTTTCCTGTTCCTGGACCGCGAGAAATTCGCGGCTTCCTTCGCCGCCGACGTGCCCGAGAAGTTGACGGCGTTCATGGCCGACTCCCAAGTCCCGTGGGGCGTCGACGCACTTGGTGGGGTGATCTCTGAACCGGCCTGGCGAACCAAGCCGTCCTGGTACCTGATCGCCACCGACGACCGCATGATCCCCCCACCCGCCCAGCGAGCCATGTCCGAGCGGGCCGGCGCGACCGTCACTGAAACCCCGGGCAGCCACGCCGTCTACGTCTCCCGCCCGGCCGTCGTCGCCGCCGTCATCGCGCAAGCCGCCGAGAGCCTGGGCGGCCGGTCCTAGCCGCCGCCCGCCTCTCGTCCGGGCGATGCCTGCCGCCCGGACGAGAGGCCCCGTACTCGCCCTGCTCCGTCCACCACCTCGGGAGTATCCGCATGTCTGACCGCCCCACGTTCACCCGCCGCAGAGTCATCACCACCGGCGCCGCCGCCGCGGCATCGGCCGCGATCCTCACCCCCAGCAGCGCCACGGCCGCGACCGGCAGCCGCCCCGCGCCGGGCACCAAGCCGACCATCGTGCTGGTCCACGGCGGCTACGCCGACTCGTCGTGCTGGAACGGAGTCATCAGGGAGCTGCAGAGCAAGGGCTACACCACGATCGCGGGGTCGAACCCGCTGCGGGGCATCCCGACCGACGCCCCGTACATCGGGGGTCTGCTGGACTCCATCAGCGGGCCGGTCGTACTCGTCGCACATTCCATGGGCGGAACCGTCATCACGAACGCGGCTGCCGGAAAGAGCAACGTCAAGGCGCTGGTCTACATCGCGGCGTTCGCGCCCGAGGTGGGCGAGACCCAGGGCGAGCTCATCGACAAGTTCCCGGGCAGCGAGGTCCTGCCCGTGAGCGTTCCGGTCCCCTACACGAAACCCGACGGCACCACCGGAACCGACCTGTACCTGAGCAAGGACGGCCAGGCGGCCTTCGCCGCCGACCTGTCCACGGCTGAGTTCCGACTCCTGCAGGCCACTCAGCGGCCCTTTGACGCGGACTCCTTCACCTACCCGACCAAGACAGCCGCGTGGCGGACGATCCCGTCGTGGGGACTGGTTGCCGGGCGGGACAAGGCGATCCCGCCCGCGGCCGAACGCTGGATGTACCGCCGCGCGAAATTCCGCAAGGTCGTCGAAATCCCGACCTCGTCCCACGTCGCGATGATCAGTCACCCGAAGACCACCGCAAAGCTGATCGAGGACGCCGCCAGAGCCACCAGGTGACCAGCACTCCCCCGGCCCGCACCCCTGGGCCGGGCCCGCCGGCGAAGAACCCACGCCGAAGCGCTCCTGAGACGGGACGAACAGCCCCGGCAGCGCGTCCTACCCCCGTGCAACATCGCTAGTGCTGTGACCGGGTTGGCCGGGTGGTGGGAAGGGGTACTCCCATCCGGGTTGCCAGTAGGCCGGGGCTTGGACGAGGTCTTCGAGGTGGGCGCCGGCAAGGAGGCAGTCCAGAGCACGCTGGACGTGGCGCATGCCGCTTCGGTGGAGGCGGCGCCACTCCAGGTACATGGAGTCGTCATCCTGGTCGTCCGCGCCGCACGCCGTGCACCAGGCGCGGATGTCGGTGTCCGAGGGCAGGGCCGCGCCTTTCGGGATGCGGGTGGTTTCCGCGGGGTGCCAGCCGCACCGAGCGGAGAGTTCACGCCCGGTGGGGCCGGCGTCCTTGCACAGGTGCTGCAGGCGCACGGCGAGCGCCTCGCGGGCCCCTGTGCGCTGGACGATGGGGAGGCGGTCGTCATGAAGTGGCGGCCCTTGGATGTACGTTTCGGTCAGATGCGGTAGTCGGCGTGCAATGTGGCCAGGTCCCATACAGAGCGGAACGCCTCGGCACGCAGCTTGACCGCGCTGGGATCTTCGGTGTGGTCGGGCTCGAGAGCCTGGCCGTCACCGGAAAACAGGTTCCGGCGCACGACCTGGTCGTCGATGAGCCAGAAATCGTTGCCGGGCAGCGCGAACGTGGAGGCGCAGCGGCGGGGCAGCCAGCGGACCTGTTCGCCGGCGCGGAGGTTGGCGTCGGCGATGGCGTGCTCGAAGCGGATGCAGTCGGTGACAGGCTCGGAGACGATCCGGGCCCGCAGGACCTTCACCCCGCGGGCGACGGCCCGCTTCACCAGCGGCAGCCAGCCGCCCCAGTACTCCGAGTCGTCCGCGGGCACGCTCACGTCCCGCAGGAACGCGTCGAAGACCTCCCGCTCCTCCCCCACTGCGTAGACGTCCCGCAGTTCCAGGTGCAGGGCACGGTGCTGGTCGGAGTCGAGCAGGTCCTCAAAGCTGGGGGTCGGCGCCTTCTGCGGCATTGCACGCCTTCCTGATCTGATCCACCATCCGGACCGGGATCCGGATGACTCCCTCGTCGTGCGCCGGTGGACTGTCCTGGCCGCAGGCGCCCCGGGTCGCCGTCTCGGCGAACTTGCCCTGCAGGACCAGCTCCGACCCCTCGGTGGTGTCGGTGTCCACCCACACCGCAGGGCAGTTCCCTCCGCCCGAGTTCGGGTCCGTGCCAAAGGAAAGTGACGCCGTGATCGCCTCCGGAGAAAGCCAGTTGCGTGTAGTTACACGCTGACCGTCCCGCAGGCCGGTGTCGCGGTCAAGGCCCGATGCCAGCGGCATCTGGTCCGTCCGGGTGATCGAGGGCCGTGACTGCGGATTCCAGGGACGTGGTCCCCCCAGCGTGCGGCCATGGAAGACACTCAGATGCCCGAGCCGCTGCGGCGCGCAATTCACCAGCTGGTCTCCGAGGGCGTGCAGAGCTGCCAGGAGGTGCTGCGGTACACCGAGCCCGACCAGGCGCAGACCTGAAAGCGGATGACGCTGTACCGGGCCACGGACGCTGCGGACACCATGGACGTGGTGGCCATGCTGATCGCCGCGTACTGCGAGCGCACCGGCATGGCATCCCACACGTTGCAGAGCTATCTCCAGGTCGGGCAGCAGGAGATCCGTGCTCACGGCGCACAGGAAGGGGAACACGCGCACGTGACGGGCCTGACGGGCGAGGCGCTCTCGTACGAGGCGATGCGGGACCTGGTGAACCGGATGCGGCATCACCGGGGCCAGCGGCAGGCCGAGCAGGCGCAGAGCCCCGAGGACGACCCGGGCAGGCTGTTCACCGAGGCGTGCCTGCACGGGCTGAAGGCGCGGCAGTGCGACGACGTCGACTCGCTGGACAGCTACCTGCCGCCGCAGGTGGCGCAGCTGGCCCGCAAGGTAGCCGAAGCTCTCGAAGTGCCGGAGCTGGCTGCCACGTGACGCCGGGTTCGCACGGTAGTTGGACAGCGCGAACCCCTACCCGGTTTCGGGCTTCGTGACGGTTGGGCAGGGTGATCCGCGTAGAAGTCATCGCATTTGGCGAGCCTGCGGTAGCAGATGAGGGTGCAGGCGATGCTGGTGAAGGCGAGGAAGTGCTCGGCCTTGCGTTCGTAGCGGCGGTGGAGTCGGCGGCAGGCGGCGAGCCAGGCCATGGTCCGTTCGATGGTCCAGCGGTGCCGCCCGAGCCGCTGCAAGGAGTCGACGCCTTTGCGGGCGATGCGGTGCCGGATGCCGCGCCGTGACAGCCATTGCCGCAGGTGGCGGTAGTCGTAGCCCTTGTCGGCGTGGAGTCTTGCGGGCTTGCGTCGGCGAGGACCGCGGCGGGAGCGGACCGGGGGATGCCCTTCACGAGCGGGATCAGGGCCTGGCTGTCGTGGACGTTGGCACCGGAGATGCCGACGGACAGGGGCAGACCGGTCCGCTCGGTGATCAGGTGGATCTTTGAGCCGTACTTGCCCCGGTCGACAGGATTCGGACCTGTCAGGCCCCCCATTTCAGGGCCCGCATGTTCACCGAGTCGATCGCGCAACGCGACCAGTCCAGGTCGCCGCGTGAGCCGAGTTCGTCGAGGACCAGGCGGTGGAGCCTGGCCCACACCCTGGCCTTCGTCCACTCGGCGAAACGTCGGTGGGCCGTCGCCCCGGACGGCCCGAACGACGCCGCGGGCAGTTGCTGCCACGTGCAGTCCGACGTGGCCACGAACACGCTCGCAGCCAGGACCTCCCGGTCGCCGTGGCGACGCCGACCGCCACCCTGAGGCCGCGACGGCGCCTCCGGTACCACCCGCTGGAACAGTTCCCACAACTCGTCCGGCACCAGCCGCTCAACAATCCCCGCCACGGCCAACAGCTCACCCAACCAAATGAGATGACTTCTTACTGATCGTTTCAGAATGCGGTTCGGAGTCGTCTCAAGCAGATGATGCTGCAGGCGAGTTGGAGCAGACCGAGATGGAGGTCGGCGTGGATCTCGTAGCGGATCCGAAGGCGTTTGAACTGGTGCAGCCAGGCGAAGGTCCGCTCGACGACCCAGCGCGTCTTGCCCAGGCCGGAGCCGTGCGG
>NZ_JBSFBQ010000064.1:0-36570 GCF_053593015.1 Streptomyces sp. NPDC002403 | reverse complement strand
CACCACCACGTCACCCTCGTCTCGGTCGCCCACGCCTTCTGCACCCTGCAGCGACTGACCCGATCCCCAAAAGAGACGGCGTCGGCCTGAGCCTCTACCGAGTCGTCCGCGAGCTGCAGATACTCATCGCGACCTGGACCGGCGCCTGCCCCACCTGTCACCGCGACATGCCAGACCCCGCACCGACATGACCCAGCTTTACTAGCTAGTAGCGGTGGGCGCCGCGTCTGCCTCTCAGGCGCGGCGGATCCGCCAGAGCCAGGTGCACGCGGCGGTAATCAGGGCGGTGATTACCAGGTTGGGCAGGAGAGCGGGAGCGCTGTCCTCCTGCAGGACGCCGGAGGAGAGGTTCCAGGTGGCGATGAGGACCGTGGGCAGGACGGCGGTCAGCAGGACGCCGGTGGTTTTCTGGACGGCCCGCCAGTGCACCGAGGTGCACAGCAGGACGGCGCCGATGACGCGGAACAGGACGCCGAACACAGGCCCCGGCTGGTCGGGGAAGACCATTCCGAAAGGGGCGGCGAGGGTGAGCATCAGGAGCGGGACCAGGGGGTGGACTCTGCCGGGCCGGGCGGACGGGGCGTCGTCGCCGTGGCTGCGTGCCGGGACCCAGGCGTTCCCGTGGGCGGCCTCGGCCAGTGCCGTCGCCGCGATCGTGCGGGGGTCGCCCAGTTCGGCCAGGACCACGACGACTGCGGTGCCGGGGCGTTCGGCACGGGTGACCTCGATGTGTTCGGCGAGGTCGGCGAGGAGTTCCTGGCGGCGCTCTGCGGGCAGTGCGGATGCCTCGCGTTCGACGGCGCGGAGGTAGTCCTGGACAAGGTCGGCGGTCTTCATGCGGGGTCTCCAGGGGAGGGGCGGGGGACGTTCAAGAAAGCGTCGACGGCGTTGCGGAAGCCGGGCCACAGGAGAGTGAACTCCTCAAGCGCGGCCCGGCCACTGCCGGTGAGCGCGTAGTAGCGGCGCGGCGGCCCGACGGCGGACTCCTGCCAGGTGGTGGTGACCAGGTCGTCGCGGCGGAGCCGGGAGAGCAGCGGATAGACGGTGCCCTGGCTGGTGGCCAGGGCACCGGAGTCCTCCAGGGCGGCCAGGAGTTCCACGCCGTAGCGAGGGCGGTCCCGCATGAGAGCGAGGACGCAGTACTCCAGGACGCCCTTGCGCAGCTGGGCGGTTGCCCGAGCCTGCTTAGCTGAATAACCTGGTTCCATGTGATGCAAGATACCTGGCGAGGCAGGCGGCAGGGAAGGGGGGCCTTTCTCTGGACATCCTCCGGTGCTGGCCGAGCTGACGGATCTGGTGCGGGAGGCGTTCGAGCGCTGGGCGCAGCTGGATCAGGCCGAGCAGCAGCGGCGGTTGCGCCTGCGGCAGCAGGCGGCGTCATGATGCGCCGCAGCCGGAAGGAGCGTGCCCGGTGGTCCGATGCCGATGCTGTGGCGGACCAGGAGCTGGAGGAGCAGGGGGGTGGTGGATGTCGCCGTCGTCCAAGTCGGTGGTGGTGACCGGTGTGGTGCGGCGCCTGCCCCACCTGTAACCGCGACATGCCAGACCCCGCACCAACATGGCCAAGCCCTACTAGTGCTCTGAGTCGGGAATTCACTGCGTAAGTCCTCGACGGTTCGGCATGATGGCCGGGTGGCGAGGACGGGACGGCCGAAGGCCGAGCTGGTGCTGACCGATGACGAGTGTGAGACGTTGACCCGCTGGGCCAGGCGTCGGACCTCTTCCCAGGCCCTGGCCCTGCGGTGCCGGATTGTGCTGGAGTGCGCAACCGGCGCTTCGAACAGAGACGTTGCCGCCCTGCTCGGTGTCGAGGAGCACACAGTGAGCAGGTGGCGGGCCCGTTTTGCGCGGGACCGGCTTGAGGGCCTGACCGACGAGCCACGCCCGGGTGGCGCCCGGAAGATCACCGACGCCCAAGTGGAAGAAGTGGTCGTCAAGACACTGGAGACCACGCCGAAGGACGCCACGCACTGGTCTACGCGGTCGATGGCCAAGGAAGTGGGCCTCTCCCAGTCGGCCATCACGCGTATCTGGCGGACCTTCGGCCTCAAGCCGCACCTGGTGGACACCTTCAAGCTCTCGAAGGATCCGCAGTTCATCGAGAAGGTCCGCGATGTGGTCGGCCTGTAGCTCGCTCCGCCCGAGCATGCGCTGGTGCTGTGTGTGGACGAGAAGACGCAGATCCAGGCTTTGGACCGGTCCGCTCCGGTGCTGCCGGGCATGCCCGAGCGCCGTACTCACGACTACGTGCGCGGTGGCGTCATCACGCTGTTCGCCGCTGCCGGCGAGGTGATCGGCCAGATCCATCGCCGGCACCGGGCCGTGGAGTTCAGGAAGTTCCTCGTCCGGATCGACAGGGAGATGCCCGCCGGCCTGGACGTGCATCTGATCTGCGACAACGCCTCGACGCACAAGACCCCTGCCATTCAGAGGTGGCTGATCGCGCACCCCCGCTTCCACGTGCACTTCACCCCCATCAGCAGCTCCTGGCTCAACCAGGTCGAGCGCTGGTTCGGCCTGCTCACCGACAAGCAGATACGGCGAGGTGTCCACAAGAACGTCCAGCCCCTGGAGAAGGACATCCGAACCTGGATCGAGACCTGGAACCAGGACCCGAAACCTTTCGTCTGGACAAAGACCGCAGACGAGATCCTCGAACGCCTCGCAGGATATCTGAACCGAATTCCCGACTCAGGACACTAGTCGATGGACCCGGCGCTGCCGGAGATCACCCCGGTACACCCCCGTCGTCGTGAACAGTGGCGGGAGGGGCGGGTTCCTGAGCCAGGAGGCGTACTTGTGCGCCCCATGACAACAGATTGGTGGTGCCGGAATCTTGTGTGACAAAGCCGCGAGCCCTTGGCACAATCAGTCAGTTGCCCTGCCCTGCCCGGTTCTGGAGGAACGTCACGGCTGTCAATTACGAGCTTGCTCCGGCCTGGTTGCCGTGGTCTGCCGTTGATCCCGACCTGATCGCCTTCGACTGGGACGGTGAGAAGGGCTCTCAGGTCGCCACAGTGATCGCCTCGATGCCTCGGTTGGTACGGCCCTCCCGGCCGGCGTCGGGAGAGGGCGCGTCGAGCATTCCGGCGATCTCCTGTCGGTCCGATTCACGTGGGCCGGCCGCCCGGCTGCGCTGCTGCCTGGTCTGCAGGTACGACGCGAGCGTGTTCATGGCCATGCCGTCACACTGGCACCACGCCACGATCACTATGGACACCATGTCCATGGTGTCGGCCGCGTCCGCGGCCCGGGACAGCGCCATCGGCTTACAGCCGTGCGTTACATCGGGCTCCGTGTGCGACCCCCTGAAGGCTTGCTCTCGGACCGAGAAACGAACACCTCCCGCATGTCGGTGACCCATTCGAGCGTTGTTTGACGGCTGTGCCTTCGCCCTCGATGGTCGGACTGTTGTGGCGGCTAGCGTGGGTTCACCGCCCAGGTGTGGGTGTACCTCACGAGCCCCGGGACGAGCGTTCGAGCGCTCTAGCGGTTTTCCGGCGGGCGAGCAATGGAAGGGCCTGACATGTCCAACCACTTCACCGGCCTCAGCCTTGGGCCACCACTTGGCGACCAGCGTCTCGATCTGTGCGACCTGTATGCCTTCGGGGCGCCCGGCGATCCGAGCAGAACCGTTCTCATCCTCAACGCCAATCCCAACGCAGATGCCATGCACCCCGATGCCGTATACCGCCTGAACATTGACAACGACGGCGATTACCTGACCGACGGCGCCTTCAGTTGGGTCTTCAGCCCGCTGGCACCCGACGGCTCGCAGACCTACAGCGTCTTCATGGCAACCGGTGCGGAGTCCCGCAGGCCCGAGGCAGTCGGAACCAAGATCGTTTCAGACGCCGCTGTCTCCTTCGGCCCCCAGGCCAACGTGGTCAGCAGCGGCGACTACAAGGTGGCCGCCGGTAGCCGCAGCGATGCTTTCTTCTTCGACTTCGACGGAATCAAGAATCTGTTCGACACCAGCGGCAAGCGGAATTTCACCGCGCCGCATCTGGGCGGAAAGTCCCCGTGGACCGGCGTTGACTCCAACAGCACGGCCAACGTCTTCTCCATGGCCATCGAACTGCCGACCGCAGAGCTGGCCCCAAAGCCCGAGCTGCATATCTGGGGCCGGTGCAGCGTCCGACGCGACGGCGAACTCGTCCACGCGGACCGGGCCGGGCACCCGTCAATGAGCAGCTTCTTCAACACCGACGACACGAAGGAGGAGTACAACGCCAGTGAGCCGGTTGACGACCGGGCCAGGTGGACGGACCAGTTCGTCCACCTACTGGGCCACACCGGCGGCTACTCGCGTGAGGAGGCGATCACCGCGCTCGACGAGCACGGCCTCCTGCCGGACGTTCTGCACTTCGACCCGTCCAAGCCTGCTGCGTACCCGAATGGCCGGACATTCACGGAAGACGTCATCGACATCCGCGTCGCGTTCCTCACCAAGAACGAGGCGCCGCCCACCGGTCTGACGCCGCACACCGACACCCTGGACCGGTTCCCGTACCTCGGCAACCCGCACCGGGCAACCACCCACTGACGGATCCCGGCGCGATGCCCCCCGAGACCCACTGGGCCGCCAATACCCTCACCCCGCTCCACGACGAAGCCGGCACCGACCTCGACCACAGGGCCGCCCTCCGCCACCTGCCGCTGCGCCCTCACCTCGGACCGCAGAGAGGAACCAAGACCTGTGGATCAAGTCACTCGAGGTGGTGCCGCTGACGCAGCCGGCGACTGGCGTCAGCGCGGACACGTCTTCGTTCACTTCCAAGAGTTCTGGCACAACTTCCGTGTCGCGCCCGTGCTTCGTAACAGTGCGTGACGTACGCGTGAAGCTGAATCCAGTCTCTCGGCAGGCTTAGAGGCCGCACGGATAGGCCTGGTTGGGGAGCCCAGGGGCAAGACGGGCACAGATCCTGGTTATCACGGAGTTGCGACGCTCTGTGATTACTGGGGAGATCTGTGCCCGCACTGCCCTTACGGCTGACCGAACTGCTCTGGGACCATTCGCGGTCCTGCTGCCCAAGTGGCCGGTATACCACCCAGGCCATCCGCTTGGCTGCCACGCCCGCGCATCAGAGACCGGATCATCTTCGACAAGCTTCTGCAACTCCTGAGCAGAAATCTCTCGCCGGCTGCAAGACAGCTCACTCGACAGAGTCCAACGCTGGGGCAATTGTGGCGAAGGCCCGGTGGGTCAGTTCGGCAGGGTCCTCGGCACCGTCGCTACCGCTCCACCGTTGCAGCACGGCGTCGAAGGCGGTGAGCGCCATCCCGGCGGCTAGCTGCGGGTACAGATCGGTGTCGGGGTCGAGCCCCAGGCGCTGCGCCAACTCTGCTGCCAGGTCGTCGCGCCACTGGTCCTGGCGCTCCAGGAAGCGTGCGCGCAGAGCCGGGGTACGCAGAATCAGCTGAACCACGCGCAGTGCCCTGTCGGAATGGTCGGCGCAGGCGGCCATGGAGACCCAGACAGTGTGCTGCAGGGCCACGGAAGGCTGATCCTCGATGGGGCGAGACGCCAGCGCTGCGCGCATGCCGGTGCCCATGTCGACCAGGAACTGGACGACCACGTCCTCCTTGGAGGCGAAGTACCGGAAGAACGTTCGCTTGGACACGCCGGCGGTGGCTGCGATCTCGTCGATGGTGACCGCGTCGAACCCCTTCAGCGCCAGTAGCTGTAGCGCCGCTTCGCTCAGCTCGTTGGAGACGAGCTGGCGTTTGCGCTGGGCCATGGTGACTTCAGGGCGGGGGCTCACTGGGCAACCCTATCACCATGCCATCTATGGCACTTGGTAACGTCTTGACACCAAGTGCCATAGGCGGCAACGTGTGCCGCATGACGAAGAAGCGGCGCTGGACCGCCGATCAAATCCCGGACCAGGACAAGCGGGTGTTTGTCGTCACCGGAGCCAACAGTGGCCTCGGCCTGGCGACCGCCCGGGCACTCGCCCGCAAGGGCGGGCACGTGATCATGGCGGTACGCGACGAGGCAAAAGGCCACCTGGCCGCCGCAGAGATCACCGCTGAGCAGCCTGGCGCCGCCCTTGAGGTGCGCCGCCTCGACCTGGCCGATCTCGATTCCGTCCGAGCTTTCGCCGATCAGTTGCGCGCGGATCATCCGCGGCTGGACGTGCTCGTCAACAATGCCGGCGTGATGGCGCCGCCCCGCTCACTGAGCGCCCAGGGCCACGAGTTGCAGTTCGCCTGCAACCACCTTGGCCACTTCGCGCTCACTGGTCTACTGCTCGACCTGCTGACCGACGGCAACGACCCCCGTGTGGTCACGGTAAGTTCAACCAATCACCGGCAGGGGAACCTCTACTTCGACGACCTTTCCGGCGAGCGCAAGTACTCGCCCATGAGGTTCTACAACCAGTCGAAGTTCGCCAACGCCGTCTTCGGACAAGAACTCCACCGGAGGCTGACCGCGGCCGACAGCTCGGTGCGCAGCCTGCTCGCCCACCCCGGCTACACCTCCACCAACCTCCAAACAAGCGCGCCGGTTGGCATGGTGAAGGTGCTGTTCGGCCGCATCCTCGCCCCGCTCGCCCAGCCCCCGAAACAGGGTGCACTGCCCCAGCTGTACGCGGCCACCGCCCCGGACGTGAAGGGCGGTGAGTTCATCGGGCCGGACGGCTTCGCCGAGCTGCGAGGCGGCCCGACACGAGTGCAGTTGTCCACCGCGGCAGCCGATTCCCAGACCGGCCGCCGTCTGTGGGAACTGTCGGAACAACTCACCGACGTGCGGTTTCTCTTTCCGGCCACTTTCTGAGGTTCGACAGGGAGAAGTCGTGCCGACTCCAAAGGCCAGGCGCCGATTGCGGGGGCACCAGACCAGGAAGGCGGTGGAGGAAGGCGGTATCCGGGGTTCCGGCGCAATTCTGCGGGCTGCTCGTCGGTGTGTCGGTTGCTTCCGTTCCGTCCGCTGGACGATGCTCCGTGAGGGGGTCCGCAGCGGGAAGAGGAGCCCTTGGTGGGCTGGAGAAAGCGTCACCCTGGCTGGTCCTTTCGTACGCCGACGACCGCGGTGGCGCTGGTCGGTTGCGCCCTGCTGGGGCCCGCTTGCTCGGCTGTGCCCGATTCGGCTCCCGGAGCGGGCACGACGGCCCGGGCGTCCCGTCCGGTCCCGCACGTGAAGGATCCGGGGCAGTGCCGTCCCACCCTGGTCGGCGTGGCGCATCCTGATGACGACCTGGCCTTTCTGAACCCGGAGATCAGGCAGACCATCCGCGCCGGGTGCCCGGTCGACACGGTGTATCTGACCGCCGGCGACGATGCCAAGAAGAACCGGGTCGAGGCGTTGGAGTACGTGGACCGCAGGGAGTACGGGGTGCGGGCGGCCTACGCGGAGATGGCGGAGGCGACCAACCGCTGGGAACGGTCGGATGTGCAGGCGGACGGTGTCCGGGTCAGGTCCTACCAGCTCGCGGACGACGCCAGGGACACCGATGTGCGGCTGACGTTCCTGGACCTCCATGACGGACTGCCGCACGGCCAGGAGGCGAACAGCCTGCTCAGACTGTTCGACCGGGACAAGAAGAGCATCGAGCCGTTCCAGAGCACCGCGAGCTACACGGAGGACCGGCTGCTCGCGGTGGTGTCCGCACTGGTCCGGCTGAGCCGGGCAGAGCGCATCCTGACGATGGATCACGACAACGCCTCGTTCGCCTTCGGCCTCGGCGGCGGTGTCGACCACGCCGACCACGGCGTCGGCGCCCGGTACTTCCGCAGGGTGGGCTACGCGCTCGGGGTTCCCGTGTCGGCCTACCTCGGCTACACCATGTCGCCGCTCGCGCCGAACCTCACTCCCGGGGCCTCGGCCGAGAAGGACGAGGTGGCGCGCTGGTATCTCGCCAGCCGGAAGTGCCGGGCCACCGGGACGTGCGCGAACGTCACCGCCTACAAAGGCCCGCTCCAGAAGGACTGGAGTCTGTGGATCCAGCGGCAGTACCAGCAGACCCCCCGGTCCCCGCGCGCCGGGGAGATCCTCGGGGACATCGGCCGGACGACGTACTTCACCGGAAGGGAACCGTCACAGTGCCTCCACGCCACCACCGGGCCGTCGAACGCCGGTACGGCCGACATCCGCGGCTGTGACGGATCAGCCGCGCAGAAGTGGGACATGAGGAAGGACGGGACGATCAGGCCACGGCTCGACCGCGAATCGTGTCTGACCGCGAACTCATCGGCCGTCGGACTTGAGCGGTGCGAGGACGGTCGCGGGAGCCAGCGGTGGACCCGTGAGCCGTGGCAGAGCTCGACCTGGAAACGTAACGCCTGGCGGATCGTCAGCAGTGACCACCGCTGTCTGTTCCAGGACGACCGCGAACTCCCCGCCCGCTGGAACGACCGCGACCGGCAGAACCCCGAGCTGGAGCTCTCCGACTGCGGCACGCAGCCCCGGCCCGAACTCTACTGGCGCTGGAGTGGCTGAGCTCGCATGGCCTCGGCCGGCGCCTCACCGAATCGCGCCAGGAGCAGCACTCCCGGGAGTCGGCCAGGCGCACCGCGCGCGGACCGAAGCGCCTGCCAAGGCCGGCTGACCGCCGCGGACTCCGGGTCGGCGACTGCCAACTCCCGCCCAGGCGACGGGCCGTCGGTCCGAGGTGCTCCAGTAGGCTGCTCCGGCCATGGATACACACGTCGGACCCGAACAGACCCGGAACAACGTGATCGCTTCCGGTCCGCCGATCCGGCAGCTCTTCCAGGACGTCATCGCCGACCGCCTGCCGGGCCCCAGGCCACCCCAGGCGGCGATGCTGTTCGACGCCGAGGTCGACGCCTACTGGGACGACCGGAGCTTCCTCGGCGACTTCTATAACGAGATCCTCCACCAGAACACCTGCCGGCCCGCCACCGCTGACGGCCTCGCCCCGGTCGCGGCCCTCGCCGTCGACGACCGGATTCTCGCCCGAAACCGGTTCCAAGCCGTCGGACTGCTGTTCAGGGCTGCCGCTGTCGCCGAACGCCACCTCGCCGAGACCTGGCCTGTCACCCCGCAACATGCCGATCCCGACAGCGAGGCCCGGGCCCGCAACGCGGTCCAGGTCCGCACTCCAGATCTACTGACCCGCTGGTCGGCCGAATGCCTTGCGGTTCGCCTCGTACTCGCCGGCGTCGCCGTCGTCTTCCCAACGGACCGTACCCTGCCCGTATTGGCACCGCGCCTGCAGACCTAAGCCGCACACCCGGTCGACGGGGGCCCGACGCGCTGCGGCAGTGGATGGAGCAGGCGGGCTGGACGCACAACGTCTTCGCCGAGAACCCCGACTTCGACACCCCGTGCACCCGCGCGGCCCTCACCAAGGCGACGGACCAGCTTGCCGATATGCCGCTGGTGTGGGGCCACCTCGACTACGGCCTGCCGAACGTGCTGCCCGGCGGCGTCATCGACTGGCAGCACCACGGCGTGACGCCCCTCGGATACGACGTCGCCCTGGCCCTGGAGGTCATCCCCTTCAAGGGCTACGCCGCCACCCCGGAGCAGCGCGAGCGGTACCTGACCGTGATGGATTCGGCGGCCCGGGCCGCCGGCAGTCCGCCGGTCAGCCCGCACCTGGGAGCGTTCCTCCTGGTCAAAAGCCTGTTCTTCCTCGCGTTGATGTGCCCGACCGACCCGGCCCGGGTCGACAAGCACCAGAAGTGGCAGTACCGGCGCCACCTCCTCCTGAAGGGACTCGAGCAGTATGAGCGCACCGGCAACGTCGGCACCGCCCTCTTCCCGGCCCTCGACGGCTTCGCCGCTGGGCAGGGCGCTGCCGGCCGCCCGTGACCGGGACTGCCTGCTGGACCGGTCCGGCGCCATCTTCAAGGTGATCGGCGACGTCCACCCCGACTCGCACTGGCTGGGGTACGTGAAGTACTACCCCAACGAGCGCGGCGACCGGACGCTGTTCGGAAAGACCTATCGGCAGAACACGGTCGTCTCCAAGGCGTTCGGGCTTCTGGCCGACCGCCCCGAGTGCTACATCTACTCACCCGTGATCGGGTGCGTGATCACCGGCGTGCCCCGCGAGGACGTCGTGCTGCACTACTCGTGCCGGCAAGCCCTGGCCACCCTGCGCGAGTCGCCCGAACTGCTGGACGGTTCGGCAGTGAGCAAGGACCTGCTCGCCATCATCGGCTGGATCGTGGACCAGGAGGCCGGCGACGTCATCGGCGTCACCGGCTCCTTCCTTGTCGGTGTGGCGGGCGCCCGCTCGGACATCGACCTGGTCTGCTACGGCCCCCGCGGCTACGAGGTAGCCAAGACCCTGTTCACCGAGCGGCCCCTGATCCGGCCGCTCGCCCCAGACAGCGTCCTGGCGAGGCGTGAGGTGCCCGGTGGCCCGCTGGTAGGAGCGCAGCCCGGCGAGCTTCTTCTCCCAGGCTTCCTCACCGGGCTCCCACACCATCCCGGCCTCGTCGAGGAGCTCCTTGCGGTGGGGGCGAGTTAGCCTGCGCGCTGCGCGCGGCGTTGCTGGTGGACTCACCGGCCCAGGGGGTAGTCCTTCGTCATGCCTGCCGTGGTCTCGGTGTCGTAGAGGACGGCGTGCAGGCCGGTGATCTCGTTCTCGGTACGCCAGCGGATGAGGGCCTGGTATCCCTCGAGCCAGACGAGGGATTCGGGCCGGATGACGCGGCAGCGGGTCAGGGCGGCGATGTCGGCGGCGTCGCGGGGGAGGCGAAGCTGACCACGACGGAGTGACCCGGTCGACCTCCTGCTGGAGGGCTTGGGTGTGGGTTTTGCCGCGGGCCCGGCATTTGTCGTAGTAGGTGCGGGAGGCAGCATCGTGCAGGGCGGCGAACGCGGACAGGAACATGGCCCGTTCGAGCTGCCGGTTGCCGCCTCTGGGTGCGTGTTCGCCGTGGATCGACGTTCCGGACGACTTCGTCGTGGGGGCGAGGCCGGAGCAGGAGGCGAGGTGGGCGGTGCTCGGGAAGCTGGATCCGTCGCCGGATGGGGTTGCGGCGGGAGATGACCTGGGCGAAGGCGTAGTCGAACCAGCCTCCTGCTCCATGGGGGCCGGGCGGCACGTAGGCGAGGGTCTTCCACTGCCCTGCGACGGGCGCGAACGCGGTGAGGACCAGCACCAGGACACGCGCGCCCGCATGCAGCGCCTGTTGGCGTATCACTTCAACCGCCCCGACCTGGCCGAGTGCGTTGCTGTCCTTGAACCGGCCACGAAGAGCTCTGAAGCAGGCGTCTCAACGCCTCGTGCGACGGAGAACGGGGCGGGGCTGTGTATGCCACGAGCAACTGGTCGGGGTGGGTGTCGACGGTGAACTGCTGGACGTCCAATGTGAGCCGGCCGACGACCGGGTGAATGTATGTCTTCGTGAGCTGCCGCGGACCTCGCACCCGGTGACCCGCCCACCAGATACGGAAGTCCGGATCCCGCGCCGTGAGTTCCCCGACCAGCTCCGCCAAGGCCGCGTCATGAGGCGCGCGGCCGGCTTCCATCCGCAGCACGGCGACACACTCGCGGGCGACCGGGGGCCAGTCCGCGTACAGGGAGCGGAAGGCGTCGTCGAGGAAAGTGAGCCGGATCAGGTTCCGCTGCGCCGCAGGCAGCACGGCGAAGTCTGTCAGGAGGGCTGCCGCTCCCCGGTTCCACGCGAGGACGTCCATGCCGCGACGCAGCACCAGGGCGGGTACATCGTGCATGGTGTCTAGCAACTGCTCCAGGCGAGGCGCGACTTGATGTCGCTCGGGTGAACTCGGCGAAGGGGCGGGCGCGACGTCGGCCAGAGTGAAGAGATAGGCCCTCGCGTCCGCGGCGAGCTGCAACGCGTCGGCCAGCGCATCCAGTACGGCGCGAGAGACCCGACAGCTGCGCCCCTGTTCGAGCCGGACGATGTAGTCGACGCTGACATGGGCGAGCTGGGCCAGTTCCTCCCGGCGCAGGCCCGGCACTCTCCGTAACCTCCCGTCATCGGGAAAGCCCGCCTGCCGTGGGTCGCACTCCGCGCGTCGGGCCCGCAGGAAGTTCCCCAGCCCGCTGCCGAGATCCGCGGCGTCATGGTCTGCCATGCCTCCAGTGTGGTCGCTGCCGCGGCGACATGCCTGGTACTGGGCTGCATAGGCACAGTCGTCCCTGGCGGGGCCATTCCGACGCGGGCGACGGTGGGACCGAGGTCGCCGGATCCCGGCACCGGACGCCCGGCTCGGGCATACATCCCTACGTCTTCGACGGGAGTGCATCACCATGCGCAGCGACGTCACATTCCCCAGCAACGGGCTCAAGCTGGCCGGCCATCTCTACACGCCCGACGCCCCCGCCTCCGGCTACCGCCCGGCGATCATCGTCGGCCACCCCGGCAGCGGGGTCAAGGAACAGGCTGCAGGGCTCTACGCCCGGCGCCTGGCCGAGCGCGGATTCGTCGCGCTCGCCTTCGACGCCGCGTATCAGGGCGCCAGCGAGGGAGAGCCGCGCGGTCTGGAGGACCCGGGCCAGCGGGTGGAAGACCTCAAGGCCGCGGTCTCCTTCCTCTCCACCCGCGACGAGGTCGACGCCGGCCGGATCGGGGCACTCGGGATCTGCGCCTCCGGCGGTTACGCCCTGGCCGCCACGGCCACGGACCACCGCATCCGGGCCGTCGGCACGGTGAGCGCGGTCGACATCTCCCGGCAGTTCCGCCTCGGTGCGGACGGCACCCAGGACCCCGACGTGTTGCAGAACATGCTCGCCGAAGCGGCAGCGGCCCGTACCGCTGAGGCCCGCGGGGAGGACGTCCAGCGTTTCCCACTCTTCCCCACGACCGAGGCCGAGGCGCGCCGCGCCGGCCCGCACGTCCATGAGGGCTGGGAGTACTACTGCACGCCACGCGCCGAGCACCCCCGGTCCGCCAGGACTCTGACCTGGACCAGCGTCGACCGCATCGCCTACTTCGACGCCTTCCACGCCGTCGGACTCATCGCGCCACGTCCCCTGCTGATGATCACCGGACGCGAAGCGGTGACATCGTGGATGAGCGTGGAAGCATTCCAGAAGGCCGACGCCCCGAAGGAACTGCACTGGATCGAAGGCGCCGTACACAACGACCTCTACGACAAGGACACCTACGTCACACC
Source organism: Streptomyces sp. NPDC002403 (assembly GCF_053593015.1). Lineage (NCBI taxonomy): Bacteria > Bacillati > Actinomycetota > Actinomycetes > Kitasatosporales > Streptomycetaceae > Streptomyces > Streptomyces sp. NPDC002403. The sequence continues at coordinate 23,507 of NZ_JBSFBQ010000064.1, read as the reverse complement.
CGCCATCGACAGGCTGGCCGAATTCTTCGGAGCGCACATGGAGCCGTGAGAAGCCCAGGTCCCTGGGCTCCAGCGGCGGTTCAGCTCGACCGCCGTGAGGAGCGCCTGTCCGGCCTCGCGGCGCTCGTAGCCGCACAGCGTCGTCTGGAGGTCACGCGCCTGTTCCGGCGCGTTGCTTTCGAGGTGGCGTACTCCGTGTGGATCCGCGGGAGCGTGTCGTCGAGGAACTGGCTGTGCAAGGAGGGCACACTCATCTGCTTTCCTTTCGGTCGGAGCAAAGCAGATCAACGTAAGACGCTGAACGACCCTGATTCGCGATCGAAATGGTTCACTCGCAATCGTGCGAGGCGCCGCTCCCCGGCCTGCCGCTGGCCATTCTGCTGGTCCCGGGGCCGGGTCAGCGGTCGGTGCTGCCGGGCGCGATCTGCTGCATGAGACTGATCACGTCCGGGGCCACCCACTCTTCGGCGATCTTGCCGTACGTAGCCGCCCCGCCGACGTACTCGCCGCCAAGCGGGGCCACGCTGAGCCACGACGAGGCGGCGGCCGTCGCGCTTGCCGTGCTGACCGTGTGGCAGGCGCTCGTCAGCCATACCGCGTTGCAACGGGGCAGCAGATCCTGGTGCACGGCGGCGCCGGGGGTGTCGGCGGCCTCGGCGCACAGCAGGTCATCGTCTCCCGCCACTGCTCGTCCGTGATGCTGAGGAACCCACCCGGCCGCGCCGACGCCGAGCCCATGTTGTTCGCAGGTACGTCGATCCGGTCCCCGGCCGCGGCGACGGGCCGCCCGGCGCCCTCGGCCCCGCCGAGATCCACCTGCACCAGACGTACGTTCCCGTCGTCGGCCTGCGCATCGGGCTCGTCGGAAGAGTGCCGCGCGCCGGCCACCACCTGCACGCCCTCAGCGGGAAGGGCCTACACGACCGCGAGCCCGATTCCCCGGCGAGCGCCAGTGACCACGGCCACGCGGCCCTCCAGCCCAAGATCCACCGTGCTGTCTCTTCCGGACGCGCGGCCCGGTGCCGCCTGGGCGGGTGAGCCGGAACGACGGTCATCGGCCTTGTCACGCACATGCTTGTATCGACATGAATCTCGATACCGGGACTCCATGCTCCTGGACCATCAAGATCGAAGCCTCCCCGGTGTCCAGAATCCGGGGTCAACGTCCACCGGGCAGCTGACCGAACGCGTCCTCCCGCTCATTTGCCCCCTCCGGGCGTGAAGTACAGCACCGTCCGGGTGAACCCGTGACGGTATCGTCCGTCCTGGCCGGCCCATCGGCCGGATGATGGGCGAGCATGGCCCCAGGTGAGCCACGGCAGGCGGCCCCAGGTGGGCCACGCTTCGCGCCCCACAGTGGCGACACAAATCCAGGGTGACACCCGCACCCAGCGAGGAAGGCGGGCTGTGATGAGTGTTTCGGATACGGGCGCCGCAGGGCGGAGCCAGGGCGAGATGGTCCAGCTCTCGGCGATCGAGTTGAACGTCAACCATCAAGTACAACGGCTTGAGGTGGATCCACGGACCTCGCTGCTCGACGCGCTGCGCGAGCACCTGCGCCTGAGCGGAACCAAGAAAGGGTGTGATCACGGGCAGTGCGGCGCCTGCACAGTGCTGATCAACGGCCGACGCATCAACTCTTGTTTGACGCTCGCCGTGATGCATGAGGACGACGAGATCGTGACGATCGAAGGCCTGGGCGATCCCGATGATCTGCACCCCATGCAACGTGCCTTCGTCGAGCATGACGGCTTCCAATGCGGCTACTGCACTCCCGGCCAGATCTGTTCGGCTGTCGGCATGCTCGCCGAGGTGGAGGCAGGCTGGCCCAGCCACGCCACCGCTGACGGGACCTCGCCGCGGATCGCATTGACCGATGAGGAGATCCGCGAGCGGATGAGCGGCAACATCTGTCGGTGCGCCGCCTATCCGAACATCGTCGCGGCAATCCGCGGCATCGCAGTGGGAGGCCCGGAATGAGATCCTTCACGTACGAGCGAGCGACCGACGCACAGGCCGCCGTCGCTGCGGTGTCCAGAACCGGCGCGAAGTTCATCAGTGGCGGCACCAACCTGCTCGACCTGATGAAGCTCGACATCGAGAAGCCCAGCCATCTGGTCGACATCAGTCGGCTTCCGTTGAGGGACATCGAGGAGCTCCCGGACAGCGGACTGCGTATCGGGGCCCAGGCGGCGAATTCCGATGTGGCCGCCGACACTCGAGTGCGTACGCGCTACCCGGTGCTGTCGGAGGCACTGGTGTCGGGAGCCTCGGGCCAACTGCGCAACAAGGCGTCCACCGGAGGAAATCTGTTGCAGCGCACTCGCTGCCCCTACTTCTACGACACAGCTGCGGGCTGCAACAAACGGGATCCCGGTTCCGGATGCTCGGCGATCGGCGGGTTCAACAGGATTCACGCCCTCCTCGGCGTCAGCGACTCCTGCATCGCCACCCACCCCTCGGACATGGCCGTCGCGATGACCGTGCTGGAGGCGGAGATCGAGCTGCTCGACGCCGACGGGTCGGTACGCCGCGTCGCCATCGCAGACTTCTACAGGCTGCCGGGCGATACGCCGCACATCGAGACCGTCCTGCGTCCTCGCGAGATGATCACGAGCGTGCTGCTGCCCCCGCCCCCGTCGGGTCGGCAGATCTACCGCAAGGTGCGGGACCGGGCGTCGTACGAGTTCGCGCTGGTCTCCGTGGCGGCTGTCGTCTCGACCGGTCAGGGAGCGATCAGTGAGGCGCGGGTGGCTTTCGGCGGTGTGGCGCACAAGCCCTGGCGGTCCGTCGAGGCCGAGGCCGCGTTGACCGGCCGTCCCGCCACGATGGTCACCTATCGCGCCGCCGCCGAGGCCGCGATGCGCGACGCCGTGGGGCAGGGGTACAACGACTTCAAGATCGAGCTGGCCAGGCGCACGCTGTGCCGCACGCTGGCGCAAGCGGCTCAGGCGAGCTGAGGAGACGAGATGATCGGGCAAGCTCTGAACCGCGTCGACGGCCCGTTGAAGGTCTCCGGCCGGGCCACATACGCCTACGAGCAGTGGGGGGCCGGCCAACCTCTCTACGGGTTCATCGTCGGCGCAACGATCGGCAAAGGCCGCATCACCCGGATCGACACCGAGAGCGCCGAACGCGCACCTGGCGTAAAGATGGTGATGAACTATCACAATGCCCCCGCCCAGGGTGTCCGTGATGAGTCAGTTCCGTCCGAATACTGGCGCGCCCAGCCGGTGCTGACCGGCCCCGACATCCACTATTACGGCGAGCCGGTGGCACTCGTCGTCGCCACGGCCCTCGAACAGGCCCGAGCGGCGGCCGATCTGGTCGAAGTCAGGTACACCGGCGGGCGCGGACGTTTCAACTTTGCCGAGCAGGAAGATGAGGTCTACATCCCGAAAGTGGTCAACGCCGGCATCCCCACCGACACTGCGTTCGGCGATTTCGATGCCGGGTTCGACAGTGCGGCGGTGAAGGTCGACCAGCAGTACACGACGCCGTACGAGTTCTCGATGCCGATGGAACCGCACGCGTGTCTGGTGGAACCGCGCGACGAGGACCTGGTCGTTTACGTCAGCTGCCAGATCGTCGACGCGGCGCGGGCCTCGGTCGCCAGCACGCTTCGGATCGACCCGGAGCTGGTCCACATCGTCACCCCCTTCGTCGGCGGGGGATTCGGTTCCAAGCTGGGCATCCATTCCGAGACCATCCTGGCGGCGCTCGCCGCTCGAGAATTGCGCCAACCGGTCAAGGTCGCGATGACCAGGCAGCAGATCTTCCAGCTCGTCGGCAACCGCCCCACATCCAGCCAGCGGGTTCGACTGGGCGCGGAGCAGGACGGACGGCTGGCCGCGATCGCCCATGACGTCACCATGCACACCAACCCCGACGTTGAGTACGCCGAGCAGACCGCCGCCACGACCCGCAGTCTCTACGCCGCACCCCACCGGTTGACCAGCCACCGGCTCGCGCCGCTCGACCTGCCGCCTGGAACCGACGTACGCGCGCCGGGCGAAGCGCCGGGCATGCTGGCGGTCGAGTCGGCGATGGACGAGCTGGCCCATGCGCTGGAGATGGACCCGGTCGAGCTGCGGATCCTCAACGAGCCCACCGTCGATCCCGAGCGAGACGTACCGTACAGCGACCGGCACCTGGTCGAGTGCCTGCGCGAAGGCGCGCGCCGGTTCGGCTGGGAGCACCGCCCCGCCACCCCGGCGAGTGTGCGCGACGGGCGGTGGTTGGTCGGCTACGGCATGTCGGCCGCCATCCGCGGGCACTTCCAAGGGCCGGCAGCAGTGCGGGTGCGATTGGAGGCTGACGGCACCGCCGTCGTCCGGACGGACATGACCGATCTCGGCACGGGCACGTACACCGTCCTGACTCAGGTCGCGTGCGACGGGCTCGGACTGCCGCCCGATCGGGTGCGGATCGAGCTCGGGCGTTCCGAGTTTCCCACAAGCTGGGGGTCCGGCGGCTCGTGGGGCGCTGCCAGCTCCAGCAACGCGGTGCATGGTGCGTGCAAGATCCTGCGCGAGCAGCTCCTGGCCGCGGCGCGCGGCGACACGCGCTCTCCGCTGCATGGCCTGGACCCGGCAGACGCCGTGTTCTCGGACGGCAACGTGGTTGTCGGCAGAGCGTCCGAGGCGCTGAGCGAGATCGTCGCCCGCCATCGTCCGGAAGGCTTCGAGGCGGAGGGCGGCACCCGCTTCATGGGCGATGATCCGAATTACTCGGACTACTCGATCAACACCTACGGGGCCCATTTCGCTGAAGTGGGGGTCGACGCGGACACGGCCGAGATCCGGCTGCGTCGGATGCTCGGTGTGTTCTCGGTGGGCCGTGTGCTCAACGCGAAGACGGCTCGCTCGCAGCTGATCGGCGGCATGATCTGGGGAGTCGGCGCGGCCCTAGAAGAAGAAGCTGCGGTCGACCTGCGATCCGGCGCCTTCGTCAACCGGGACTTCGCGCAATACCTGGTGCCGGTCCACGCCGATGTCCCCGACGTCGACGCGGTCGTTCTTGACGGGCACGACGACAAGGCCAACGTCCTGGGCGCGAAGGGCGTCGGCGAGCTGGGCATCTGCGGGGCCGGTGCGTCGGTCGCCAACGCGGTGTTCAATGCCACCGGCGTGCGCGTGCGCGACTTCCCCATCACCATCGAGAAGGTGCTGCCCGGTCTCCCGCTGATGGATAGCTGAATCCGTGACCGACGGCCCCTGTGCACCGCGCGCCTGGAGCGCGAGGTGAAGAGGCGGTGGCCGCCGCAGGTCCAGTCCAAGGCAGGGAGGAAGGCGACGACTGGCGGCATGCTGCGCCTGTCACCAGAATCGGAAGCACACCGGTTTCCGGGGTGCGGTCCATAGGGGCAGTTTGTGGTGCGCGCGACCAGGACGCGACTGGAGCCCGCCGAAGCGGCTGCGCCGCAAGAACAGTTGGCCCATGTGCTTGAATCGGCGTACTCAACTGGCTGACCGAGCGCTCGGCAGCCAACGCGCTCCGTGCCCGACCGCAGCCATACGACGGAGGAGCCGAGCGTATGGCCGGGAACCGGCTTGATACGGAGCTGGGCGCTGAAGTCGTGGTGGTCGCCCTTCCACAGCACGGTCTGACCGGCCTGGTGCACCGGGGCGATACTGTCCTCGAAGACGTTGGCCATCCGTGGGCCGGAGCGGGTCCGGTGTCCGTTGGCCGGATTCCAGTATTCGAAGTCGGCGCGCGAGATGACGTACTGGGCGTTGGGGAAGGTCGGTCGCCACTCTCCATCGCCCGTCAGACGGGTGTTCCAGCCGACATGGTCGCCGCCCGCTGAACCGCCGATCGCTCGCCGCGTTGCTGCGTCACCCCTCGCCCGTACACCTGATTCATGACACCCCCGTGGGGCAGGAACCGTGTACGGGTGGTGCGGTCCGGCAGCACGTGACTGCCGACGATTGTCAGCAGCCGCGTGCGGCCAACTTGGCGAGTTGTCAGCTGATTCGGGTCATGGAAGCTGTCGGATGCCGAAGGCGTCGTAGACCAGCCATGATCCGCCGGTTGTGGTGAGGGTGATGGTGTTGTCGCCGGCCTTGAGGTCGGCGGCGGGAAGGGTCACGTTCAGCGTGGACGGCTTGGTGTTACTGGCGGATGTGGCGCCACCGCCGCCGCCGGCCGGGGTCTGGACGTTGCTCAGCTCGGCCCCGTTGAGACCGATCGTGAGCGCGGGCGGGGCAGTGGGGTTGGTGTCCTGCAGCCAGGTGGTGAACGTCAGATCGCTGCTCGGCGCAGTGGCAAGACTGAAGTTCAGCGTGAACGTGTGTGACTTGCTCCCGGCCCAGGAGTCGCGAGGCCCGGGCTGGATGTAACTCCAAGCGGTGGCCGGGTTGCTCACGTCCGCAGTGAAGGTGACGTCATTGGGGAACGTCGACGGATAGGCACTGTATCGATTCGGGGCCAGCGCGAACTCATGGCTGCTGGCGTCGGTCTCCCCGGCCATCATGATCGCCTTGCCGACGGTCGCCGGCACCGTACTGCTCGTGGGGAACTCCCCGTTGGCGGACAGCGTGACCGTTGCGTGGCCGAACGCGTCCTGGGCTGGGGTGATGGAGAGCGTGACGGTCCTGGAGTCCCATGCATTCAGGGTGACCGGCTGCGGCTGGCTCACATTCCAGCCGGACGGCACGTCCATCTGCACCGTGACATCCGTGCTGCCTGCCGTATTGTTGGTGACCTTCACCGGGACCGATGTGGAGTGCCCGGCTACCAGACCGTCCAGACCTGATGCGGTGACATCGACCGGGTTGTACCCGACGCGGATCGTGCTGGTGCCCCCGTCGTTGCTCTTCGCGTTCTTGTAGGTGGCCTGCGCCGACAGTGCCTGGTCGCCAGGCTCAGCGTCCGCGGGCGCGGTGACCGCCCAGGTGGTCTTGATCGACTGGCCGGGCTTGAGCTTGGTGACCTTGGCGGGCGAGGTGGCTTCAGCCGTCCAGCCGCTGGGCACGGTGAGGTTGACGGAGGCCTTCGACAGCGCCATGGGACTGACGTCGTTGGTGTAGGTGCTCGTCACCGTGGCGGTGTCGCCGGGCTTGACGAACGAAGGCCTGCCGACCGTGAGCGAGTGCTCCGCGTTGTAGCCGGGCACCAGCCACTTCTGGCCGGTCCTGCCGTCGCAGTCCCGCAGCTCCGCCGGGTTTCCGTTGGCGGTGTGCGGGCCGGGGACGGTCAGGCAGAGGCCGGATGCCGGGGTGAGCAGGGAGCCGTCGGTTCCAGGCTGCCAGGTCTGCGCTGGGGTGCCATCACAGTCGGCGATTCCGGTCTTCCCGGCCGCGGTCGCCGTCAGGCACTTGTCGGCGTTGCGGATCGTGCCGTCCGCGTGCCTGGCCCACTGCTGGGTGGCAGCGGATTTGCAGTGCCAGAGGCCGAGTTCGCCCGGCTTCGCCGGGTTGGTGACGTGGTTCTCCAGACATCGCCCGTCCATGCCCTGCAGGCGGTCGGTCTGCGACAGATCGAACGCGTCAGTGATCGTCGGGATGTTCGCGTCGGCCGTGTGGTTGATGTGGTCCAGGCCGTACATGTCCAGCAGCGTCTTGAGCACGTTGTAGTGGTTGATGCGCTCGCTGTACTCGCCGGCCTTGGCCATCGGCCCGACCATGATCGTCGGGATTTGGTTGACCGGGGTGAAGTTGTCCTCGTCCCAGGTCAGCACGAACAGGCTGTTGTGTGTCCTGGCCCACTGTATGTACGAGTCGAAGGTCTTCTTGAGGAAGGCGTCGCCCTGCGCGAGGGTTCCGTCATGCATGCTCTGCTGGCCGTTGCCCACGTAGAAGGAGACGGTGGGCAGGTCCTCGAACCCCTCTGGCGTGCTCGGGAACTGCTCCTGCCGCTTGTCCATCGGGTTCAGGTCGCCCGCAGTACCCGGCGTGGTCTTGTAGCGGAGCCACTGCGTGGGCTTGGCCTGGTTGGCGTAGTTCGCGAAGGTGTACCCGTGGGTCGCCAGCTGGTTGGGGAGGTTGTCGGTGTCGACGGACGACGGCGCGGGATATTCGTTGGTCCTGACGATGTCCGAGGCGGACAGCAGCGAGTAGTAGTTGGGCAGGCTCGGGTGCTGGAGGCCGTACGAGTCGGTGAACGACGCACCCTGAGCTTCCAGGGACTTGATGTACGGCACCTGGTCCTGGGGCCTGGTGGACGGGTTGTTGAGGATGTCGTCGTAGCCCTTGTTTTCCATCATCACCATGACGACATGGTCAGGCTTGGGAACCTCGGGGGAACCCACGACCGCCGCAGGCGCGGCGACCGAAGGTGCGGCGTCCGAAGACCCGGCGTCCGGAGTCTCCGCGGCCGCGGAAACGGCCCCCGGAAGGGCGATACATGCCAGCAGGGCCGAGGCAATTACGCCTCGGATGCTTGGGCGCGCTTTGCGCATGCTGATTCTTCCTTGTTAGGGCGACAGCACACGCGCCGGTATCGCGGCGAAGACCACCGTAAAGGCAAACGGTGATGTTTCCGTTGTGCTGTCGCAGCCATTCATGGCAGCCAGCAGCGTAGGAACGTCTACTCCCACCGTTTCAAACCAAAGATGAACTTCTCAAACACAGCCGGACAGGTATGGGTCACCGATACCGCTCCGAACGCTTCGTAACGGACTCAAAGTCTGGAGTCACCCCCGGACGTTCGCATTCTGGGAGACTGAGCCGGTGGACGGAAGCGGCCAGGCCCCAGGCCGCCGAAGGCGCCGACCGGGGGACCGTGGTCGATCCCCCGGTCGGCGTGGCTTCTGGTGCGGAACCGGCCTCACCGCGACGTCCCGTGCCCGCATGGGCCGTGGAGCGGTCGGTGGGTCCGAAGGTCGCGGACGCCTCGGCGTCTCCGCGATGAGGCGTCCGCGAGGGCCCGTCGACGAACTACTGGCTGCTTCCGGAATTTCAGCTCGTTGATGTGACATGGGGCGTACCGATGGGTTGATCGAGGCGTTGCGGGCGAAGCTGGGGGCGGAGGCGCAGCAGCTCGCATACGGTGGGAACGACGCCGTCGCCGAGCCCGCAGACGTCTCCAAGGGGTGTGTCAGCCGGGACTCGCCGAGTTGGAGGAAAGAGCCGAGCCCCATGACAGGGTGCCCCGCGCGGGCGGGGCCGCCCGGCACTCACCGAGAAGGACCCGGGGCTTCGCCCCAGGGCGGCTGTCCCTGGGGCGAGCACGGCACACAAGGCGATCAGAGGTCCATTGACCTGGACGACGAAGTCGCTGCGGCACTTGGCCCGTGAGCTAGCTACCCAGGGTCGCGTTGTGGGCCGGGACACGGTGGCTGCGCTGCTGAAGGAGGCCGGGTTCAGCCTGCGCGGCAACCAACGCCAAGGTCCTGGCAGGTAGCGGCCATCCGCCGCGACGACCGGTTCCGGCACCTCAACGACAAAGTGCGGGAGTTCCTGGACACGGCGCCCCCGTGATCAGCGTGGACACCAGAAGGTACGGATCGCTCATCAGAAGTCGGACGGTGCTCCGGGCCGCCGTGACGCCACGCCCAGGTCATGTCTTTGACAGGGACAACAGTCATTCCGGGCCCGGGGGTCAGGAGCCTCGTTTCAGGGCCAGGGAAGGTAGCTGGGCGCGCAACCTCAGGGACGCCAACCGGACCAAATCGTTCCGAGTCAGTTCACGCTACGTCTTCTCGACCAGGGCGTATGCCCCTCTAAGTTTGGTGAGCCGCCGTCACAAACCGCATACCAGGAGATTTCCGGAGGTAATCCATGCCCGGATGGAGTCCGCCCCGGCGCGGCTTCGCCGTCTTGTCGACCGCCATCGACTGGGCCACCATTGCCGCCGACCTGCGGGCCGGACTCGGGGGCCCCTACCAGGCGGTCGGTGCGGTGCCGGTGGGCACGTCGACGCTTGCTATCCAGGCCGCGCCCGCGTCCTGCATCCCCGCATCTGGACCGGGTGACCATGTACGTCAGTGAGAGCCGCGGCAGCACTCCCGCAGCGACCGCGCCGACCGCCCGGGGATTTTTCCCCGGGCGGTCGGCTGTGACGACGACCGTGCTCGTGCTCGGCACGGTCAGTCTCGTCACCGACATCTCGTCGGAGATGGTCACCGCCATCCTGCCGCTGTACCTGGTCACCGGACTGGGCCTGTCCCCGCTCGGATTCGGTCTGCTCGACGGGGTCTACAACGGATTCAGCGCGCTAGTCCGGCTGGTCGGCGGGCACCTTGCCGACCGCGGCGGCCGCCACAAGACGGTCGCCGCCCTCGGGTACGGCCTGTCCGCGATCGCCAAGCCGCTGCTGCTGGCCGTGCACACGCTGCCGCTGATCGGCGCGGTGCTGGCGATGGACCGCACCGGCAAGGGCCTGCGCACCGCGCCCCGCGACGCGCTGATCTCGCTGTCCTCGCCGCCGGAGACCCGCGGCCGGGCGTTCGGCGTGCACCGGGCGATGGACACCACCGGTGCCCTGCTCGGCCCGCTGGTCGCGTTCCTGATTCTTCGTCAGGCCCCCGAGGGCTACAACGTTGTGTTCACGGTCAGTTTTTGCGTGGCTGCCCTGGGCGTGATCGTGCTGCTGTTGTTCGTGCCCTCGCGCGCCCCGGAGCTGGGCGCCACGCCGGCGTCCGCCGCGGAACGCCCGTCACTGCGCGCCGCCGTCGCCCTGCTCGGCCGCCGCGACTTGCGCCGCCTGGTGCTGTGCGCGATGGTGCTGAGCCTGGCCACGGTCAGCGACTCGTTCATCTACCTGCTGCTGCAACGGCAACTCGGGGTGTCCGACCGCTGGATCGCACTGCTGCCGCTGGGCACGGCAGTGGCGTTCCTGCTGCTGGCGGTGCCGCTGGGCCGGTGGGCGGACCGGACAGGCAGCTGGCGGGTATTCATCGGCGGCCACCTCGTGCTGCTCACGGCGTACGGGCTGCTGCTCACACACGTGCAGTCCGGGTGGCTGCCGTACGCGGCCCTCGCCTTGCACGGCGCCTTCTACGCCGCCACTGACGGTGTGCTCATGGCCGCCGCAGCCGGTTCCGTACCGGCCGGCCTGCGGTCCAGCGGCCTCGCCCTGGTGCAGACCGGCCAGGCCGCGGCACGCTTCGTCGGCTCGATCGCCTTCGGCGCGGCCTGGACAGCGTGGGGCGACCGTTCTGCGCTCAGCGGTGCTGCACTCGCGCTGGCGCTGAGCCTGGTGTTGTCGATACGGCTGCGCCCGGCAGCCGAGCATTCAACGGCCGAAGGTTCGGCATGTGGAAAAGGGAGTGACGGGCAGTGACCGACCAGCAGACGAGGCGCCGGGAGACCAAGGCGCCCCGAACGGCCCGGGCGGCCGACGCGATGACCAACCGCAACAAACTGCTGGTGCTCCTCGCCAGCGTCCTGGCCCTCGCGAGCGTGGCCGGTGTGGTCGGGTGGTCGAACCAGGCGGACCGCAGAAACCATGTCCGGGCGGGCGGGCCCGGGGGCGGAGCCGGCACGGTGTCGCTCGCGCCCGGAGGCCCCCCTCGGATCGTCTTCCGCTCGCTGAAGTATGGGCCGCACCGCGACGAGTTGAGCAGCGCCCCGGCGGACGCGCCCGACGGGCCGCGCACCTACTCCGGAGTGAAGTGCATACGCTTCTACGCGACCGCCGGCACCGGAATCTGCCTCCAGTCTGAGATGGGGGTGTACGCGGAGACCTACACTGCGCTCGTCCTGGACTCAGGCCTGCACGTGACCCGACGGGTACCTCTCGCCGGAATTCCCAACCGGTCCCGGGTTTCGCCCAGCGGGCACATGGCCGCATGGACGGTCTTCGTCGGGGGTGACAGCTACGCACAAAAGACCTTCTCCACCCGCACGTCGATCCTCGACACCCGCACGGGCGCCCTCCAGCCCAGCCTGGAGGAATACGCCGTCACCAAGGACGGGAAGCCTTTTCACCGCGCCGACGCCAACTTCTGGGGTGTCACGTTCATCGACGACGAGCACTTCTACGCCACGCTCGGCACCGGCGGTCAGACGTATCTGATCCACGGCGACGTCACCACCAAGACGGCCACCACTGTTCGCAGCAACGTCGAGTGTCCCTCACTGTCCCCCGACGGAACGAAGATCGCCTTCAAGAAGCGCGTCCCAGGCCTGCCCACGAACCTCCCCTGGCGGTTGTACGTCCTGGACCTCGAAACGATGAAGGACCACCCGGTCGCGGAATCCCGCAGCGTCGACGACCAGGCGGTCTGGTCGGACGACCGTAACCTGGTCTACTCGCTACCCGACTACAGCGCCGATCTCTACACCGTCCCGGCCGATGGCTCGAGCGCTTCTCGGGCCCTGGCGCACGAGGCCCTGGCGCCGGCCTGGATCGGTTGATCCCGCTCACATCCGAAAGTTGGCGATACGCGCACTGTTACTCGTCGCTCGGCGTCGCCCGTTCCGTATCAGGCACACCGCCCAGTGCCGTTTGCCTGAGCCCTCTGGGCGGCACACCGGTAGCTCGCACGGAACGCCCTGCCGAACTCCGGTGGGCGCAGGAACCCCACCAGGCATCGTGCCAGGCAGGGAACGCCCCGGGGGCGCAGACCTCCCGCAGCGGCTCGTACAGGTGCCAGACCCGGTGCAGGGCCTCGGCCTCGTGGATCGGGCCGATGGTGTGGTGCCGAGCGGAGACCTCCAGCCGGGTCGATGACCCGCAGCCGCACGAACCGCGGGCACGGCGGGCCGCGTTCCTCGCTGACCACGGCACCCCGGCCGCCGCCCTACTCACCTGCTCCCTGTCCCGTCTCCGCCCTCCAGGACGTCCTCGGCGTCGTCGCCGTCGTGCCCCTGGTCGTCGGTTTCCTCCCAGACGCTGCTGACGCATTCCCGCCGGTGTTTTGGCGTTCCTCTGCCGATCTCCCGGTCGCCCTTTGTGGCGGGTCTGCGACATGGACGAGATCCGCCACTGCCGATCGGTTGTCTCGGTCCGTGCAGAGCCCGAGAGTATCTGCCGAATGCAGCAAGCACTTCTTTCCCATGAAGAGCAGGAAAAGCTCAAGCATCCACCGCGCCATTCTCACAGTCAACCCGGATGGAAAGGCATTCCAGGAGGGCTGGCACAACCACCCGCCAGGTACGACGCAGTGATCCGACGCGGCTCCGAGCTTCCGTGACCGCGTGGCTTTCGCGCGCCCTTGCTCCCCCTCAGAGAAGGTCATCGCCTCAATGAGACATTCGCAACCGACTGGGCCGAACAGATCCTCAGCCAACCCGGCCACCCCAATATCCTACTGGCTGACACGTCGTCCAGTGCGGACCGCCCTGGGGATTCTCACCGCAGCCTGTGTGGCCGGCACGCTTGGCACCCTCCCCGCTGCCACCGCCGCCGAGACGCCGACAGCCAAGGCCGCCCGGCCGCACCAGAACAGCCCCGTCGTCGCCACACACAAGCTCACCCTCGTCACAGGCGAGGTGGTGACGCTTGAACGCCATGCCGGCAGCGTTCAGGTTGCGACGGTCGAGCCCGCGGCCGACGGCACCCCGGCGGCGTTCACCACCCTGAAGGTGGGCGACGAGGTCTATGTCATCCCGGACAAGGCACAGCCGTACCTCGCCGCGAACGAACTCGACCGCGAACTGTTCAACGTCACCAAGCTGGTCGAGTACGGCTACGACGACGCACACCGCCCCACCATTCCACTGACCGCGACTTACCAGGGCGCGCCGGGCAAGGCCGGCAAAGCGCTCGACCAGGCCGCGCCGGCCGGCTCAGTGAAGAAGGCCGAACTGCCCAGCGCCAACGCGGTGGCGCTGCACGCAGCCAAGAAGAAGGCGGCGACGTTCTGGGAGGCGGTCGACGACGACAGCACCGCCAGGACCAAGGTGCCGAAGCTCGCCGCCGGCATCAAGAAGCTCTGGCTCGACAAGCCGGTGCACGTCGCCCTGGACCAAAGTGTGCCGCAGATCGGTGCCCCGGACGCGTGGGCGGCCGGCTATGACGGCACCGGCACCAAGGTGGCGATCCTCGACACCGGTATCGACCCCAACCATCCCGATGTGGCGGGGCAGGTGAAGAAGACGCAGAACTTCACCGACGACCCCGACACGGTCGACCATCACGGCCACGGTACCCATGTCGCCTCGACGATCGCCGGCTCGGGTGCCGCATCGGGCGGCAGGCTCAAGGGGGTGGCACCGGGCGCCGACCTGTACATCGGCAAGGTCCTCAACACGGCCGGTTCGGGCTCCGAGTCGATGGTCATCGCCGGCATGGAGTGGGCGGCGGCCCAGGGCGCCGACGTCATCAGCATGAGCCTGGGCGGTTCGGTCCCCAGCGACGGCACCGACCCGATCAGCCAGGCCGTCAACCAGCTCACCGCGTCCTCCGGGTCGCTGTTCGTCATCGCGGCCGGCAACGAGGGCCCGGGCAAGGGCACCGTGAGCTCGCCCGGTGCCGCCGAGGACGCACTGACCGTCGGCGCGGTGTCCAAGCAGGATCAGCTCGCGAACTTCTCCAGCCGCGGCCCGGTCAAGGAAACCTTCGCGGTCAAGCCGGAGATCACCGCACCGGGCGTGGGCATCGTCGCCGCGCGCGCCGCTGGCACCACGATGGGCACCCCCATCGACGCCGACTACACTGCGGCCAACGGCACCTCGATGGCCACCCCGCATGTGTCCGGCGCAGCGGCGATCCTCGTCCAGCGCCACCCCGACTGGACCGCCGACCGGCTCAAGCAGGTGCTGGTCAGCACCGCCGAGCAGGGCTCGTACAACGCCTACCAGGGTGGTAACGGCCGCGTCGACGTGCCCAAGGCGATCGACGCCACGACGTACTCAAGCCCCGCCGTCATCAGCATGGGTAAGAGGTCGACCGAGAGCATGCCAGTCACCAGGACGATCGACTACGTCAACACCTCCGCGACGGACACCACGCTGTCGCTCCGCCTGCTCAGCCTAGGAGAGACGGCACCCCCGCCGGACGGCATGTTCACGCTCAGCGCCGACAGCGTGACGGTCCCGGCCGGCTCCACCGAGAGCGTGACGGTGACCTACCACCCCGAACTCGGCGCCGTGGGCGACTACACCGGTGTCATCACCGCCACCGCGGCCGACGGCACCGCGATCCGCACCACCGTCGGCGCCACGAAGGACGTGCCCACCGTCGACCTCACCCTCAACACGATCGACCGGAACGGAGATCCGGCGTCCGCCGAACTCGCGGTGTTCGACCTGGACAACGGGGTCGTCCACGAGGTCTTCCCCCAGGGCGGAACCAAGACCGTCGCGGTGCCGCAGGGTCGCTACTCCGTCATGGGCATCGTGTACACGAAGGACAAGGCCACGGGCCTGGCCGTGAGCAACACGCTCGCCGGTGAGCCCGTCGTGGATCTGAAGGCGGACCGGACGATCACGATGGACGCCCGGCTGGGCAAGGAGGTCAAGGTCGCGACCCCCAAGGAGTCGCAGTCGAGCAACTACAAGCTCGGGTACCGCCAGAGCCTCCCCGGCAAGAAAGGGATCGACTACATGAAGGGTACGTCGAGCCTGTTCTCGAAGCACGCCTATGTGGTGCCCACCAAGCCGGTGACGGACGGCACCTTCGAGTTCAACTTCCAGGACCGCAGGTACTCGCCGGTGATCCGGGCGTCCTACGGCGGGCCGGGAGGCGCGCTCCCGCTCAAGCCGGTGACCTATGCGGCCCGGTTGTACGGCTCCAGCAAACTCAAGGCGGTCGACGCCGGCACGGGACGGCCGGAGGACCTGGCCGGCAAGGACCTCGATGGCAAGCTCGCGGTCGTCACCCGTGATGCCACCTTGAAGGCTGCCGACCAGATCGCCGCAGTGGCGGGCGCCGGTGCGAAGGCAGCGATCATCGTCAACGACCGGCCCGGCGTCTACGCCACCAGCGTGCCGCGCGTCACCGGCACTGCCATCCCGGCCTGGAGCCTCACCCAGGACGAGGGAGCGGTGCTCTTCGGCCGGATGGCCGACGGTCCCACGCGGATCAGCCTGCAGGGCATCAAGAAGAATCCCTACGTGTACAACATCGCGCTGATGGTTCCCGGTGGACTTCCGGCCGACCCCACCGACGCGGTCACCGCGGAGAACTCGGCCGTGGTGAAGTCCCACTACCGCGGCACCAAGGGCACTCTGATCGGCGACACCGACTCGGCGATCCGCCCGGGAGAATCGTTCATCACCCAGCTCGTGGACTTCTACGACGCGCCGGCCGACCGGGAGGAGTGGTACTCCACCGGCAGCAAGTGGCCGACGATGAAGGACATGGGGTGGTGGCACACGGTCTACCCGGACCGCAAGGACATCATCACCAGCATGAGAGACCTCAACCGCAACTACAGCCCGGGCGAGCGGCGGGAGGAGACCTGGCTGGGTGCGGCGAACGGCCCGTCCGGACCGGAGAGCACCCTTGCGTTCCGCGACGGTGGCAAGGTCACCCTCAACATGATGGAGATGGGCGACAGCCAGCCCGGACACTACGCCTACTTCCAGGGCGACAACGGCACCACATCGACGGTGCGGCTGTTCCAGGACGGCAGACTCCTCAAGGAACAAGGCTGGTTCTCGCTCACGACGCTGCCAGTCGGCCCCGACCCGGCGACCTACCGGATCACCATGGACACCGAGCACCCGGCGTGGTTCCCGCTGTCCACCAAGGCCGGCACCGCGTGGACGTTCAAGTCCGCCCGGCCGGCGAACGGCAAGGAGGACCTGGCGCTGCTCTGGCCGAGGTACGGCCTGGACCTGGACGCGGAGAACACCGCCGAGGGCGGCACCACCTACCACTTCGCCCTGTCGTTCCTCCTCCAGAACGGCGCCACCCCGGACATCGACGGGGTGAAGGTGGAGGCGTCCTCCGACGATGGTGCCACCTGGCAGCCCGCGAAGCTCAAGAGCAAGAGCGACGGCAGCTACAAGGTGTCCGTGAACAACCCGGCATCGGGCTATGTGTCCCTGCGCGTCAAGGCACAGGACACCAACGGCAGCAGGATCGAGCAGACCCTGATCAAGGCCTACGCCGTTCGCTGACCTCCACGGCAACCCTCTCCCGCCCGCACCCCTGGCGCAGGCACGCCCTTGCGCCAGGGGCGCACCCCGTTATGCCGGCAACCAAGTGCCGCGCTGCTCCTCCGTATTGCCGAAACGGGTAGCAACCTCAAAAGGCGGGGAACAACCGGCACTTCTGACGTCAGTGCCGGTTTGCTCGGTGCACCGCATCATCGGCGCAGCTCCACGTTCCCGGACCCGGCGCCGGAGTTGCCCTGCCCATTGGCGCTTTGGCGTTCCTCCGCCGGTCTACCGGTCGAATGTCGTGGCGGGTCTGCGACATGGAAGAGATCCGCCACTGCCAATCGGTTGTCTCGGTCCGTGCGGAGCCCGAAAGTTACTGCCGAATGCAGCAAGTACTTCTTTCTCACGAAGAGTAGGAGACACTCATGCATCCGCCGCGCCATTTACACGGCGAGCCCCAAACCACCGCAGCGCAGGAGGCCTTGAGATGAGGCGTCTCAGGCGACGGTTGGTCACCGCGGCCGTCGGCATCACCGCCCTCGGGGCGGTCATGTCGAGCACCACAGCGAACGCTTCCAACCCGGCTCCGGCTCCGTCTGCCCCTGCTTCCCTCAACCTGCCCGCGTCGGTTCGCGACAGCCTGCTCAAGGCTGCCGCCGGAACTCGGGCGGACCTGTCACTGACGCTGGTGACCGGAGACAAGGTGCAGATCGGCCTCACCAAGGACCGGAAGCCGTTCGTCCGTGAGATCAAGCCCGCGACACGGGCCGGGCAGGAGTCGGTTCTCTTTCATACCGTCACCAGGAACGACCAGGTCTACGTCGTACCGGCAGACGCGTTGCCGCTGCTCCGGGCCGATCTGCTGGACTGGGAGCTCTTCAACCTCGCCAAACTGGCAGATTGGGCGGCCGAGGGCAGAACCGGTGAAGTCCCGGTGATCACCGCGTACAGCGGAAAGGCCACTGCCCGGACAGCGGCGACCGCCGTCGGCACGACCGCCAAGACCGTCCTGCCGAGCATCAACGCCCGCTCGATGACCATCAAGGGCAACGGCCAGTGGTGGCGAGAAGTGGGGGAGAAGAACACCGGCAAGTCCGCCGCCTCCCAGGCCACCGGCCCGCTGGCCGGAGTGAAGAAGGTGTGGCTGAACGAGCTGACCACACTTCAGCTCGACAAGTCCGTGCCGCAGATCGGCGCGCCCGCTGCCTGGGAACGCGGCTACAACGGTTCGAACGTGAAGGTTGCGGTGCTGGACAGCGGCATCGACGCCACCCACCCCGATCTCGCCGGCCAGATCGCCGAGGCCACCGACTTCACCAACAGTCCGAGCGGCCCGGTGGACGGACACGGACACGGTACTCACGTGGCGTCCACGATCGCCGGTACCGGCAAGGCCTCCGACGGGCTGCGTCGTGGTGTGGCGCCCGGTGCGAAGCTCTCCATCGGCAAGGTGTGTGACGACGAGGGCAGATGCGCCGGCGACGCGGTCATCGCCGGTATGGAGTGGGCCGCCAAGTCCGGTGCCGACGTGGTGAACATGAGCCTCGGCGGCGGGGCCAGCGACGGAACGGACCCGCTGAGCAGCTCGGTCAACGCTCTCAGCCGCACCTACGGCACCTTGTTCGTCATCGCCGCGGGCAACAGCGGACCGGACCCCGAGACGGTCGGATCGCCAGGTGCCGCCGACGAAGCGCTGACCGTCGCAGCCGTGGACAAGAGCGACCAGATGGCTTCCTTCTCCAGCCGCGGACCTCGCGTCGGAGACGGCGCGGCCAAGCCGGACATCGCCGCTCCGGGCGTCGCCATCGCCGCGGCCCGCGCCAAGGGCACCTCGATGGGCAAGCCCGTGGACGACTACTACACGTCCGCCAGCGGCACTTCCATGGCCACGCCCCATATGGCCGGTGCCGCTGCGATCATCGCCCAGCAGCACCCGGACTTCACCGGGCGGCAGATCAAAGCGCTGCTGATGGCGACCTCCAAGGACCTCGGGCACGACCTGTATGCACAGGGCGCCGGCCGGGTGGACGTGGCCCGCGCGATCGATCCGAAGATCATTCCCGACGGGAACCTGGTCTTCGGCCGAGCCGAATACCCGCACTCGCCGGTGTCGAGGACGGTCACCTACAGCAATTGGACCGACGAGCCGATCACTCTCACGCTCTCCGCCTCGGCTTCCTACGCGGGCAAGCCCGCACCGGCCGGGCTGTTCACGCTCAGCGCCGACCAGCTGACCGTGCCCGCCAACGGTTCGGCCGATGTGACGGTGACCATGGACGGCAGGGTGGTGGACGATTCGGGGCAGTACGGCGCATACGCCGGCGTCCTGACCGCCAAGGACAGCGCGGGGGCACTGCTCGGATCATCGCGGATCTCCACCTTTGTGGAGCCGATCCGTCACGATCTGACCATCAAGGTCACTCCTCCGGCCGGCGCCACCGATGTCTCGTACGGCAACGCACTGATCGTCCCGGTCGACGAGGACAAGCTGAACCTGTACGAAAAGCCGCTGACGACACCGGGCGGCGAGACGATCAAGGCACGGGTGTTCTCCGGCACTGTCACGGCAGCCATCGGGGTGACGTGGCGGAACGCGGCCGGCGAACTCAACCAGGCCGCACCGATGGTGCCGGAGGTGGAGGTCACCGGGGCGACCACGGTGGAGCTGGACCTGCGGAAGGCCAAGCCGGTCAAGGTGAACACCCCGGAGCCGACAGAGACATACCAGGCAGGCATCAAGACCGAACGGACCTCCGTGGACGGAGACTGGGCAATCACGGCACAGTTGGCCACCGAATACGGTCCCGGTGAACCGAACTGGTGGGCACTGCCGACCGCCGGCAGGGTCAGCCTCGGCACACTGGACTTCCACAGCCAGCATGTCCTGGTACCGCCGTCAGTGACGATGCAGGTCACGGGGAACGGTGACTCCTTCGACCTGGGCGCCCGCTACGCGACACCGGACACCACCATAAACGGCGGTAACCAGAGGTGGACGAAGGACGGCAAGCCCGTATCCACCCTCGTGCGATCGAAGATTCCCCGACTGCCCTCCAACGGGAAGAAGCCCGTCGTCTACGCGGGCACCGGCTCGGCCGAGGAACTCGCTGACATCGATGCCAAGGGCGCGCTGGTGCTGCTGAAGCCGACCGACATCTGCGGGACGACCTGCGACTTCACCGCACTTCGCAAGCGAGTGGCGGCGGCCGCCTCCGAAGGCGCGGTGGGGGTGCTGGTGACCGGCGAAACCGATCGGGTCGCCCTGCTGAAGTACGAGTCGTCCCGACAGTACAAGTGCGAAAACGGTCCCGACAGCTGCCCGCCCGTCGATCCGTACGCAGCGCTGCCGATCGTGACCGTACCCCCGGCCCAGGCCGCCACACTGATCCGGCGGATCGAGGGCGGAGCCAAGTCCGGCGTCCAGATCGGACTCGGCGGCAGCCGCGAAGTGTCCAAGGCCTATGCTCTGGCCTTCGACTCCCCTGGTCGCGTTCCCGGCAATCTGCCGTTCCGGATCCAGTCCCGGGATCTCGTCCGTGTCGATCACCGCTTCCACGCCGACCAGCCCGGCGCGATTCCCCACTTCAGCTGGAACCGGATTACCGAGTCCGGTCCGGTGACAGAGGAAATCATGCTGCCCAAGCCGGACAGTCAGCGGCAGTTCACCACGTTGGTCGGGCCGCGGAACGACAACGCGATCGACCGTTTCGAGATGTCTGTAAGGGACTATCTCGCGCCGTCCGTGGCAGATCCGTCGGGCTCCTCCGAGACTCAGGACCTGGCGCTCGGCAAGAAGAACACGATCGACTGGAACGAGGGTCCGTCCCTTCCCGGCGCGGTGCCCCAGGTCCGCACCAAGTCGGGCTTCACCGCCGACACCGGCCTGCCGTGCGCCGGCTGCCGGGAAGGCGACCGCTTCTGGCCCACCCTGTACCTGACCAGCGGCGGGGGTGGTCGCCAGGCCATGATGGGCATGCTCAACGACACGGGCATCGCCCATTTGATCTACGGGATCCAGGCCTGTGAGCCCCCCGTCTGCGGCGTAGGCCTCTTCGACGACGCCGGCCACGAACTCCAGCAAAAGCTCCACCCGGTCGAGTTCGTCTTCGAGCTCGGCGAGCCCGGCAATGTGCCGGACCTGGTGTCGAGGAGTGGGCGGTGATGACCGAAGTGGGAAAGGAGACTGCTCCGATGAACGCGGCAGTGCCACCGAGGTGGCGCCGGAAGGTGAACCTGGCGGCGTCGGCAGCCGTAGCAGTGCTCGCGCTGGCGGGGTGCAAGGCCGACGTCATCGCGTACGACCTCCCTGCGGAATCGGCCCGATACTCGTTCCAGGCGGAGACCAACGGGGTCAAGACCACATGGGAGTACACCTCCGACCGTCCGACCAAGTCCGACACCCCGAAGCCACAGCCGTGCATCGCGGACGTCGTCGTCAAGGAACCCGGCCCGTGCCGTCCGGAACCGCTTATCTTCCTGCGGTACGACCTGGGCCTGGACCTGGACAACACCGCAAAGGCCAACAGGCTTCACCCCATCACCGTCACCGGGTACTACCAGGACCGGCTCAGCACGCCACCGACCGTCATCGAGTTGCGGGCACAGGCCAGCTTCGACGGCGGTGAGACCTGGCAGTCGGTGATGACCAAGGGTGACGGGAAGAACACCTTCATCGCGCGCATCAAGCATCCGAAGCGTGACCACACGCCCGGAGGAGTCGCACTGCGGATCAGCGCGACCGACAGCGCGGGGAACAACGTCAAGCAGACCATTCCTCAGGCGTACCGACTGCGCTGAGGCGATCCCGATCCGGAGGGAGCGCGGCCGGGGCGAGACGTGAGCTTCGCACCGGCCGTGACCCTTGCCTTTCGGCGCATCCCGCACCGAATGCGGACGGGGACTGCGCCCACGGACCGTTCGCGAGCAACTGCTCCGAACGGGCACCGCTTGATCAGGCGTTGGTCCGGTGCTGCTCGCACCGGACCAACGGCATACCCGGATCCGCATTCCGGTGACCTCGCCCCGCTGGCAAGGGGAGGCCGGAGCGCTCCTTCCACGACACAGACGCCAGGCCGGAGCACCAACGGACAGACGGAGAAACATCATGCTGTCAGACGTGCTGGGACTTACCCCCGAAGAGGCGGACACCTACCGCATTCTGGTCTCGGTGGCCTCCGCCACACCCACCGGACTTGCCGAACTCATCGGCTGCGACATCCGTCAGGTGGTGGGCATCCTCAACAGGCTCGAAGACCGGGGGCTCGTCGCGCGCAGCCTCGGCGACACCACTCGGTTCGTCGCCGCCCCACCGGCGGCGGCGCTGCGGGCGCCCCTGGTCCAGCGACAGAACGAGCTCAATCTGGCGAAACTCGAACTCGAATCCCTCGACGAAATCTACCGCGCGACCACTCTCGGTCGTGGCGCAGCGGAGGTCGTCGACGTGATCCACGGCACCGAGGCCATCCGCGAACGCGTCGGACACATACAACTCGGCGCACGGAGAGAGGTCATGAACTTTGCCAAGGCGCCGTTCTTTTCGTCCGGCAACATGACCGACGACGCGGTCATCGAGCGGGGTGTCCGTTACCGCGTGATAATTGAACGCTCGATACTCGACGAGGGAGCTCCGTCGTTCGATGAAATCATCCGGGCGCGGGCTGCTGGAGAGATGGTCCGGATCGCTGAATCAGTCCCGCTGAAACTCTTCATCGTGGACAGCGAGTTGGCCATTGTTCCACTCCTCGGCTCCGCCAATGCCGCAAAGGCGGGAGCCCTGCTCGTGCACGAGTGCAGCCTGCTCGACGCGCTGATCGCACTGTTCGAGTCCGAATGGGAGAAGGCAACGCCGTTCGTCGCCTCTGCGAGTCGCTTGCAGAGCGAGCCCGCCATCGATGATCTGGGTGCACGGATACTCAGCCTGCTCCTGACAGGCCTCACCGACCAAGCGATCGCCACCCAACTGCACACCTCCATGCGGACGGTGCAGCGCCGGATTCGCCAGATGATGGACACCGTGAAGGTGCAGAACCGCATGCAGCTGGGCTTCCGTGCGGCACAGCTGGGCTGGCTCGACGCCGAACAGGACGGCAGCTGACTCCCGGAACAACGGACCCACCGGCCGAGGACGTTCACGCGAGATGAGCGGGGGAGTCAATACGTGGCGCCGGAACTCGGCGCGGCGTCAAACCATCGTGGCCCTGCGGAGTGCGCTTCCGCACTCGGTGCTCGGGCTGCCGTGCGGCGTCGACCGTTCCACGATCACTCGCGCGATCGGCGAGATTCGCGCCCGGTTGGCCGAGCGGGGATGTGGGGTCCCCGACCGCCCCGGCCTGCGGCTGCCGACCCTGGCGGATGTGCTCGCCCGTGCGCAGGCCGGGGGATCGAGCTGCGTCTGGACGCCACCGAGATCCAGGCCCGCCGGCCCCTGGCCGGCCGAGGTGGACGGCGTGCGTTCGTCTCCGGGTCAACCACCCTTACTGATCGTTTCATAATGAGATCGGTGTGTTGGCTTGGCAGTTGGGTGTTGTGTCGGCAGGATCTTCTGGGTGTCTGCTGATCTCGTGCCCGATG
>NZ_JBSFBQ010000063.1:0-38971 GCF_053593015.1 Streptomyces sp. NPDC002403 | reverse complement strand
TGCGTTTCCGACTCTATCAGACTCTTTCGTGTCCGATTCCCGGTCGAAGCGGGTTCGCTTTCCAGTTCTTCGCTTTCGCGTTTCCCTTTCCGGCGAGTCCGACTCTATCAGGCCTTTTCGCTTTCCTTGACCAGCCCCTGCAGGCATGCAGGTGCCGAGTCCGGTTAGATTCAGGGCTTAAAAGTCGCCGCCGACCCCCGACTCAAAGTCGCGTTGGGGCCAGGCAGGAGTACGACAGTACAGGCCGCCGGGAGTCGAGGCAAATCCCTGCCGGTGCGCTTCTAAGGCCGCGAACCGGCAGGACTCGGGCGGAACCGGCACTTCTTTTGACTTACGCTGCTGAACAGCACGCCGTCGCCCACAGGCTGTGACGGCGCCGATCAAGCTTCACCCCTGGGAGGCTCCCTATGACCACTGTGACGTCCCCTCTTGCCGGACGCGCCATCGGGCTCGCTGCGGTACCCGACCCGGTTTTCTCCGGCGCGATGGTGGGCCCTGGAACTGCCATCGATCCCGTGCGCGAGCCGTCCGAGGCCGTGTCGCCGGTCGACGGCATCGTCGTCTCCCTGCACCCGCACGCGTTCGTCGTCGTGGACGAGCACGGCCACGGTGTCCTCACACACCTCGGCATCGACACCGTTCAGCTCAATGGCGAGGGCTTCGAGCTCCTTGTCAACAAGGGGGACACGGTCACCCGCGGTCAGGGCATCGTGCGCTGGGATCCCGCGGGCGTCGAGGCGGCCGGCAAGTCGCCCGTGTGCCCGGTCGTGGCGCTGGAGGCCACCGCCGAATCCCTCTCCGCGGTCCGCGAGGACGGCGACGTGAAGGTCGGCGACCCCTTGTTCGGCTGGCAGTGACGAATTCGGCGCGATGACAGCCGACTGGATATCCACCGCGGCGGCACGGACCACCGCACGACCGGAGACGGGTGAAATGGAGACAACGCTGCGAGGCGTCGGTGTGAGCCACGGGGTGGCGATCGGCGAGGTGCGTCATATGGGTACGGCGGTGCTCGAACCCCCGGCCAAGCAGATTCCCGCCGATGAGGCCGAGCGCGAACAGGGGCGTGCGCGGCAGGCCGTGGAGGCCGTGGCGGCCGACCTGATCGCGCGCGGCAACCTGGCCGGTGGCGAGGCTCAGCACGTGCTCGAGGCCCAGGCCATGATGGCGCAGGACCCCGAGCTGATGGCCGACGTGGAACGGCGCATCGCCGTCGGCAGCACCGCCGAGCGCGGTGTCTACGACGCGTTCGCCGCGTACCGGGCGCTGCTCGCCAATGCCGGGGAGTACCTGGCGGGGCGCGTCGCCGACCTCGATGACGTGCGCAATCGGATCGTGGCCCGGCTGCTCGGTGTGCCGATGCCCGGTGTGCCGGACAGCGACGAGCCCTATGTGCTGATCGCCCGGGACCTGGCGCCCGCGGACACGGCGCTGCTCGACCCGGCGTTGGTGCTCGGCTTCGTGACCGAGGAGGGCGGGCCGACCAGCCACAGTGCGATTCTCGCCCGGGCGCTCGGAGTTCCCGCCGTGGTGGCTCTCCCCGGTGCCGGTGAGCTCGCCGAGGGCACGGTCGTCGCCGTGGACGGCAGCACCGGTGAGATCTTCGTCGAGCCGAGTGCCGAGAAGCGTGCCGAGATGGAGAGTGCCGCTGCGGCGCGCAAGGCGGCGCTGTCGGCTTCGTCCGGTCCGGGTGCCACCTCCGACGGTCACAAGGTCCCGCTGCTCGCCAATGTCGGCGGGCCCGGCGACGTACCGGCGGCGGTCGAGGCCGGCGCGGAGGGCGTGGGGCTGTTCCGTACCGAGTTCCTGTTCCTGGACGACAGCAAGCAGGCGCCGTCCGAGGAGAAGCAGGTCGCCGCGTACCGTGCGGTGCTGGAGGCGTTTCCCGAGGGACGGGTCGTCGTACGGGTCCTGGACGCCGGGGCCGACAAGCCGCTGGACTTCCTGACTCCGGCGGACGAGCCCAACCCGGCACTGGGTGTGCGTGGGCTGCGGAGTCTGCTGGATCACCCCGATGTGCTGCGTACCCAGCTGACCGCGTTGTCGAAGGCGGCCCAGGGCCTGCCCGTACACCTTGAGGTCATGGCGCCGATGGTGGCGGACCGTGCGGATGCCAAGGCCTTCGCCGACGCCTGCCGTGAGGCCGGTCTGCAGGCGAAGTTCGGTGCGATGGTGGAGATTCCGTCCGCCGCGCTGCGGGCGCGTTCGATCCTGCGGGAGGTGGAGTTCCTCTCGCTGGGCACCAACGACCTGGCGCAGTACACCTTCGCCGCCGACCGTCAGGTCGGGGCGGTGTCGCGGCTGCAGGATCCTTGGCAGCCCGCGCTGCTCGATCTGGTCGCGCTGTCGGCGGAGGCGGCCAGGGCCGAGGGCAGGAGCTGTGGTGTCTGTGGTGAAGCGGCCTCCGATCCGCTGCTGGCCTGTGTCCTGGCGGGGCTGGGTGTGACCTCCCTGTCGATGGGTGCCGCGTCCATTCCCTATGTACGCGCCACGCTGGCGAAGTACACGCTCGCGCAGTGCGAGCGCGCCGCTTCCGCCGCTCGTGCGGCGGACTCCGCCGAGGAGGCGCGGGTCGCGGCTCAGATGGTGCTGTCGGGCGAGTAGTCCGCGCGGCGTTCTGTGGTGGAGGGGCTCCCTGCCGGTGGCGGCGGGGAGCCCCTCCGGCCTGTCAGTGGTGCGTCTCCGGCTCGTCCGCGCCGAGTTCGAAGCCTGCGCAGTACTCCACGTGCGACTCCGGGGCGACCGGTTCGCCGGTGTCGGCATCGGTGCAGTAGGCGCTGAACACCTCACCGGCGCTGAGCGGGACCAGGTTGCCGCGGGTCAGCCGCCAGCCGTGCACCCGGTCCGGGGCACCGACGCTGCTCGTGCGGAGCACGACTCCGCCGGGCCTTTCGAGCGCGACGGCCACGGCGAGCACCGTGACGAACTCCGCGCCCTCCTCGGATTCGAGCCGGGCGGGGCCCGTGGTGCCGCGCTCGGTGTGCAGGACGGCGAGCAGGTGCTCGTTGTCGGTGGGCGTGCTGCAGACCAGGTGGTGGGTGCCGGGGCCCGCCGTCTCCAGGATGCGGAGCAGCAGGTGCGAGGCCCGGTCGAAGGCGGCGTGGCCGATGTCCTGGCCGCAGTCCGCGCACTCGCCGAGGCCGGCCAGGAGCATCGTGGCGTACTCCCAGGTGGCCCGGCGGACGGCCCGGCCGACCAGGAGCGGGATCAGGGCGTCGATGGGTTGTCCGCTGTACGCGACGGTGGCGCCGGCCGACGCGATCTCGGCGGTGAAGCGGCTGCGGCTGGCCGGTGCGTCGGGAGCGATTCCCGACTCGGCGCAGAACTCCGCGTACTCCTCGGGGTCGAAGAGGGCGACCGTGGCGTGCATGCCCTGTGCGGAGAGGGCTTTCAGCAGGCTTTCGACCTGCTGGAGATAGATGGTGTGGTCGTCGAAGGTGAAGGTGCGGTAGCGCCGCATCGCCGCGAAGTCCTGCTCGTCGGCCAGGAGGCCGATGGTGCTGGCTGCTTCGCGGCGCAGCGTGCGTCGCATGGATGTGCCGTGCCTGCTGTGCCCGTTGTTCCTGATGTGCGCCATGAGTCCCCCAGTGCGCCGTCGATCATTGCTCACTCAGAGTAATCAGGGGCACTGACAACGCGGACGGTCAGTGACGTTTGTGGGCGAGCTCCTCGTAGAAGTGGAGGAGTTCGAGGTTGTCGATCGAGCCGGGGTTGACCGCTTTCGCCAGAGGTGTGCCCTGCAGGAGCCGCTTGACCGGGACCTCGATGCGCTTGCCGGTGAGAGTGTGCGGGATGGCGGGGACTTCGATGACCTCGTCGGGGACGTGGCGCGGGGAGAGGTTCTCCCGGATGGTCCGCTTGATGCTGTCGCGCAGCTCGTCGTCGAGCCGCGCGCCTTCGGCGAGGTGGACGAAGAGCGGCATCCAGTAGCCGCCGTCGGGCTCCTCGAGGCCGATGACGAGGGATTCGCGGATCTCGGGGAGCCGCTCGACGGCCTCGTAGATGTCGGCGGAGCCCATCCGTACGCCCTGGCGGTTCAGGGTGGAGTCGGAGCGGCCGTGGATGACGACCGAGCCGTGGTCGGTGATCGTGATCCAGTCGCCGTGGCGCCAGACGCCGGGGTACATGTCGAAGTAGCTGTCGTGGTACCGGCTGCCGTCGGGGTCGTTCCAGAAGCGGATGGGCATGGAGGGCAGGGGCGCGGTGACGACGAGTTCGCCGACCTCGCCGATGAGCGGTCGGCCGGCGGGGTCCCAGGACTGGAGGTCCGTGCCGAGGCACGGGGCCTGGAGTTCGCCGATGTGTACGGGGAGGGTGGGGACCGCGCCGGCGAAGCAGCTGCAGACGTCCGTGCCGCCGCTGACGGAGGCGATCCACAGATCGTCGGCCACCTCGTCGTGGAGCCAGCGGAAGCCGTCGGGCGGGAGCGGGGAGCCGGTGGTGGCGACGCACTGGACGCGGGAGAGGTCGTAGTCGCGGCCCGGGTGGATGCCGGCCTTGCGGCAGGCCATGACGTAGGCGGCCGAAGTGCCGAAGAGGGTGGCTCCGGTCTGTTCGGCGACGCGCCACTGGGCGCTGACGTCGGGGTAGCCGGGGCTTCCGTCGTACAGCACGAGGGTGGTTCCGGTGAGGAGGCCGGAGACGAGGAAGTTCCACATCATCCAGCCGGTGGAGGTGTACCAGAAGAAGCGGTCCTCGGGGCCGAGGTCGCAGTGGAGGCCGATCTGCTTGAAGTGTTCCAGCAGGATGCCGCCCTGGGACTGGACGATCGCCTTGGGGAGCCCGGTGGTGCCGGAGGAGTAGAGCACCCACAGCGGGTGGTCGAAGGGGACCTGCTCGAAGACGGGCGCGGTGTCCGCGGAAGTGAGGGCGGACCATTCGAGGGCGCCCTCGGGGGCCTTGGTGCCCAGCAGCGGGATGTGGACGACGGCGCGCAGGGTGGGCAGTTCGCGGCGCAGCTCGGCAACCGTGTCGGCCCGGTGGTGTTCCTTGCCTCCGTAGCGGTAGCCGTCGACCGTGAAGAGGACGACGGGTTCGACCTGCTGGAAGCGGTCGAGGACGCTGCGGGCGCCGAAGTCCGGGGCGCAGGAGGTCCAGACGCCGCCCACGGCCGCGGTGGCGAGGAAGGCGATCACGGCCTCGGGAATGTTGGGGAGGTAGCCGCTGACGCGGTCGCCCGGCGCGACGCCGAGGGCGCGGAGTTCGGCGGCGAGCGAGCCGACCCGGCGGCGGAGTTCGGACCAGGAGACGGGGATCTGGGTGTGGGTCTCGTCGACGTGGAGCAGGGCGGGGGCGTCCGCGCGCAGGGGGTCCTCGGCGGTGCGCAGCGCGTGTTCGGCGTAGTTGAGGGTGGCGCCGGGGAACCACTGGGCGCCGGGCATGGTGCGGTCGGCGAGGACGGTCTCGTACGGGGTGGAGAACCGTACGTCGAACCAGTCGGCGACGGCCCGCCAGAAGGTGTCGAGTTCGGTCACGGACCACTGGTGCAGTGCCGGGTAGCCGCCCTCGGCCGGTGCTCCGTAGCGCTGGGACGCCCAGCTCTGGAAGCGGGTGACGGCGGCGGCCGCGATGCGGTCGGGGCCGGGCTGCCAGAGCGGGGCTTCGTGGGCTGCGGCGGTCATGGGGCGGCTCCCTGGCTGTACGGGTACGCGGGATGGGCGTGGGTCGCGCACACGTGCTGGGGTGTGCGCGTGAGGCGGCTTTTACGGACGATGCCATGTGATCGTCTTTCGCACCAGGGTTCCCCACCCATGGTCGTGTGTCCGTACATGTGGTCCGGCCACTGGTCCGGCCCCGGGTGAACGGAAGTTGAACGGAGCCCTCATCCGGCCCGTCGGATGGCAGGGTGAGCCGCATGGACGGTCGTGACCTGGTGCGCTCGGTGAAGATGGTGGGTTCGGTGCGGGGGCTGCGTACGGTGCGCTCCTCCTGGCGGCGGCGGAGTGCGGACGCGCGGGCGCTGCCGCCGCGTGGTGCGGAGCGGGCGCGGGTGCCCGGTCCCCTGGTGGGGGCGGAGCCGGAGCCCGGTGGGGGTGTGGTGCGGTTCGCTCGTTCGGAGCTGCGGGTGCGGGTGGCGGTGGGCGGTGCGGTGTTCTGGGGCTGGGACGAGGCGGATCCCCTGCCGTCGTACGCGCTGCCCGGTGCGGCGCCGAAGCCGGATCCGCGGGCGGTGCTGGAGCCGGACAAGGACGGGGGCTGGCAGGTGGTCTCGGAGCGGCTGACCGTCGCGGTGTCGCGGCACGGGGCCGTGGAGCTGCGTACTCCCGGCGGGGTGGTGCTCCGGCGCGAGCTGCCGCCGCGGTGGTGGGAGCCGGTCGCCGGTGGCGGTGCCCGGTGGGTGCAGCGTTCCGAGGTGCCGGCGGACGCGCGGTTCTTCGGGCTCGGCGGCCGGGCGTCGGGGCCCCGGCTGCGGGACGGGGTGTACGAGCTGTGGAACACCGATCCCGGCGGGCGGTTCGGGCCCGGTGACGATCCGCTGTATCTGACGATGCCGGTGCAGCTCGTGGTCGGTGACGCGGGGACGCACCTGATGTTCCACGACAACTCCTGGTCGGGACGGGTGACGCTGCGCGAGGGCGAGGAGGGGGCGGGCTCGGGCCACGACCGGCCGGGGACGTGCGAGGTGCGGATGGACGGGGGGCCGCTGCGCTGCTGGGTGGTGACGGGGACGCCGGCCCGGGTGCTGCGGGGCTGGACGGCGCTCACGGGTGCGCCGGCGCTGCCGCCCTCCTGGGCGCTGGGTCCGCAGCACGCCAGGTGGGGGTTCGGGAGCGAGCCGGAGGTGCGGCGGATCGTCGCCGGGTACCGGGAGCGGGGGCTGCCCCTGTCCGTACTGCACCTGGACATCGACCACTACGACGCGCACCGGGTGTTCACCGTCGATCACGCGCGATTCCCCGATCTGCCGGGCCTGGCGAAGGAGTTGCGGGAGGACGGGGTGCGGCTGGTGTCGATCGTCGATCCCGCGGTGAAGGCGGAGCCCGGGAACGCGGTGTTCGACGCGGGTGCGGCGGTCGGGGACGACGGGGCGTTCGTCCGGGACGCGCGGGGGCGTGTGGTGCGCGGGGAGGTGTGGCCGGGCGAGTGCGTGTTCCCGGACTTCACCGATCCGCGGGTGCGGGAGTGGTGGGGCGGTCTGTACGAGGAGCGGCTGGCGCAGGGGTTCTCCGGTGTGTGGCACGACATGAACGAGCCGGTCTCGTTCGCGGCGTTCGGGGATCCGACGCTGCCGCGGTCGGCACGGCATTCCCTGGAGGGGCGCGGGGGCGATCACCGCGAGGCCCACAACGTGTACGGGCTCGCAATGGCGCGTGCCGGGTACGAGGGGCTGCGCCGGCTACGGCCCCAGGAGCGTCCGTTCCTGTTCTCTCGCTCCGGCTGGGCGGGGATGCAGCGCTACGGGGGCACCTGGTCCGGTGATGTGGCGACCGGCTGGCCGGGGCTGCGGGCCTCGTTGGCACTGGTACTGGGGCTGGGCCTGTGCGGGGTGCCGTATTCGGGGCCCGATGTGGGCGGGTTCGACGGCTCGCCGTCGCCGGAGCTGTATCTGCGATGGTTCCAGCTGGGTGCCTATCTGCCGCTGTTCCGTACCCATGCGGCGATCGGCGCGGGGCGGCGGGAGCCGTGGGAGTTCGGGCCGCAGGTCCTTCGGCACGCGCGGGCCGCGCTGGAGGAGCGGGAGCGGCTGCGCCCGTACTTCGTGACGCTGTCGCGGCTGGCCGGGCTGACCGGCGCGCCGTATGTGCGGCCGCTGTGGTGGCGTTCGCCCGGGGACCGGGCGTTGCGGGACTGCGAGGACGCGTTCTTGCTGGGTGACGCCCTGCTGGTGGCTCCGGTGCTGGAGCGCGGCGCGGACCGACGCGCGGTGCGGCTGCCGCGGGGTCGCTGGTACGACACGGCGACCGGTGAGGTGTACGAGGGACCGGGCCAGGTGTTGCTCGATGCGCCGCTGTCGCGGGTGCCGGTGCTGGCGCGAGCGGGTTCGGTGCTGCCGGTGCGGGGTGCGGACGGTGGTGTGGAGCTGGAGGTGTGGGCCCCGGCGGCGGGGCGGAGCGGGGGCGGGCCGGTGGTCCTGGACGCGGGGGACGGCTGGGAGCGGGCGGAGGTCGAGCGGTACACGTCGCGGTGGGTGGACGGGCGGGTCGTGGTCGAGCGGGAGGGTGTGGAGGGGCCGGTGCGGTACCCGGTGCGGGTGCGGGGGTTGTAGGACGATTCGCGGGGCCCGTGGGGCCGGTCAGCGGTAGCCGCCGTCGAACCAGGTGCGGACGGCTCGGGTATGGAGGGGGAAGGCGAGCTCGGTGGGCGTACGGAGCAGCTGGTGGCCGGAGGTCTCGGCGGTGGGGCCGGAGGGCGGGAGGGTGGCTGCGGGGCGGGGCGGGAGGAGTCCGAAGAGGAGCAGGTGGCCGTCCGGGGCGCTGAGGGCGTCGGCGAGACGGACCTCCCGTTCGTCGGCTGCGATGCCGGTCTCCTCGTCGAGTTCCCGTACGACCGCGTGTCTCCAGTCCTCGTCGTGGTCGATGTAGCCGCCGGGGAGGGCGAGTCCGCCGCGATGGGGCGGGATGGTGCGGGTGATCACGACGAGGGCGGTGCCGTCGCGGTCGGTGACGGGGAGCAGGGCCACGGCGACCGGCAGTGGATTGCGGTAGGCGGTGCTGCCGCAGGCGGTACAGGTGCGGGGCCAGGTGACGGAGGCCTCGTAGGGCGCTCCGCAGCTGCCGCAGTGGGAGTCCTTGGCCGGTTTCCCGGACCTGCTCCCCGGCTTGCTTCCGTACCTGCTCTCGGGCTTGCTCTTCGGCTCGGACACGCGCGGACTGTACCGGATCGTCCGGCGGACTCCTCCGCGCTACTGGATTATGTGCTCATGACAGGTCTTGCTTCCGCTTTCCGTGTCCTGGCGGCCGCTGCCGCCGCCCTGCTCGCCGTCACCGCCGCCGCCCCCACGGCTCGGGCGAGGCCCGAGCCCAAGGCGCCCGAGGAGTTCGTGGCGCTGAGCTCGGTGGATCCGACGATCATCCAGGAGATGCGCTACCCCAGCGCCCACAACTTCATGGGCGTCCCGGTGGACGGCTACCGCAAGCCGCTCTGCATCCTGACCAGGCCCGCGGCCCGGGCCCTGCACGACGCGCAGATCCGGCTGCTGCGCCAGGGCTACTCCCTGAAGGTGTACGACTGCTACCGGCCGCAGCGGGCGGTCGACCACTTCGTACGGTGGGCGAAGGACCTCGACGACGAGACCATGAAGGGCGAGTTCTACCCCCGGGTCGACAAGACGCGGCTCTTCGCGGACGGCTACATCGCGGAGAAGTCCGGGCACAGCCGCGGCAGCACGGTGGACCTGACGCTGGTGAGGCTGCCCGCCGCGCCGACCCCTCCCTACCGGCCCGGCCGGCCGCAGGTGCCCTGCTACGCACCCGCGGCCGAGCGGTTCCCCGACAACTCCGTGGACATGGGCACCGGGTTCGACTGCTTCGACACGCTCTCCCACACCGACGACCCGCGTATCCAGGGAACGCAGCGCGCCAATCGGCAGTTCCTCAAGAAGACGCTCACGGACGCCGGTTTCGTGAATCTGGCCGAGGAATGGTGGCACTACACCTTCAAACCCGAGCTGTTCCCGGACACCTACTTCGACTTCCCGGTGGCCCGGCGGTCCGTCGCGGGGCACTGACGCCGGTGCGCGGAAGCAGGTGGCCGGGACCACCCCCGTGGATTCCGGCCACCCGCTTCTTCCTCTCGGACGCGGACCGGCCGTGTCCGGTTGCGGTCCCAGCCACTACGGTGCCCGTATGTCACAGCAGACGTTCGATTCCTACGAAGAGTTCTGGCCCTACTACGTGGCGATGCACTCCAAGGCCGCGACCCGCTGGGTCCACCTGACGGGCACCCTGACCGGGCTCGCGATCACCGCCTACGGTCTGGCGCGGGGGCGCAAGAGGTACGCGGCGGCGTTGCCGCTGATCGGGTACGGGACCGCCTGGCCCGCGCACTTCCTGATCGAGAAGAACAATCCGGCCACCTTCGGGCACCCCGCCTGGTCGCTGCGCGGCGATGTGCAGATGATCCGGATGATGCTGGCGGGACGCGACCGGGAGCTGGCCGAGACGGCCGCCGAGTGGCTCGCCGAGAACGGCTGCCGACAGGAGTGCCAGGGATCTTGACGGGCCGTCACGGCGGGCGAGACCTCCTGGTTCAGTCGCACGACGACGCATGGCCCGTACCCCGGTCGGCGGGGGTACGGGCCATGCCGTCCGGGGCCTGTCCGGTCCTGAGCGGCCGGACACCGGACAGTCGCTACGTCGCGGCGGGCTCCCGGACACGGTTCTCGCGTGTCACCGCGTCCTCGACCACGGCCACCAGCACGTCCCGTACCGAGCCGCGGTCGCGCGCGTCGCACATGAGCACCCGCACGTCCGGGTCGAGGTCCAGGGCCGCCTGCACCGTCTCGGTGGGGAACTTGTCGGCTCCCTCGAAACAGTTGACGGCGACGGTGAACGGAATGTCGCGGCGTTCGAAGTAGTCGACCGCCGCGAAGCAGTCCTCCAGCCGCCGGGTGTCCGCGAGCACCACGGCCCCCAGCGCGCCCTGGGCCAGTTCGTCCCACAGGAACCAGAAACGGTCCTGCCCCGGGGTGCCGAACAGGTACAGCACGAGGTCCTCGCGGAGGGTGATCCGGCCGAAGTCCATGGCCACGGTGGTGGTGGTCTTCGCCTCCACACCCGCCAGGTCGTCCACCGGGCGGCCCGCCTCGCTGAGTCGTTCCTCCGTACGCAGCGGCCTGATCTCGCTGACCGCGCCGACCAGAGTCGTCTTGCCCACTCCGAAGCCGCCCGCCACCAGGATTTTCAGGGTAACGGGCTCCACGGGCCGCTTCTTGCGGCTAGAGCGCCCGAAGGCCATTGATCACCTCGCGAAGAATGTTCACGTCCGGCAGCTCGGCCGGCGGAACGGGACGGGTTACATGCACCAGCTCGTCCTCGACGAGGTCGCCGACCAGCACCCGGACCACCCCGACGGGGAGATCCAGGCCGGCCGCGAGCTCCGCGATCGACTGGGGCATGCCATGGCAGAGTTCGATGATCTCCACGTGTTCCGGGGAGAGCGTCTGGTCCCGGCCGGGATCGTCGGCCTCGGGTTCGGGGACGACGATCGCGATCAGGTCGAGCCGATGACGGGAGGCGCTGCTGGTCCGGCCCCGGGTCATCGCGTACGGACGGACCACCGGCCCCGCTTCGGCGTCGTACCAGCGCGAGGCCTGCGGGTCGGTGGGCGTTGCCGGAGATCTGGAGGATTCGGCGCTCACCGTTCACTCACCCCCCGGCGGACAGACCGGTCGTCCTGGGTGCGTTGGCCAGGTGGGCGCCGACGCGCTTGACCATCAGCGTCATCTCGTACGCCACCTGGCCCACGTCGGAGTCGGCGTCGGCGAGCACCGCGAGACAGCTGCCGTCACCGGCCGCCGTGACGAACAGGAACGCCTCGTCGAGTTCGACGACGGTCTGACGGACCCGGCCCGCGTCGAAGTGCCGGCCGACCCCCTTGGCGAGACTGTGGAATCCGGAGGCGACGGCCGCCAGATGTTCACTGTCCTCGCGGGTCAGGTCCTTCGACGTGCCGGTGGCGAGGCCGTCGCTGGAGAGCACCAGCGCCTTGTGGATGCTGGCGACGCGCTCGACGAGTTCGTCGAGCAGCCAGTTGAGCTGGCCGGAGCCCTGGCGTGCGGCGTTGGTTGCTTCGACGTTCGGTGCGGTCATCGACCGTCCCCTCCCGGAGTGGTTCCTTGTGCTGTGTCACCGGGGCCGGTCGTGTCCTCGGCGTTCTGCCGTCGGCCGCGTTGCCAGCCGCGCTGGAGCGAAGCCATGCGGCTGCGCACCTCCTCCGCATCACGCTCGAAGTCCTGGTCCGGTTCCGTACGGGCCGGCTCGGTGTCGCGGACGACCGATTCCTCGCGCAGTTGCGGGGCGAGACTGGCCTGCCGGATACGACGGGGCAGACCGCCCACGGTCTCCCCGACGCTCGGAGCTCTTCGGGACACGGCATCCTCGGATGTGGCGGGCTCGGTGGGTTTCCGGAAGCCGGTGGGCTGCCGGGGTTCGGTGGCTGCCCCGGAACGCGTTCCGTCGGCATCGGGGGGCGTGCTGCGGGTGGCGGGTCCGCGCGCGCCGGCGGGGCCCTGCGGGATGCCGGGCCCGGCGCTCGTGGGACGGGCCCGGCCCGCTTCGTCGACCCGCCGGCCGTTGTCGGTGATCAGGGTCGGCGGCTTGCGACGGGGCAGCGGCACCGGGCCGGCCGGACGCATCGGACGTACGCCGTCCGTCGGCTCGGCCGAGTGGTCGGTGGCCTGCTGGTGCTGGTCGCGGTCGGCCTCGCGCCGGAGGTCGCGGGCGCGGAAGATGCCGCCGCGTTCGCTCTCGGTGTCGTCGATGTCGGAGGTGCCGCCCAGCAGGGGGTCGAGCAGCGGATCGAGCGCGGGGTCGCTGTCGAAGCCGAGTGTTCCGACAGGTGCTTCGAGCTCGACGGGCCCGTCGAGGAGGGCCGGGTCGGCCAGGCCCGTCGGTACGGGCGCGAGGCCCGGGGACCTGCCGGAGCCCCGTCGGTCCGATGCGCCGTCCCTGCGGCCCCGGTCGCCGCCGGGCACCTCGCCGGCCGCCCTGTCGCCGCTGCCGATCGCCCGCTCGGCGCGGCGGTCGAGGCGGAAGCCGGTGCCGTGCGTGTCCGGGGCGTCGGTGAGCAGCGCCGCCGGAATGAAGACGACGGCGGTCGTGCCCCCGTACGGAGAGGTCTGGAGCGAGACACGGACGTTCTGACGCTGGGCGAGCCGGCTGACCACGAACAGGCCGAGCCGGTCGGTGTCGGAGAGTTCGAACTCGGGGGTCTCGGCGAGCCTGAGATTGGCGTCCAGGAGGACTTCGGCCGGCATGCCGAGGCCGCGGTCGTGGATCTCGAGCGTGAAGCCGTTGGAGACGCGTTCGCCGTGCACCTGGACCGCGGTGTGCGGGGGCGAGAACACGGTGGCGTTCTCCAGGAGTTCGGCGATCAGATGGGTGAGGTCGGCGACGGCGGGGCCGCCCACACCGAGACGGGGCAGCCGGCGGACCTCGATCCGCTCGTAGTCCTCGACCTCGGCGACCGCCGCCCGCACCACGTCCATCAGCTGGATCGGCTTGCGCCACTGGCGGGACGGGGCCGCGCCGGAGAGGATCACCAGGCCCTCGGCATGGCGTCGCATGCGGGTGGTCAGGTGGTCGAGGCGGAAGAGGTCCGCGAGTTCGTCGGTGTTCTCGGTGCGGCGCTCCATCGCGTCCAGGAGCGTCAACTGCCGGTGCAGCAGCACCTGGTTGCGGCGGGCGAGGTTGACGAAGACCTCGGAGACGCCGCGTCGCATGTCCGCCTGCTTGACCGCCGCCTCGACGGCCGCCCGTTGCAGCGTGTTGAGGGCCTGGCCGACCTGGCCGATCTCGTCCCGTTCGTACTGGAGGTGCGGGGCCTCCGTCTCGACGTCGACCTGCTCCCCGGCGGCGAGGCGGCGCATCACGCTCGGCAGCCGTACGCCGGAGACCTCGTGGGCGTCCTTGCGGAGCCGGGAGAGGTCCCGGATCAGCTCTCGGCCGATGCGTACGGAGACGAACACCGAGGCGATCAGGGCGAGGAAGCCGAGGACGCCCGCGATGCCGGCCTGGATCAGGACGCTGTAGCCGGCGGGCTTGCCGCGATCCTGGAAACGGTTGTTCATCTCCGTGGAATCGTTGGCCAGCCGCTCCAGGACCGGAGGGACAGACGCCTGCCAGCGCTCGGCGTCGACGGCGCGCGGGTCCTGGGTGGGGCCGCCGTCGATGAGGGTCTTCTCCGCGGTCCGCAGCGGCTCGCTGTCCGGACCCGCCCAGTACTGCTCCACGCGCCGGCGCTCGGAGGCGGGCAGCGCGTCGGCGTTGATCTCGTAGAGCAGCTTGCGGTTGGCCACGAGGTCGGAGATCTGGCGGAGTTCGGAGGCGGTGAGCCGTCCGGCGATCAGCGAAGAGGCGACCAGGGCGTCTTCGCGGGAGAGCATTTCGCGGGCCCGTGAGATGCCGACCAGTGCCCGGACCTGCTTGTCCATCGACACGTTCTCCATCGTGCGGAGGCCGGTCAGGAAGCGGTAGCAGGGGTCTATGAGCCGACCGTAGAACTCCATCGCCTTGGAGCGGTCGATGCTGCGTCTGTCGACGGAGTCGCGGAGCGCGCCCAAGCCCTCGACGGTGCCGAGGATCGAGTTCAGCTGTGCGTCGTCCTCGGAGCCGAGCGCGTCGCGGATGCCCTTCTGCCGGGCGCTGTCCTGGACGCCGGCGAGGACGCGGTCGGTGGCCGCGCGTTGGCGTTGCAGGAGCGGGAGGGCGTCGGAGGCCCTGGGGTCGGCGAGGAAGACCAGGGTCTGGCGGCGCTCGTCCTGGATGGCGCGGACGGTGTCCTCCAGAGGGTGAGCGACCTTCTCCACGATGGTGCTCGCGCTCAGCAGGTGACGGGCCTCGCGCCCCGTCAGGTAGGTGGCGAATCCCCAGAGCCCGGTGAGGGAGACGAGGGGCACCAGCAGCAGCGCCACGATCTTCCTGCGGATGGACTTTCCGCGAAAGCGCATGGACTCCCCCAGCTCGACCCCGCGGGGCGGGGGTCGTGTTTCGTCAACAAACGGCGCGAGCCTACTACTGACGGAGTAGCAACTCGAAGAGTCGTCCGGATGATTTTCAGCCGCGCTATCCGATGTTGGTCACGGGTTGTCCTGGTATTCCGGGCAATGAAATTCGCGAAAGCGGCAGAAGAGCCCAGCCAGGGCTTCATCCTGCCCCCCAGGGCAGTTGGCTGGAATTCTTCGCTTCATACCGGCTCGGGGGAATCTTCACGGCTCTTCACTCGTCTCTCTGTACGGGGCAGGGGCAACACGGGGAGAGCCAGGGCCTGTTCGGCGGGATCATGGTCGGGGTCGCGATACCCGATCCGCCGGGCGGGCACCGCGGGGCGGGCGCCGCGAGGCAGGATGGTCCGATCCGCCCGCGTAGAAACGGCGCATGCCGGGCAGCAACCCTGAAGTCGGGCAGCGGTGGGGAGTTGAGATTTCTTGAAAACGGAACAGCGTTGGGGAGCGGTGCCGTCGGCGCCGGCCGTGACGGCGAGTTCGGCGGCGGGCCGGGCCCAGATCCCGCGCCAGCAGCTGTGGGTGGAGGAACCCGCGACACGACGGCGGATGCCGGACCCGGTGCGCGGCTCCGCCGTGCGTGCCGTGCTCATCATGTCGTTGACGATCATCCAGGCCATGGTGGCGTTCCTGTGCACGCTCGCCGGGTCCTGGCTGGCCTTTCCGATGGTGCTGAGCAGCGTGGCCGGCACCGTGGTCGCGACCTGGTCGGTGCTGGACGTCTGGGTCACCCGGCAGGTCTGGAACCAGCGCAACGGCGTGGTTTCGGTGCCGAGCAGTTCGGCACGGCAGTTGCGCCGTGAGCGGCGCAGGGCGCGGCGGGCCGAGCGGGCCGCGGAGCGGGACGAGGCCCGGATACGCCGCCGGGGCGCGGAGCGCCTCTCACGGGCCTGAGCTCCGGCGGGCCGCGGCCGCGAGTCTCCTCCGGGCCCGGCCGCGTGTCCGCGCCCGCCCCGCGTCTCTGCCCGCCCTACTTCTCTTCGGCTGTGCCGGGGGATGTCGTGGCGCGCTTGAACATGCGGGTGGCGGTGATCTCGCCGTGCACCGTCTCGCCGTTCGGGTCCTGCTGCGGCAGACCGGGGCGCAAATGCTCTTCCACGCTGATGTATTTCAGCCCGGCACGCAGATCCGCGTCATTGCGCAACCGGATGACCAGCGGGAATTCGGCGAGTGCCGTGGTGTCGAACAGTCCGGTCGTGTAAAGCAACTGCACGCCCAGCGCGTCCGACACCGCGCGCTGGAGCTCCAGCAGATAGGTGGCGTTGGCGCGGCCGATGGGGTTGTCCAGGAAGAGGGTGCCCGCGTGCCGGTGCTGGTGCCGGTCACGGCCCCGGTCGTTGCTGCGCAGCGCGGCCATCGTGCAGTACAGGGCGATGGCGGCGGTGAGCAGCTGGCCGCCGGAGAAGACGTCGCCCATCTGTCCGACCGGGACGCGCTCGGCACGGAGCACCGCGTCCGGCTTGAGGATCTCCACGGCGATGCCCCTGGGCTCCAGCGCCGCCTGCACCCCGCGCAGCAGCAGGGACATGCCGTCCCTGCGCAGATCGGAGTTCTTCTTCAGCGCGGCGCGGGTCGCCTCGTCGACGACCTCGCCGAGCCGTTCGGTGAGCGTCGCCTGGTCGGGTTCCTCGAAGCGGATCCGGAGGAATTCCTGACCGGACCACTCCCCCAGTCCTTCGGGGAGCCGGGAGAGCCGCTGGGCGGATCGGAGCGTGGTGAGCGCGGACTCCACGAGACCGCGGAGCCGGTCGACGATGGAGTCGCGATTGCGCTCCAGCTGGGCCAGCTCGTCGGTGAGTACCCGGAGCCGGGGCGCGAAGGCGGCGGCCCACTTCTCGGCGTGCTCGGGCAGTGCCGCGGCGGGCAGCTCCCGGATCTGCTGTCGGGCGGGGGTGCGGACCTGTTCGTAACGCGTGGAGTTGGCGTGCCGTACGAGGACGTCGCTCGCTTCCCGTACGGCGCTCTCGGCGGCGGACAGGTCGGCGGCGCAGCCGCGCAGTGAGCGGCGTGCCTCGGCGGCGGACCGGCGGGCCTCGTCGAGGCTGCCGGGGTACGGCTCGGGGGCCTCGGTGTCGTCGTCCGCGCCGTGGTCCCTGAGCACGTCGCGCAGGAGGGCCGCCGTCTCGTCGAAGCCGCCCGCCGAGTCCTCGGCGGTGCGGTGGGCGTGCAGCAGCTCGGCGTGGGCGGCGCGGGCGGTGTCCAGCGTCGCGGTGGCGGAGGCCAGTTCGGCCGTGGCGGTGCGCAGGAGGGTCTGGGCCCGGTCGGCGTCGGCGGGGACCAGCTCCTCGGGGAGTTCGGTGTGGTGGGGCTCGCCGTCGGCCGGGGCCAGGCGCTCTGCCTCGCCGCGGAGCCGGCCCAGCTGCTCGCTCGCCGTGGAGGCCCTGGTCTCCAGGAGCTGGACCAGGGACTCGGCGCGGGCGGCGGCCGCCTGCCGGGAGGGGCCGTCCGCGCCGTCGGTGCCTTCGAGGAGCTGTGCGGCACGGGTGCGGACCTTGTTGGTGAGCCGGTCCAGTTCGGCGAGGGCGGCGCTCTCGTCGCTCTCCGCGCGGGCCTGCTCGGCGCGAAGATCGGCGCCGACGCCGACCTTCTCGTACAGCTGGGACGCGGCCCGGTACGCCTCGCGCAGGGCGGGGAGCGCGGGGCGCGGGTTCTCGTCGTCCCCGGGCTCCGGGAGCTGCTCGGGGGCGCCGGCGATCTCCGCCCTTTCGGCGCGCAGGGCGCGCGCGGTGCGCCGGGCGTCGTCGGCGGCGCGTTGGGCGGCCCTGCGGTCCTCGTCGGCGGCGCGGGCCCGCTCCAGACAGACGGTGGCACGGGCTTCGGACTCGGCCGCCTCGTCGACGAGTTCACGGAGCTTCACCTGCCAGCCCGCGCGTTCGCGGAGCCGGTACGCGAGGCCCGCGAGGGCGTCGGCGGCGCGACGGGCGCGTTGTGCGGCCTCCTGGCGCTCGTCTCGGACACGGGCGGTGTCCGCGGCGGCCTCGTCCGCCTCGGCGCGGACCGTGCGGGCTTCGGCGAGCCCGGCCTCGGCGGTCTGAGCGGCCGTGCGGGCGGTGCCGGCGGCCTCGGCGAGCTCGGCGAGCATGCCGGGCGGGCAGTCGGCCCGCCAGGAGCCGATGCGGGCGGCGAGGGAACGGTCGCCGGTGAGGCGGGACGCGAGGGTGCGGATGTCCTCGTCCCGGGCCGCGGCCCGGCTCCGGAGGGCCTGCCGCTCCTCGTCGGCGGCGTGCTCGTCGTGCATCGCCGGGTTCGGCGGGACGAGGAACACGCCTTCCGTGTCCGCCGACGGGCCGGTGGCCGCCGCCGGGACGGGGGCGAGCAGCGCGGCGGCGGTGCCGACGGCGACCGCGGAGCGCGGCAGCAGCGCGGCGCCGCTCAGCACCTCGCGGGCGCGGGCGTGCGATTCGGGGTCGGTGATCACCACGCCGTCGACGAGCTCGGGACGGGCGGCGAGGACGGCCGCGTGGTCGGCGGGGTCGACGGCCTGGGCGAGGTAGCGCCAGCCGGGCAGGGCGGGGATGCCGTGCTCGCCGAGGTACTCGACGGTGGCGAGGACGTCGGGTCCGGGCGGCAGCAGTCCGCCGTCGCCGAGTGCGCCGAGGATGCGGGAGTCGTCGGCGGCCGCGGTGCGCAGCTCGAAGAGGCGGCGTTCGGCGGAGGCGATGGACTGGTCGAGCAGCTCCCGCAGTTCGTCGGCGCTGCGGTCGAGTTCCTGGGCGGTGAGCGGCTGTTCGTGGGCGGTGGTCTGTTCGGCCGTGGCGGTATGCGTGCCCTGGGCCGTGTGGGCGGGCTGAGTCGCCTCGGCCGTCCGGCCGGTCGTGTCCGCGGCGGTCCGTAGGTCGGTGGTGTCCGCGCCGTTCCGGGCCTCCGGGTCCGTTGCGGCAGCGCCGCGACGGGGCCGGGGCACGCCGGTGCCGTGTGCTGCGGGCAGGCCCAGCAGGTCGGCCAGCCGGTGGTCGGCGGCGATCGACTCGGCGGCCCTGAGCTCGGCCTCGTAGGACTGTTCCGCCGCCTGTGCGGCGTCGGCGGCGCGCGCCGCGGCGAGTTCGGCGCGGCTCTCGGCGGCTGCGGCCTCCCTGGCCACGTCGGCCGCCGAGCGGGCGGCCTCCCTGGCGGTGTCCCACGCGGCGACGGCGGCGGTCTCGGCGTCGCTGGCGGCGAGGGCGGCGCGCGCCGGGTCGGCGTCCGGCGCGGTGTCGTCGAGCCAGCCGGCCCGTACCGCCTGTGCTGTCTCCTGCTCGACCTCGGCGAGGCGCTGGCGCAGATGTCCGGCCTCGCTGCGGGCGCGCTGGGCCTCGGTGGCGGCTGTGGTGGCGTCCCGGTGGGCGGTCTCGCCCGCGGCCTGGAGGGTGTCGGAGCGCTCCTCCTCCTCGTTGGCGAGAGTCTCGCCGGCCTCGGCGGCGGTGTGCAGGGCCCGCACGAGGTCGGCGGCGGCCCGGGCGCGGGCGGCGAGCGCGGGCGCGGCGTCCCGCTCGGCTTCGCGGATTGCGGCGGCCACCCGTGCGGAGCGGTCGGCGGCGGCGCGGTGGCGCAGCACCGCCTCGGCGGCCTGCCAGGCGGAGTGCAGGGTGCGGGCGTCGCCCAGTTCGCGGCGTTGGGCGGCGGCGCCCTTCTCGGCCGCGGTCAGGGCCAGGGAGGCGTGGCGGAAGGCCAGTTCGGCGGCGATCAGGGCGCTGCGGCTGCGGGCCTGTTCGGCCGTGGTGACGGTGTGCGCGGCGCCCGTGACCTGCTGGGCCAGCTCGGCGGTCCGGCCGCGTTCCTGCCCGGCGCGGGCGGAGAGCCTGCGGGCGAGGGTACGGGTGCGGCGTTCGGCGCCCGCGTGGATGTCCCGGGTGCGGGAACGGCTTCCGGCGGCCTCCACGATCCGGCCGAGGAGGTCGACGGAGCCTGCGGTGAAGTCGCGCTCGGCGGTCAGTTCGGCGCGGCGGCCCAGCTTGTTGCCGAAGCCGCTCACCAGGTCGGCGAGGCCGTCGGTGTCGCGGGTGTCGGTGACGGCGCGGAGCAGCAGGTCGGTGAAGTCGGAGTCCTTCTTGACCGCGAAGAGCCCTGCCGCCTCGCCCTCGTCGGCGTTCATCTCGCGCTGGTAGCGGAAGAGTTCGGGGTCGAGTCCGAGGTCCCCGAGGTGTTCGTTCCAGCGGTCGTGGATCTCTTCCCAGTGCACGTCGAGGTGCTGGTAGAACTTGCCCGCCTCGGTGAGGGCGTCGCGGAAGCCCTTCATCGTGCGCCGTCTGCCCTGCGCTCCGGAGACGCCTTCGGCGGGCCGGCGCACGGACGTCGCCTCGGCGACCGGCAGGGAGTCCAGGCTGAGACCGGGTCCGGGCCGGAAGGAGTACCAGGCCTCGGCGAACTTCCGCGGGTCGTTGGAGACCTGACGGCCACGCCATTCGCTGACCTTGCCGACGACCACGCACTCGCCGGTGAGGGTGTGCTGCCATTCCAGGGCGACATGCCCGCAGTCGTCGGCGAGCAGGAACTTGCGCAGCACGCCGGAGCTGGCGCCGCCCAGGGTGTTGCGGTGCCCGGGGAGCATCACCGAGAAGATCAGCTTCAGCAGCACCGACTTGCCGCCGCCGTTCTCCAGGAACAGCACACCGGCGGGGGCGGGGCGGCGCGGCGGGCCGACCGGCTCCTCCTCGAAGAACTCCGCCTGGGCCGGCGCGGGGTCGGGCACGGGCTCGCCCACTCCGCGCAGGTCGAGCACGGTGTCGGCGTAGCGTGCGCCGGCAGGTCCGATGGAGTAGAGGCGGACCCGGGACAGCTCGTACATGGCGGCGGACTCTCGTCGTTCAGGCAGCGGGAGAAAGAGGGCGGTGGCGGGGCGGGCCGGTCAGGCGTGGAAGGGCAGGCCGGCGTCGGCGGCCAGTTCCAGGTCGTCGGTGCCGGGCGGCGGCAGCAGGGTCGCCGTGCCGTCGGTGACCGGTACGACGCCGAGCTCCAGGAGTTCGGCCATGGCGGCGCTGCCGGCCATGTCGCGGACCTGGAGCTGGTAGCGGGCGGTGGTACGGAAGGCGCCTCCGGCGTCGTCCCCGGTGCGCTGGAGGAAGCCGGAGTCGGTGAGGAAGGCGACGGCCTTGCCGACGATGCCGGTGGTGGAGCCGGCCAGTCGCCGGGCGTCCTTGGTGGCGCCGGTGGAGCTGCGCCGGGCGTAGATCCGCCAGGCCGCTTCGAGTCCGGGGGCGTCGGTGGCCGGGTCGGTGTTGTCGCCGTGCTCCTCGGCGCGCTCCTCCAGGCGGTGGCAGGCCTGGCGGACGAACGAGTCGACGCCGTTGACCGTGATCCGGCCGATGTACGCGTCGTCGGCGAGGTCCTCGGGTCGGGGGAAGGCCATCGCGGCGACGGCCAGGTGTGCGAGCCCGTGCAGGAAGCGGTCGGCGGAGTCGGACGAGGCGCGGCGGGCGTAGTCGCCCATGCGGACGGCGAAGACGGAGTCCTCGCCGGCGGTCACGGCCATGCCCGCGCGGGTGGACACCTCCAGGACGATCAGGCCCAGTCCGGTCGCCACGGCGTCGGCGAGCCGGGCGAAGGCGGGCTCCTCCCGGTAGCGGCGGAGCAGTTCGGCGTATTCGGCGTCGCGTGCGGGCAGCAGCTTGGGCTGGAGGCCGAAGGCGACGAGCCGGGCGGCGTCGGCCGCGTCGGCCGGGGTGACGGAGGCGGTGGCCG
Source organism: Streptomyces sp. NPDC002403 (assembly GCF_053593015.1). NCBI lineage: Bacteria > Bacillati > Actinomycetota > Actinomycetes > Kitasatosporales > Streptomycetaceae > Streptomyces > Streptomyces sp. NPDC002403. The sequence continues at coordinate 17,652 of NZ_JBSFBQ010000063.1, read as the reverse complement.
CGGGGCCCGTCGGCTCGGCGGGCCCGGCGCCCTCGGTCGCGTACCCGGCGGTCGGCTCGCCCCACGCGTCGGCGTGCTGTGCGCGGTGGTCGCTCACGACTGTCGCTCCTTGCTGCGGAAACTCTTCGGTACGGGATGGACGGCGCCGGCTCTCGCGGTCTCCGTCCGGGGCGGCGCGGTCCGGTCGGTGGCGTGGGTACCGGCGGGGGCCCGCCGGGTCGGTGTGCGAGGTGCCGCGCGCACCGCGCCGGTCATGACGCCTCCGTGCGGTCGGCGGCCATTCCGGCCGCGTCCAGCAGGGCCGTGCCCACGATCAGGTCCGCGCCGCCGAACTCGATGTCGTCGAGCTGCGTGCCGTCGTCGACGGAGAACAGCAGGCGCTGTTCGCCCTGCCGGTAGGCGGTGCCGACCGGCGGGCTCGCGGCGTGCACCGCGAGCAGGGCGACCAGGTAGGGCAGTTCGGGATCGCGGCGCCGGGCCTCGGCGAGGAGTCCGGACAGGCGCCGGGGGGCGTCGTGTTCCAGGTCCAGGAGCTCCATGGCGCTCGCGAGCTGCTCCTCGCTGAACCTGCTGTCGTCGGGGGTGGCGATCAGGTCGGGCTCGGGCATCTCGGCACCCAGGTGTTCCCGCTCCGGGGGCGGGGTGAGCAGCATGCCGACGAGGTCCGCGACCCGTACCGAGGTGGGGGTGCGCAGCCCGGTGCCGTGGGCGAAGAAGGCGTCGGTGACGAGGATCGCCTGTTCGACGGGGAGCGGCAGCAGCGGGGCGACCAGCTGGCCGTACAGATCGAGGCCGGCTCGGGCCGTGGGGGTGGCGAAGGCCTGCCGGTCCTGTTCGGCGCGGAACAGCGGTCCGGCCTCCAGCAGCCGGGACTGCAGCTGGGTGTGGCGGCGGATGCAGTCCTTGACGATGTCGACGAGCTCGGCGGCGCGGCGCTTGTGCTCGGGCTCCTCCGCCTCGTCGCGCGCCTTGCGGATGTTGGTGAGGATCGCGTTCTCGTGGCGGTAGCGGTCGGCGACGTGGTCCAGCGCTTCGGCGATCATGTCGGGGACCGCGTTGAGCCAGTCGACCGCGCGGACGTTGCGCCGGGTGGCCTCCAGCGTCTTGCGGAGGGTCTCCGCGTACTGCACGGTGCGGTAGCGGGCCTGTTCGGCGGCGAGCTGGGCGTCCGCGAGGCGGCCCCGGCTGATGAGGACCTCCAGCTTCACCTCGGCGGCGATCTGGGCGCTGGTGACGTCCGTATCGAGGGCGCCCACCAGGACGTTGACCGCTTCGTCGGTGGCGCGGAGGTAGACGGTGCCGCCGTATCCCGGGACCTCTTCGATCAGTTTGAAGTCGTAGTCCCGGCGGACGTAGACCCCGTCCGGACCGAAAGTGCCGTACACCGCGCGGAATCCGCGGTCCACGCTGCCGACGTTGATCAGGTTCTCCAGCACCCAGCGCGCGACCCGCTCGTGCTCGGCCACGGGGCGGCCCGGGGCCTGGGCGGCGACGCGGGGAAGCAGCCTGGTCACTATCTGGTCGTGGTCGGCACCCGTGTCGAAGTCCATGTTGAGGGTGACGAGGTCGATCGCGGCGAGGGCGACCTCGGCCATCGCGTAGACCGTGTACTCACCGGCCAGATTCGCCTTGCGGACATCGAGGTCGTGCAACGGCGCCGTGCAGGCGAGCGCGCGCAGCCGCCGCGAGAGCCCCTCGTCGGCGGCCGGGCCCGGGGCGGGCCGCGGCCCCGCGCTGAGCTGGGGCGCAGCGTTGTCCGTGTAGGCAGGCGAAGTCACGGTGCACAGATTAGGTCCTCACCCTGACAACGGTCGAAACGGCGCAGAAGCGACCCCTGCTCCGGGGCCGGCCGGCCGTGGTGTCACGGCCGTTCGCCGCCGCTCCGCGCACCGTCGTCGCGGCCCGGTTCCGGGGTGCCGTAGCCCCCGCCGCCCGGTGTGCGCAGCACCAGTACGTCCCCCGGCTCCAGCTCGGCCGTGTCGCAGCCGCGCAGCGGTGTGGCCCGGCCGTCCGGGTGCTCGATGTGCTGGTCGCCCGCTGCGCCGGGGCCGCCGCCCGCCATGCCGTACGGCCGGATCCGGCGGTGGCCGGAGAGCAGCGCCACGGTGACGGGTTCCAGGAAGCGGATCCGCCGCTCCACGCCGCGGCCGCCGTGCCAGCGGCCGCCGCCGCCGCTGTCCTCGCGCACCCGGAAGCTCTCCAGCAGGACGGGGTAGCGCCATTCGAGGATCTCGGGATCGGTGAGGCGGGAGTTGGTCATATGGGTCTGTACGGCGTCGGCGCCGTCGAAGCCGTCGCCCGCGCCCGAGCCGCTCGCCACCGTCTCGTAGTACTGGACGCGTTCGTTGCCGAAGGTGAGGTTGTTCATGGTGCCCGAGCCCTCGGCCTGGATGCCGAGTGCCGCGTACAGGGCGCCGGTGACGGCCTGGGACGTCTCCACGTTTCCCGCGACGGTGGCGGCCGGGTGGACGGGCGCCAGCATGGAGCCCTCCGGAATCCGGACCTCCAGGGGTTCGAGGCAGCCGCTGTTGAGGGGGATGTCCTCGGCGACCAGGGTCCGGAAGACGTACAGCACGGCCGCCATGACCACGGATCTCGGCGCGTTGAAATTGCCCGGCTGCTGCGGCGAGGTGCCGGTGAAGTCGACGACCGCGGAGCGGGCGTCCCGGTCCACGGTGAGGGCGACCTCGATGAACGCGCCGTTGTCGGTCTCGTAGCGGCAGGTGCCGTCGTGCAGTGCGGCGATGATCCGGCGGACGGACTCCTCGGCGTTGTCCTGCACATGCCCCATGTACGCGGCGACGACATCGGGCCCGAACTGCTCGACCATGCGGCGGAGTTCGGCGATGCCCTTCTCGTTGGCGGCGATCTGGGCGCGCAGGTCGGCGAGGTTGGCATCCGGGTCGCGGGAGGGGTACGCCGCGGTGGTGAGCAGTTCGCGCGTCTCGTCCTCGCGGAACCTGCCGTCGCGTACCAGCAGCCAGTTGTCGAACAGCACGCCCTCCTCGTCGATGGTGCGGCTGAAGGCGGGCATGGAGCCGGGGGTGATGCCGCCGATCTCGGCGTGATGCCCTCGTGAGGCCACGAGGAAGCGAAGTCCCGGCCGCTCGCCGTCGCCACCGTCGAACACCGGGGTCACCACGGTCACGTCGGGCAGGTGGGTTCCCCCGTGGTACGGATCGTTGATGGCGTAGGCGTCGCCGGGACGCATCGTGGCGCCGTTGCGCCGCAGGACCTCCTTGATGGACTCGCCCATCGAGCCGAGGTGGACGGGGATGTGCGGGGCGTTGGCGATCAGGTTGCCGTCCGCGTCGAAGAGCGCGCAGGAGAAGTCGAGCCGCTCCTTGATGTTGACGGAGTGTGCCGTGTTCTCCAGGCGCACCCCCATCTGCTCGGCGATCGACATGAAGAGGTTGTTGAAGACTTCCAGCATGACGGGGTCGACCCCGGTGCCGACGGCCGTGCGGACCGGGCGCGGGCGGACCCGGGTGAGCAGCAGATGGCCGGTGTCGGCGAGAGCGGCCCGCCAGCCGGGGTCGACGACGGTGGTGGCGTCCGCCTCGGCGATCACCGCGGGCCCGGTCACGGTGTCCCCGGGACGCAGTTCCTCGCGGCGGTGGAGCGGGGTGTCCTGCCACCGCCCGTCGGCGAACATCCGCACGGTGTCGCGCGGTCGGGGCTCGGTGCCCGCGCGGGGCGTGGGCCCGGCCGGGAGCGGCTCGTGCCGGCCGGCCGTTCCGGTCGCCTCGACCGAGACCGCCTCGACGACCAGGGGCTTGTCCATGGTGAACGCGTAGCGGGCCCGGTGCCCGGCGGTGAACGCCTCGGCCATGGCGGGCGCGGTGTCCAGGTCGACGGGCAGGCTCGAATCCGTACCGGCGTAGCGCAGCAGCACACGGGCACGGGTGCTGATCGCGCTGTCCGGGACGGCGTCGGCGCGCAGTTCGGCGCGGGTCCGGGCGGCCAGTTCCTCGCAGAGTGCGCCCACTTCGGTCCGGGTCGCCCCATTCAGTTCCGCCTCCACCGACTGCTCGCGCATCGCGGTGGTGTCGGCGAGGCCGATGCCGTACGCGGACAGCACACCCGCCAGCGGCGGTACGAGGACGGTGTCGATGCCCAGGGAGTCGGCGACGGCGCAGACGTGCTGGCCACCGGCGCCGCCGAAGCCGGTCAGGGCGTAGCGGGTGATGTCGTGCCCGCGCTGCACGGAGATCTTCTTGACCGCGTTCGCCATGTTGAGCACGGCGATCTCCAGGAAGCCGGCGGCGGTCCGGGCGGCCGTGCACCGGGTTCCGGTGGCGCGCGTCACCTCCTCGGCGAGCGCGTCGAAGCGTTCGCGGACCAGGTCGGCGTCGAGCGGGAGGTCGCCGTCCGGTCCGAAGACGGCGGGGAAGTGTGCGGGCTGGATCCGGCCGAGCATCACATTGGCGTCGGTGACGGTCAGCGGGCCGCCGCGGCGGTAGCAGGCCGGGCCGGGGATCGCGCCCGCCGAGTCGGGGCCGACCCGGTAGCGCCGGCCGTCGAAGTGCAGGACGGAGCCGCCGCCGGCCGCGACGGTGTGGATGCTCATCATCGGGGCGCGCATCCGCACCCCGGCGACCTGGGTGCCGAGCTCGCGCTCGAACTCGCCCGCGTAGTGGGACACATCGGTGGACGTTCCGCCCATGTCGAAGCCGATGACCCGGCGGAATCCGGCCTGTTCGGAGGTGCGGGCCATGCCGACCACGCCGCCGGCCGGGCCGGAGAGCACCGCGTCCTTGCCCCGGAAGTGGGAGGCCTCGCGCAGCCCGCCGTTGGACTGCATGAACATCAGCCGGATGCCGTCGAGTTCACCGGCGACCTCGTCGACGTACCGGCGCAGGATCGGTGAGAGGTAGGCGTCGACGACGGTGGTGTCGCCGCGCGGTACGAGCTTGATCAGCGGGCTCACCTCGTGCGAGCAGCTGACCTGGGTGAAGCCCGCCTCGCGGGCCGCTTCGGCCACGGCGCTCTCGTGTCCGGGGTGGCGGTAGCCGTGCATCAGGACGACGGCGGCGCTGCGCAGTCCGTCGGCGTGGGCGGCCCTCAGCCGTTCGGTGACCGCTTCCCGGTCCAGTGGGGTGACGACCCGGCCGTGGGCGTCGATCCGTTCGTGGACCTCGATCACCCGCTCGTACACGGCTTCGGGCAGCAGGATGCGGCGGTCGAAGAGGCGCGGCCGGTTCTGGTACGCGATGCGCAGGGCGTCCCGGAAGCCTTCCGTGATGACCAGGACGGTCGGCTCGCCGTGCCGCTCCAGCAGGGCGTTGGTGGCGACCGTGGTGCCGATCCGCACCGCGGCGACGCGGTCGGCGGGGACCGGGTCGCCGGGGCCGAGGCCGAGCAGCGCCCGGATTCCGGCCACGGCGGCGTCGCGGTAGCGGTCCGGGTCGTGGGAGAGCAGCTTGCGGGTGACCAGGTGCCCGCCGGGATCCCGGCCCACGACATCGGTGAACGTTCCGCCTCGGTCGATCCAGAACTCCCAGCGTCCGGTCATCCCTCCATACTGACCCGCGGCACGGACGACGGCACGGCCCGCTGTGCGCCGGTCGAGGTGCGCGATCGTGCCGCAGGCCCGGTGCCGCGGCTCCGCTCCGGCCGGGCGCGGGAGCCGGGGCACGGGAACGGCCCCGGCACCCCCGGAGCGCCGCGCGCCACCGTCGCGCCCTTCATGCCCGCGCCCCCGGAATCCCGCCCCGGTCCGGTACCTCGTGGGCGGCCAGGAACGCGGCCACCGAGCGGTCCCAGCCGAAGAGTTCCGCGCGTTGCCTGGCGGCGGCGCGGCGCCCGTCCGACGGGCGCCCGAGCAGGTCGCGTACGGCGGCGGCGAAGGCCTCGCCGGTGTCCTGGGCCGCGGCTCCGGCACCGCCGATCACCTCCGGCAGCGCGGAGCCCGCGCTCGCCACCACCGGGGTGCCGCAGGCCAGTGCCTCCAGCGCGGACAGGCCGAACGTCTCCGCCGGTCCGGGCGCCAGGCAGATGTCGGCCGCCGCCTGCAGATCCGCCAGCGTCTCCCGGTCCCGCACATGGCCCAGGAATTCGACCGGCAGCCGCTGTGCGCGGGCCCGGGTCTCCAGCCCCGCACGCAGCGGGCCGTCGCCCGCGACGAGCAGCGCCGCCCGCACCCCTTGACGCCGCAGCTCGGCAACGGTCTCCAGGGCCCGGCCGGGACGTTTTTCGACCGAGAGCCGCGAGCACAGCAGGATCAGCACGTCCTGACCGTGCAGATGCCCGGCGCGCAGCGCCGTACTGCGCCGTCGGGGGCGGCAGCGCCGCAGGTCCACGCCGAGCGGGGCGCGCACCACGTTGCGGGCGCCGATGCGCAGGAACTCCCGCTGCGCCCATCGCGTGGTGCACACGATCCGGGTGTAGGCATGAGCGCTGCGCGCGTTGAGGCGGTCGGCCGCGCGCCGTGCCGCGCCCGCCGGGAGGCCCCAGGTCCGCAGCACCCCGTCGGCGGTCTCGTGCGAGACCATCACGGCGGGCACCCTGGCGCGGCGGGCCCATTCGCCCGTCCAGCGCAGGGTGGTCCGGTCGGAGACCTCCAGGCGGTCGGGCCGCAGCGTCTCCAGGAGGCGGCGGAGCCCGCTCCGGCCCGTCAGTACGCGGTAGCCGCCGCTGCCCGGCAGGACCGGCCCCGGGAGCGTGATCACCCGGCCCTGCTCCGTGCGCTCGTCGCCCGGTCCGGCGCCGGGTACGACGAGCACCGGTGCGTGGCCGGCGGCGAGGTAGCCGCGGCCGAGTTGGTCCAGGGCGGTGCGCAGCCCGCCGGAGGACGGGGTGACGAAGTTCGCCAGCCGGACGATGACCAGGCGCTCTCCCCGGCCGCTCATGCCGCCACCGCCGTCCGCTCGCGCAGCACCTCGTCGTAGTGGTCCAGGAGCTGGTCCCCCACGGCCTGCCAGGTCCGTCCCTCGACCGCGGCCCGGCCGGCGGCGCCGTAGGCGGCGGCGAGCGCGGGGTCGACGGCGAGTGCGCCGGTCGCCGCCGCCACCGCGCGGGCGTCGAGCGGGGGGACGAGCAGCCCGGTGCGTCCGTGGCCGACGAGGTCGAGCGGTCCGCCGGCCGCCGGCGCGATCACGGGGAGCGCGCAGGCCATGGCCTCCTGCACCGTCTGGCAGAACGTCTCGTACGGTCCGGTGTGCACGAACATGTCCAGCGAGGCGAAGACCCGGGCGAGCTCGTCCCCGGTCCTGCGGCCGAGGAAGAGGGCGCCGGGCAGGGCTGTGCGCAGCGACGGTCCGCTGGGTCCGTCCCCGACGACCACGACCCGTACCCCGGGGATCGCGCAGGCCCCGGCGAGGAGTTCGACGTGCTTCTCCGGGGCGAGCCGTCCGACGTACCCGACGATGCGCTCCCCTCCTGGGGCGAGCCGGCGGCGCAGTGCCTGATCCCGCAGTCCGGGACGGAACCGTGTGGTGTCGACGCCCCTCGGCCACAGCCGGACCCGGGGCACGCCGTGGTCGGTGAGGTCGCGCAGGGCGGCGGTGGACGGGGCGAGGGTGCGGTCGGCGGCGGCGTGCACGGCGCGCATCCGGCGCCAGGCGGTGTTCCCGCCGGTGCCGAGGTACGTGCGGGCGTAGCCGGCCAGGTCGGTCTGGTAGACGGCCACGGCCGGCAGGCCGAGCCGGGCGGCGGCCGTCATCCCCCGTGCGCCGAGCACGAACGGGCCGGCCAGATGGACGAGGTCGGCGCGGTGGGCGGTGAGTGCGGCGGTCAGCCGGCGGCCGGGCAGCGCGACCCGTACCTGGGGATAGCCGGGCAGGGGGAGGGAGGGGACACGTACCACGGGGCAGGGGGCGTCGGCCTCGGACGTGCCGGAGGGACCGGAGCGGTCCGGACGGGACGTGGTCGTCGCGCCGGCGGTGGCCGGGGCGATGACGAGCGGTTCGTGGCCGCGGCGGGCGAGATGCCGGGCCGTCTGGAGGGTGCAGTGGGCCACGCCGTTGACATCGGGCGGGAAGGACTCGGTGACGATGACGACACGCATGTGTGTGTTGTCGCCGCGCCGGGCGTGACCGGGCCGACTTGGATCTTTCCGCCCGGGGAACGTCCCGTGAGCGTTCGGGCCGGGGTGCTTCGGGGCCTGCCCGTTCGCGCCGCGCGCCCCCCGACGCGCGTCGCTGTTGGTACTCGGTCAGGCCGCGGGGGTGTCGGGCCCGATCCGGCTGCGTACCGCCGTCTGCACCTCGGCCTCCTCGGCCGGGTCTGCGGCGAGGCGGCGGAGTCGCTCGGCGACCCTGATGTCGCCGGTCTCCGCGTGGAGTGCGGCGACCTCGCGGGTGGTCTCCTCGCAGTCCCACAGGCATTCGACGGCGAATCCGGTGGCGAAGGAGGGATCGGTGGCGGCCAGTGCGCGGGCCGCCCGGCCGCGCAGATGCGAGGAGGAGGTCTCCCGGTAGACGTGCCGCAGCACGGGGGCGGCGCAGGCGATGCCGAGCCGGCCCGCGCCGTCGACGAGCGTCCACAGGCGTGGTGCGTCCGGTCCGTCGCCCCGTACGGCCTCGCGGAGTGCGCCGAGGACCAGCGGGGCGTCCTGGGCGCCGCCCCGGCAGGCGAGCACACCGGCCGCGGAGGCGCCGAGCGCGTCGGGCCGCCGGGCCCAGCGCCGGGCGCGGTCCACCGCCGCGTCTCCGCACATCCGCTCGAAGGCGGCGACGGACGCGTCGGCGACGGTGCGCGAGACGCTGACCGCCGCGGCCTCGATCAGGTCGAGCACGGCCGGGTCCCTGGCCTCGGCCAGGTAGTGCAGCGCGGCACAGCGTGCGCCCTCCGGGCCGCTGCGGGCGGCCTCGACGATCGCGGGCCGGTCCTCGGGGCCCGCGACGGCGGTGAGGCAGCGGGCGGCCGGCACATGGAGGGTGCTGCCGCGTTCGAGGCCCTGCTGGGCCCAGTCGAAGACCGCCTGGACGCTCCATCCGGGACGGGGGCCGCCTGGCCGCAGCTGGCGCTGCCAGCGGTCGAACGAACCCTGCTCCGAGGCGGCTCGGACCCTGGCGCCGACCGTGTCGCGCGGGTCGTCCGCCCAGAGCCGCCAGGGGCGGGGTTCATAGGCGTCCCGCACGGCGGCGGCCAGCTCGGCGGCGCCCTCCTCGGTGGCCGGGAACCGGCCGAGCACGGGTACGGCGAGGGCACGGAGCCCCGCGTCGTCGTCGCGCAGGGCGAGCTCGTCCAGGGCCCAGGCCCAGTTGGCGCCGGTCGCGGCGTACCGCCGCAGCAGGGCCAGGGCGTCGCCGCGTCCGTACGAGGCGAGGTGGCCGAGCACGGCGAGGGCCAGCCCGGTGCGCGAGTCGTCGGTGTCGAGGTGGTCGTCGGGATCGCACAGGTGACGCTCGATCTCTTCGATGCCGCCGTCGAGATCGAGATACAGACGCGCGTAGTAGAGGGAGCGGTTCTCCACCTGCCAGTCGTGACGCGGATCGCTCAGGACGCAGTGGTTGAGAGCCGCCAGGGCCTCGGGGCGTGGTGCGGCGAGCGCGTGGAGCGTGCCGTCGCCGCGGCCCCTCTGCAGCAGGCCGAGCAGGGTGCCGCTCGGCGCTATGAACGGATCAAACATGGAAAAAGCCTCACATCAAGCTGTCGACGCAACCGGGACTGTGCAGTTCCAAGTGCCGGGTGGGCACTACGCCGCGCAGCAACATGATCGGCCGACCGCCGTCTTCTGCTTGGTGTAGACCATCTTCCTCTGCCTCTCGTCGGTGGCCCGGAGCCGGGCCCGCGACGTCATGATGACCCAGCCATTTCGCCACCGCGACCACATTTACGGCGTACCCGGTCAGCGGGAGCCGAAGAGTTCCAGCAGGTCGGCCTTACCGAACATGCGAGCCGTGTCGAGGGCGGAGGGTGTTCCGGCGGCCGGATCGGCCCCCGCGGAGAGCAGCGCCTCGATCACCGCGTCCTCGCCCTTGAAAACGGCGCCGGCGAGCGGCGTCTGCCCGCGGTCGTTGGCCCGGTCCGGGTCGGCGCCGCGGCCGACGAGGGCCGTGACTGCGGCGGCGTGGCCGTGGTAGGCGGCGAGCATCAGCAGCGAATCGCCCCGGTCGTTGGTGAGGTTGGCGGGGACACCGGCGTCGACGTACGCGGCGAGCGCGTCGGTCTCACCGCGGCGGGCGAGGTCGAAGACCTTCGTCGCCAGCTCGACCACCTCGGGATCGGGTGTTTCGCTCATCGGACGGACCGCCTTCCATCAACCGGTTTCACCACTGTCGACCTGCCGGGACGTACGCCGTGGGGGCCGTACGAGTGAACCGACAGGGTACTGCCCGGCCGGGCACTTGACCCGGCCCACCCGTGGCAAAGGATCACGAATGGTGCCGCGGAACAGTACGCGACACCGGATGTTCCGCCTCATCGGGATCGTTCGGACCGCCATTCAAGTGAAAATAACGACTTTTCACCCAATTGCAGCTTTTATCGTATAGATACTTCCGGTGAACCTGGAAGGACTCATGGTGACTGTCCCCCCAACCAGGAGAACCTCTCATGATCCTGTCCATGTCAGGCGTCGTCATCCTCGGCATCATCGTCTTCCTGTTCTTCAGGAAGGACGGCCTCAAGGCCTCGCACGCCCTCGTCACTGCCCTGTTCGGCTTCTATCTGGCAGGCACAGCCATCGCACCGAGCATCACCGCGGGCGGCGCGAGTCTCGCCGGCCTCCTGGGCGGGATCAAGTTCTGACCCCCCGCGACCGCTCCCACCCCTTCAGGAGACCGACGTGGCCCGGCGACCACTCCCCCGCATTCTGAGCAGCGGCAGCGCCTCGATCACTCGCAGTCGCGAGTTCGCGCGCACGGCCGCCGACAACGCCACGGACGTCCTCCATCCGCTGATCACGATCACTCGTGGCCTGCGGCTGCTGGCCGGAGCCGGACGGCAGAAGTGGGCCGCGACGCCCAAGGACAGACGTGGCCCCACGCTGTTCGTCGTCGCGGCCTGCGTACTCGCGTTCGCGCTCATGCCGTACGGGGGCCTGATCGCCCTCGTCACGGTGATGGGCGCGGCCGCCTGGGCGGGGCGGGAGCGGACCCCCGTGAAGACCGGCCCCGACGAGGCGGGGACCGCGCGGCTGAGCTCGCTGTACGAGGCGCTCGTGCCGTACTTCTCGGTGGCCGAGGACCCCGGACCGCTGTTCTCCCACGGCGGCGACTGGGAGAAGGCATTCAGCGGCTACGAGTTCGACGGCGACGGGCGGCTGACCCGTCTCCAGGTGACGTACCCCGCCTACTTCACCGACAGCGAGGCCACCTCCCGTGCCCGGATCGAGCGGCTGCTGCACGCCAAGTCCGGCCGCGGCCGGGAATACCACTTCGCCTGGGACGAGGAGGGCAACAAGCTCGTCATGAGCGTCCTCGGCGCCCTGCCCACCTCGATCGGCGCCCAGCGCTTCGTCACCGCCCCCGGCGAGACCGTACTGGGCTTCACCGACGGCGACGCGGTGCAGCGCACCGTTCCGGTGCACGACGGAGACACCACCCGCGACGCCCCTCCGGTCGTCTGGCGCACCGGCGCCCGCTCCACCGAGCCGCACCTGCTGGTGATCGGGCAGCCCGGCAGCGGCACCACCACCCTGATGCGTTCCATCGCCCTGCAGGCGCTCCAGCACGGCGACATCCTGATCGTCGAAGGCGGCGGAACCGGCGAGTACGCCTGCCTGACCGGGCGGGACGGCGTGCTGGCCGTGGAGTGCGGGCCGGCCGGCGCACTGGCGACCCTGGAGTGGGCCGCCCACGAGACGGAACGGCGGCTGATCGCCGCGAACCGCGCGCGGCAGGCCGGCCACCCCCTGCCCGACGACATCAGGCGCCCGCTCTGGATCCTGCTGGACCGGCCCGGTGTCCTCGGCCATCCGGCCGCCGCCGACGGCAGGCCCGATCCGCAGGAGCTGCTCCAGGTGCCGCTTCGGCACGGCAGGGCGGCCAACGTGACCGTGGTGCTGGCCGATCAGCTCGACGGCCTGGACACCCTCGGCGAGACCGTACGGACGCACTGCCGGGCCCGGGCCGTGCTCGGCCACTGCTCCCGCGAGCAGGTGGAGTCGGTGCTCGGCACCGAGCCGCACACCACCCCGGCCGCCGACGTCCCGCCCGGCCGCGGATACGCCCGGCTCGGCACCGGTCCGGTGCTCCGGCTGCAGGTCCCGGCCACGCCCGATCCGTTCGACGAGGCAACCGGGGAGGCGGAGCGGCAGGCGGTCCTCGGGCTGCTCCCCGAGCGGCAGGAGCCGGTCGTCGAGGCGGCCGTGCCGGCCGCCCCGGGCGTCCCGGAGCCGGTGCTGCCGCGCGCCGTGACCGTGGCGGTCGACGGCATGGCGGTCACCGACTGAACGCACGCGCCCGCGGGGTGAGACACCGGCGCTCCCTCCCCCGCACCCGTTTGCGGGTCAGGCGACGAACGTCCGCGGCGCCTCGGCCCCCGCGCCCGCCCCCGAGCCGACCAGCTGCGCCGCCGCAGCGAGCCGCGCCGCCGCCTCGTCCGCGACCGGCCCCGAGACCGTGAACGGCAGCCGTACGTATCCCTCGAAGGCACCGTCGACCCCGAACCGGGGACCGGACGGGACGCGTACCCCGACCCGCTCGCCGGCCACCGCCAGCCGGGAGCCGGAGAGGCCGCCGGTCCGCACCCAGAGCGTCAGGCCGCCGAGCGGAACGGAGAACTCCCAGTCGGGCAGCTCCCGGCGGACCGCGGCGACGAGCGCGTCCCGGTTCTCCCGCGCCTGCTCGCGCCGGACCTGGACGGCCTCCTCCCAGCCGCCGGTGCGCATCAGCCAGTTCACGGCGAGCTGTTCGAGGACGGGTGTGCCCATGTCGGCGTAGGCACGGGCGGCGACCAGACTGCGGATCACGTCCGGGGCGGCGCGCACCCAGCCGATCCGCATGCCCGCCCAGAATGCCTTGCTCGCCGATCCGACCGTGATCACGGTGGAGCCCGCCGGATCGAAGGCGCAGACCCGGCGGGGCATCCGCACATCGGGGTCGAGGCAGAGCTCGTTCATGGTCTCGTCGACGACCAGGACCGTACCGGCGGAACGGGCCGCGTCCACCAGCGCACGCCGCCGGTCCTCGTCGGCCAGCGCTCCGGTGGGATTGTGGAAGTCGGCGACGACATAGGCCAGCCTCGGCGCCGCGTCCCGCAGCACCTGCCGCCACCGGTTCATGTCCCAGCCGCCGAGCCCCTCCTCCATCGCCACCGGCACCAGCCGGGCCCCCGCCTCCCGCATCAGCTGCAGGATGTTGGCGTAGCTCGGGGACTCCACCGCGATCCGCTCGCCGCGGCCCGCGAAGAGGTGGCAGATCGCGTCGATCGCGCCCATCGCACCGGTGGTGACCATGATCTGCTCGGGCATGGTCGGGATGCCGCGCCCGGTGTAGCGGTCGGCGATCATCTGCCGCAGCGCGGGCAGCCCGGCCGGGTAGTCGCCGTGGGTGTGGGCGTACGGTGCGAGCTCCTCGATGGCGCCCTGGACCGCCCGGGTCAGCCACGGCTCGGGGGCGGGCAGCGAGGCGCAGCCCAGGTCGATCATCGAGCCGAGGGACTCGGGGGGCAGCGGCTCCAGGCCGCGTGCGGGCAGCGGGTTCCCGGCGGGCACGGCGGTCCAGCTGCCGGCTCCCCGGCGGGACTCCAGGAATCCCTCGGTCCGCAGCGCCTCGTACGCGGCGGCGACGGTGGTGCGGCTGACGGAGAGGGCGAGGGCCAGCTCGCGTTCGGCGGGGAGCCTGGCGGCGACCGGCACCCGGCCTTCGAGGACGAGCAGACGGATCCCGTCGGCCAGCGCACGATAGGCGGGGGGCCTGCGGGCCCCCGGTCCGGCGGGCCGGGGCTGTTGCGCCTGGAGCTGTCGGGCGAGCTGCGCCGCACCCACCGCCGAAGTCCACTGAGCCATGGAAATCAGTCCACCTTCCTCGGATTGGCCATAGTTGGCAGCCAATCCCCTGCCACAGAGTGACATGCGGCAGTCCACCATCACCACACCAGGGGGCAACTCTTGTCCATCGCCGCCGCCCCTCGCGGGGCCCACCTCACCCGTCGGCTGATCCAGCTGTACGCCGGTCTCGCGCTGTACGGAGCCAGCTCGGCGCTCCTGGTCCGCGCCGGTCTGGGTCTCGAACCCTGGGGCGTACTGCATCAGGGGCTCGCCGAGCGCTCCGGACTGTCCATAGGGGTCGTCTCGATCATCGTCGGCGCCGCCGTCCTGCTGCTGTGGATACCGCTCAGGCAGCGTCCGGGCCTGGGCACCGTCTCCAATGTCTTCGCCGTCGGCATCGCCATGGACGGCACGCTCGCGCTCGTGCCCGACGTGCGCGGCCTCGCCGCGCAGACCGCCGTGATGGCCGCGGGGGTCGTGGTCAACGGCGTCGCCACGGGGCTGTACATCGCGGCGCGGTTCGGCCCTGGGCCCCGCGACGGGCTGATGACCGGGCTGCATCTGCGCACCGGCCGCTCCATCCGGCTGATGCGGACGCTGATCGAGGTGGCCGTCGTGGCGACCGGCTTCCTGCTCGGCGGCACCCTCGGGGCGGGCACGGTCGTCTACGCCCTGGCCATCGGCCCGCTCGCCCAGTTCTTCCTGCGCGTCTTCGCGGTCGGCGGCGATCCGGCCGGGGAGACCGCCGTCGACGCCGCCGACGAGGCGGCCGTCGTACCCGCGCCGGACAATGAGAACACCACCGTCACCGCACCGACACCGGGGCAGGCCATACTTCCGCAGTGACCTCCGTACGCCACCCCTATCTGGACCATCCCGCGACCATCCCGTTCGCCCACCGAGGCGGTGCGGCGGACGGGATCGAGAACACCACGGCCGCGTTCCGCCGGGCCGCCGACGCCGGGTACCGCTACTTCGAGACCGATGTGCACACCACCTCGGACGGCCGCCTGGTCGCCTTCCACGACGCCACCCTGGACCGGGTGACGGACGCCCGCGGCCGGATAGCCGAGCTGCCCTGGAGCGAGGTGCGGCGGGCCAGGGTGGCGGGCCGGGAGCCGCTGCCGCTGTTCGAGGAGCTGCTGGAGACCTTCCCCGGGGCCCGCTGGAACGTCGACATCAAGGCCGCGTCCGCGCTGGTCCCGCTGGTCGAGCTGATCCGCCGCACGGACGCCTGGGACCGGGTGTGCGTCGGCTCGTTCTCGGAGGCCCGGGTCGCCAGGGCGCACCGGCTGGCGGGCCCCCGGCTCGCCACTTCCTACGGCGTCCGGGGCGTTCTCGCACTGCGGCTGCGCTCGTACGGGATCCCGGCCGCGCTGCGGGCGGGCGCGGTGTGCGCGCAGGTGCCGGAGAGCCAGAACGGCGTCCGGGTGGTCGACCGGCGCTTCGTGCGCGAAGCGCACGCGCGGGGGCTCCAGGTACATGTCTGGACCGTGAACGAGCCCGAGCGGATGGCAGCGCTCCTCGATCTCGGCGTGGATGGCATCATGACCGATCACATCGAGACGCTGCGCACGGTGCTGAGCGAGCGGGGGGCCTGGGCCTGACGCCGGCCGTGCCAGGTCTTCACGGGGAGAGACGAGGGGGGTGCGGGTTGAGCGCCGAGACCGCGGAAACCGCTGAGCCGACGGAACCTACTGCGGATTCCGCCGCTGCCGCGAGCCGCAGAAGTGAACAACGCGGCTGGTATTTCTACGACTTCGCCTGCTCCGTCTACTCGACGAGCGTCCTGACGGTCTTCATCGGCCCCTATCTCACCTCCATAGCCAAGGCGGCCGCCGACGCCGACGGCTTCGTGCACCCGCTCGGCATTCCGGTCCGCGCCGGGTCGCTGTTCGCCTACGCGGTCTCCGTGTCCGTGGTGGTCGCGGTGATCGTGATGCCGATCGTGGGTGCCGCCGCGGACCGTACGGGGCGCAAGAAGCCGCTGCTCGCGGCTGCCGCCTACGCGGGTGCCGCCGCGACCACCGGCATGTTCTTCCTGGACGGCCACCGCTATCTGCTGGGCGCCTTCCTGCTGATCGTGGCGAACGCCGCGATCTCGGTCTCGATGGTGCTCTACAACGCGTACCTGCCGCAGATCGCCGAGCCGGAGGAGCGGGACGCGGTCTCCTCGCGCGGCTGGGCCTTCGGCTACACCTCGGGCGCGCTCGTCCTGGTCCTGAACCTGGTCCTGTACACGGGCCACGACTCCTTCGGCCTCTCCCAGTCCGACGCGGTACGGATCTGTCTCGCGTCGGCCGGCCTGTGGTGGGGCGCCTTCACTCTGGTGCCGCTGCGCCGGCTGCGCGACCGGCGTGTGACGGCGGGCGGCGAGGGGGCGGTCGGCTCGGGCTGGCGGCAGCTGATGGCCACCCTGCGCGACATGCGCCGTCATCCGCTGACGCTCTCCTTCCTGCTGGCGTACCTCGTCTACAACGACGGCGTGCAGACGGTGATCTCCCAGGCCTCGGTGTACGGCTCGGAGGAGCTGGGCCTCGACCAGACGACCCTGATCACGGCGGTGCTGCTGGTGCAGGTGCTCGCGGTGGCCGGAGCGCTGGGGATGGGCCGGCTGGCACGGTCGTACGGTGCGAAGCGCACGATCCTCGGGTCGCTCGTCGTCTGGACGCTGATTCTCGTCGCCGGATATTTCCTGCCCGCCGGAGCGCCGGTCTTCTTCTATGTACTGGCGTCGGCGATCGGCCTGGTGCTCGGCGGCAGCCAGGCGCTGTCGCGCTCGCTCTTCTCCCATCTGGTGCCGCGCGGCAAGGAGGCCGAGTACTTCTCCGCGTACGAGATGAGCGACCGCGGGCTGAGCTGGCTGGGGCCACTGGTGTTCGGACTCGCGTATCAGCTGACCGGCAGCTACCGGGATGCGATCATCTCGTTGGTGATCTTCTTCGTGGTCGGTTCCGTGCTGCTCGCGAGGGTGCCGATCCGGCGGGCCGTGGCGGCCGCGGGCAATCCCGTACCCGAACGGATTTAGACGTTGAAGTGAAAGGCCGGTAGTGTACGCCTTTGGCCTGCCCGGAGGACCGTTACTGCGAGCGGAAGAAGCCAGAGCGTTGGGTGACAACTTCCGTCAGATGTGACAAACCGGGCATTGCTGGGTACTTGGAACCCTGGGAAACCTGAAAAAGCAGCGGCACGACGGGCGACGCATGACCGGCAACGGGAATCTTTACCGCCGACCGGACGTTGACCGGATGACGACGACAGCGACACCTGTCCTGTGGGCGACAAGCCCGGGAGGCACGATTCATGAGTGAGCGAGCTCTCCGCGGCACGCGACTCGTGGTTACCAGCTACGAGACGGACCGCGGCATCGATCTGGCCCCGCGCCAGGCGGTGGAGTACGCATGCCAGAACGGACATCGATTTGAGATGCCGTTCTCGGTAGAGGCGGAAATTCCGCCGGAGTGGGAGTGCAAGGCGTGCGGCGCCATGGCACTCCTGGTGGACGGGGATGGCCCCGAGGAGAAGAAGGGCAAGCCTGCGCGTACGCACTGGGACATGCTCATGGAGCGGCGCACACGCGAGGAGCTGGAGGAAGTGCTCGCCGAGAGGCTGGCGGTTCTGCGCTCCGGAGCCATGAACATCGCCGTACACCCGCGGGACAGCAGGAAGTCTGCCTGACCGACCGCGTAACACCGCAGTACGACAGAGCCGCGGGCCGTGACACAGAGTGTGTGTCACGGCCCGCGGCTCTGTCGTGGCGTGCTCCTCGCAGC
>NZ_JBSFBQ010000062.1:0-39147 GCF_053593015.1 Streptomyces sp. NPDC002403 | reverse complement strand
GTGACGTCGTGGCGGTTCCCGCTGGTCAGAGCGACGGCGAGCGGGGTTCCGTGCCGGTCGACGATGATGTGGTGTTTACTGCCGGGGCGTGCCCGATCGACCGGCGAAGGTCCGGTGCGAGCCCCCTTTGAGGGCCCTGACGTGCGAGCCGTCGACCGCAGCGTCGTCCATCTCCGACAAGCCCTCTTTACGTAGTTCCGCCGGCAGGACTTCGTGCAGGCGGGGCCAGACTCCGGCTTCGGTCCAGTCCCGCAGACGCCGCCAGGCCGTCACCCCACTGCAGCCGACCAGCTCTGCGGGGACGTCGCGCCAGCTCACACTTTGGCGCAGCACGTAAACGATGCCCCGCAGAGCAGCACGGTCATCGGCCGGCAGCCGCCCGGGATACCGGTGCCGCCGAGGCGGACGAGGAGGCAGCAGCGGGGCTATGCGTTCCCACAGGTCATCGGGCACGAGATCAGCAGACACCCAGAAGATCCTGCCGACACAACACCCAACTGCCAAGCCAACACACCGATCTCATTATGAAACGATCAGTTAGGACAAGGTTCTTTAGATGTCTCATTAGTCTCAACAGATGCCAGTTTGGAGATCTTTGGTCTGTTAGGTTCCAGCACTCCTAGTTGTCTCGCAGGTGGGTTGGGATGGACTACTTCTTCGCCTCGGTTGACAAGGTCCGGCGCTTCTACGCGGCCCCGGGCGGTGTCGATCTGGAGGTCCGTACGTACGTCGAGCGTCCGGGGGCCGTACGCGAGGGCACCCCGTTCTTCCTGGGGCCGGACATGCGGCCGGTGGAGCCGCTGTGCTCGTTCTTCTTCGATCTGTCGAAGTCGCTGGTGGCCAAGACGCTCGCGGACTACACGTACGACGTCCTCGACCTGGTCGACTTCCTGGGGCAGCTGGAGCCGCCGACGGACCTGCTGTCAGCGACCGAGGACGATCTGATCGCCTACCGCGACGACCGCACCCTGCACCAGGAGGTGCCGATCTCGGCGGCGACCTGGCAGCGGCGCCGGGCGGCGATCAACAACTTCTACGACTGGGCCGTCTACAACGGGTTGCTGGACCGCCGCCCGTATTACCGCCGCCGCAACGGCCGTGACGTGCTGGCCTGGGGCAGTACGACCGAGCTGGACGTTCGCCACCTGTCGTTCGCCCAGTGGCGGTTCCTGAAGCAGGTGGGCCTGCGCGGGCTGCTGCCCGACGACCGCACGGACCGGTCCTTCCGCGGTTCGGCTCCGCTGCGCAATAGCTCGGCGGGCGAGCTCGCGGTGACGACCGGGATGCGGCTGCGGGAGTTCACCAGCTTGCTGGACATCGAGGTCGGACCGCCCCGCCGGGACGCCTCCCCTGCAGAGGTGAAGCTGCAGGCGATCGCGAAGTACGGGCTGCCTCGGACCGTGTCGATCCAGGACGCGACCCTGCGTGAGCTCGACCTCTACCGCCGCACCGAGCGGGCCACGGTGGTGCGGAAGGCAGCCGGGAACCTGCACCGCCGACGCGAGGACTGGTTCGTCGTCGACAACGTCGACCTGCGGCAGATGCGGCTGGGCGGCGTCTGGCGAGGCCGCCGAAGGAGCTTCCGCATCGCACAGATGTCGGCCCCGCTTCGCAGGATCACGATGATCGAGGAAGACCACGGGCTGGAGCCGATGGCCCTGTTCGTGGGCCGAGGAGGGCAGATGCCCAGCAAACAGCGTTGGAAACAGGCCTTCGAGGAGGCCCACACCCGCACGCTGCGGATCAGCGAGGAACGGACGGGATTCCGTCCGGGGCCTCACTTTCCGGGAGTACCGAGATTCAAGGTTCGGGCCTTCCCGGAGTCCCGATGAACCACCGTGCGAGAACGGCTGGTTGCTACGCCCCCGTGACCGTGACGTCGCCGCCCTCGCTGCGGGCCCTGACCTTGCTGGGGGAGGCGTCGTCGACGGTCACGTCGACCTTGCGGTTACCGCCGGCCGTGGTGGCGTCGACGGCGTACGGGCCCTTGGGGAGCTTGACGGTCACATTGCCGCCGCCGCTCTCGGCGCTGACGCTGAGGGGAGCCGAGCCGAACGACACGTCGACATCGCCGCCGCCGGTCTTGGCCAGGACGGTGCCGCCGAGGCCGGTGCCGGTGACGTCGCCGCCACCCGTGCTGGCGTCAACCTGTACGCCGGCGGGGACCTCGACGCGGTAGAACACGGAGCACTTGGAGGCGGAGCCCCCGCAGGCGCTCGCCTTGAGGACGAGCTTCCCGCCCGAGACGGAGTGCTCGGTCTTCGGCTTGGCATTGCTGTACTCCAGCGTCTCGGTCACCTTGACCGAGGTGCCGGTGCCGGTGACGATCTCTATGTCGCCGCCGCGATTGTCGATGGCGACACCGGTGACCTCCTCGGTCACTTCGTACGACGACTGCTCGGTGCTGGCGGCGGACCAGCCAGCACCCCCGGACCCGCCAGCACCCCCGGACCCGTCGCATCCGGTGGTCACGACCGCTGCGGTTGCCACGGCCACCGCGCACACGACGACACTCTTGAGGTTCTTGTTGTACGTAGTCACGAGGATCTACCTTTCTACCTTGCTGCGGGTGAGCGACTGTGCGGGTGACCTGCCGTGGGGCCTTGACCCCGAATCCTGGGGTTATGCGGCTTTGGCCAGCGTAGTTGATGTTGCTGCGGTGGCCGTTTCGTAGGCGATCGGGCTGCGGTGTCCGAGGCGGGAGTGACGCCGTCGTGAAGCTTCCCCTTGATCGTGGACACCTGGAGACTGGGACGTGTGGTTCCAGATGAACTCGCGGCCGGCCTCGCGATGGAGCGCGGCATGATCAGCCGCGCCATGCCGCGGCGGCACCAACCGCTGCGAAGCGGGCGACGTTGACGCTCAGGGAGACCACGATTTTCACTCCAGTCCTTGAACGCTGACTCAAGATCGTCCAGCGACACAAATATGTCATTCATACACAAAGGACTACGTACGGTTATTAAGCACGGTATTGACTGCCCGTTACGTTGCGCAGCGATGAGGAGGAGGTTCACTCATACGGGCATGCGGCCCCTGCCAGGCATCGGTCCCGTCACGGCAACCGGGTCGTCCGCTCAGCGCCGCGCGCCCTCTTGCCTGTCCGCCGGCGACCGGGACAAGTGGGACACCGGGTGGCAGCGCTGCTACCGACTGGTCCAGAACCACGTCCAGGCCGGCGGGGCGCTCCCGGAGGCTGCGGGCGACGTCGTGGTCCAGGGCGAGGACCTCGGACGGTGGGTCCCGGCGCAGCGGTTCGGGTGGGAGCAGCTGCTGCCGGTACAGCAGTGGATCCTGGAGAACACCCTCGGGCTCCGGGCGGCCTGGGAGGACGAGCGGCCGGTGAAGCGGACGCAGGACACCATGTGGGCCCTCAACCTCACCGCGGCACGCCAGTTCCACGCCCGTGAAGGGCACCTGCGAGTCCCCCGCAAGCATGCCGAGCAGTTGGAGGCGTTGTCGGGCCGTCAGGACGGCGCTGACGGGCCCGTGGTGGTGAGGCTCGGGACGTGGCTCGGCACGTGGCCGGCTCGATGTTCTCCGCGGAACGTCTTCTTGGTCCTCTCGGCTCAGGCGCCGACGTCGAACGTGATGGAGCGGTCGTCCATGTCCACCGTGCTGTCGTCCCCGCTGAACTGGAAGCCGCCGGTCTTGACCGCGCCGGTCAGGGCGACGGTGTAGGGGCCGGGGGGCAGGTCGGCGAGGGCGTATTCGCGGGTGAAGGACATCGGGTAGGGCGGCTTGACCCCCTTGGCCTTGATCTCCTCGGTGCTGATTACCGTTCCGTCGGGACCGGTCAGGGTCAGCGTTCCGGTCACGCGTGGAACGGCGCGGTCGACCAGACTGTGTTTCTCCTTGATCCAGGTTCCGAAGTCGGGCCAGGACGTCCCGTCCTTGAAGTACGACGTGGCGTCGAGTGTGACGACGGCCTTCTGGTAGTCGTCCCCGTCCCAGCCCAGGGTCAGGGACAGCCGGAAGTCCACCCTGCTGGAGGCGGATTTGCGGACGGAGTCGCCGGATTCGGGCCTGGCGAAGGACTTGTACACGTCCGGGTCCTCCAGCCTCAGGCCGGTGCTGATCCAGCTGATCGAGCCGAGCGCGCCGGGCTTCCACGCGTGCAGGTAGGGGAACGCGCCGATCTTCCGGCGGCGGGCCGTGCCGGGCAGGTGGGTGCGCCCGTCCCGGTCGGTCGCCCTTTCGTACTTGGCCGCGGTGATCTGCTTGTCGAGTTCCTCGAAGGCTTCACGGCCGTCCTGCTGCTGGTCCGGCGTGGGCTTCGCCTCAATGGAGATCTCCAGCGACTGGACCTCGTTGCCCTTCACCGTGAACACCCAGGTCGAGGGGAAGGGTTGTTCGTGCCAGGAGGCGAACCCGGTCAGGGTGAGGCCGTCGTCGTTCTGGGCCGTCGCCGCGAACCGGATCCTGTTGGTCAGCAGGTTCTCGAGCCCGCCGCGGCTCTGACCGCTGCTGCACCAGAAGTCAGGGCGCACGACGCGGTTCAGGGGCTCCCTGTCCCGGTCGTCGAGGGCGTTCAGCGCGCTGACGAAGGCGCGCACGGGCGGCTGGGTCAGGTTCTCGGCAGCAATCATGCCCCACAGCCTTTCATCGGCATTCCGTCCTCTTTATACGGCGCGCGGGCGGCTACCGGGCCAGTCCCCGGTCGAGGGCGAAGCAGTCCAAGCCGCCAGATCCAGTCGGCGACCTGCCGGTCCCGGCACGCCTGAGCCCGGCAGACGTCGTCGCAGTACCGCCGATGAGCCGACGCCCCCCCGTGTGCGGCCGGGCCCCGCAGGAATCGCAGAAACGTACGCGGGCCATACCTCCAGGGTCGCGCGCGACGGTGTCCAGCGCGCCCGGCCACACCAGCCCGGATCCACGCACGGCCAGGGCACCAGGCCCCGGCCCGCGCGCGGCCCCGCCGACGCGCGAGAAGGGACTGGCCGGCCGCCGGTCCCCGAGGCACTCCCACCCCGCCCCGCCCCACCCCTGTTTCTCTTTCGGTAGTCGGGTGGCAGGGGGTGCGCAGAGGGGATGTCTGCACCCCGACCACACCTCTACAGGCATGGTGACCTGCACAAACGACTGGCGCCGTGGAGAGAGGGGGCAGCAGATAGTGCAGGGGATACCGCAAGGGATCGTGCAAGGGATGACGCAGGAGATCCCAGGCCCGAGGACCCGCCGGCCCTTTCGCGCAGGCAGCTGCTCGGCGTCCCGAGTCGCGGGTAGGCGCCCGGCTTCGATCGGGCCCGCTTCATGCAGGGCCCGGTCGAGGCCGGTCCGGCAGGCCGAGATCACTAGTTGACGGTGATCGGGTTGTTGGTGAAGGTCTGCGATGCCCACAGCGGGTTGTCGTCCTTGTCGTACAGCACCACGTTGCGGTCGGCCTGCACGATCAGCTTGTCGACGGCCTTGCCGTTGGTGTCCGTGGACCACACAGCACCGTTGGGGCTGTAGAGCACGAAGTTCCCGTCGTCCTGGAGGACGGCCGCCCGGACGTCCAGCCCCTGGGTTTTGGTCTCCCACACGACTGCGCCCTTCGGCTCGGAGAGCACCAGGTTGCCGTCCCTCTGCAGGGTCAGCCTGTAGGCCCCGCCCTGGAGATACTGACCGATACCGAGTTCACCGCCCACGCGCAGCGTGTCACCCATGAATGTTCCTTTCGGGGAGAGAGATTCGCTCGTCGCACTGTTGCGCCCCTGCCCCGGGGCGCCTGTACCTGTCAACGACCCAGCCTTGGCGACGGCACGCCCCGACGGGACAGCGGTTCCCCAAGCGTCCCGGCGACCGTCACGACCGCGCTGACAGCACTGCGAGATCGGTGAGGAGTCGTACTTCAGCTGCCCGGTCAGGCTCAGCTCGATCATCGGTCGCCCGGCCACCGTGCCGTCCCGGCCGGCGCCGGCCGTGGTCTTTTCGTACTCGTCGATCCAGGCGATGCCCTCGGTGTCCAGCAGCGGCAGTGGGGTTGACACGCTTGCGGTCAATACCGGCGGTCCGCCGTTGGCGGTCGGGGCGCGGGGCCGACCGGTAGCGCTGGTTCAGGTCGTCCCGAACATTCGTGCCGTTGTGTGCACGTTACGTCACGTTTAGTGTCGGTGATCGTCGTGCGCAGCGAGCCGCACGGTTCCCACCACACCCTCAGAAGGCAGCCCGTGACCGACATCTTCGAGCCCGTGGGGCCGACCGCGTACGTCGTGCAGCAGAACCAGGCCGGTTCCAAGCAACTCCCGTCCGCTGATAACGACTTCCGGGACTCCCAGCACGGTCTGCTCGCCACCCCGCAGGAGTACGGCGTTCTCGCCCAGTACGGGGACCGCATGATGTGGGGCTTCAACGCCTTCGATTTCCTGGAGGAGGACGCCCCGGGTTCGGCGGCGGCTGCGGTGTGGCGTCAGGGTCGACTGAACTCTCCCACAGGGCTGTTCTACGTGACCGAAGGCCTCTACCAGGTGCGCGGCTTCGACCTCGCCAACATGACGATCGTCGCCGGCCCCGACGGCCTGGTGGTGATCGACCCACTGGGCTCGCAGGAGACCGCCCGCGCCGCGCTGGAGCTGTACCGCAGCAACCGCGAGGACAACCGGCCGGTGCGGGCCGTGGTCTACACCCAGAGCGGGGTGGACCACTTCGGCGGCGTGCGAGGGCTGTTCGACGACGACAACGTACCCGCCGGCCTGGAGATCTACGCGCCGGACGGGTTCCTCGCCGACGCGGTGCTGCGCCAGGTCACCGAGGGCGCGCACAACGCCAAGCTGGTCGACTACGCCTACGGCACCCGGCTGGCCGCCTTTCCGCGCGGCCTGGTCGACTCCAGCCTCGGGCGCAGCGTCTCCACCGGGAACCCGACCTTCCTTCCCCCCACCGACACCGTCGGCGGCCCGCTCCCGGCCGCCACCGCCAAGGCCGACTGGCCCGCCTCCACCGGCATCGCCTGGCAGCAGGGGCTGTATGTGGTCGAGGCCGCCGGGGTGCAGCTGGTCCTGCAGCCCGCCGTCGGGCACGCTTCCCCCGCCGAACTGAACCTCTACCTGCCCGCGTTCAAGACCGTCCATCTGGCGGGCGCCGGGCTGCTCGGCACCCCGAGCAAGAACCGCGCCGACCTGCTGGGCGCCACCATCACCGCCTTCGCCGCCGTGGCCGAGATCGGGACCATCGCCTACGGGCACCCGGTGTGGCGCACCGAGGAGGAGCCGGACCAGGTGTCCACGTGGGTGGCCACCCAGCGCACCACCGCCACCACCGTCCCCGACGCGGGCGCCGCCGCCCCGCTACTGGCCACCCCCGGCTACCTGGACACCCCCTCCCGCACCGTGCGCGAGGTGTGGGCCCGGCTGACCGGCACGCCACTGGGCGCGGCCCAGCCGGCCGTCACCGCCCAGGAGGGGCTGTTGGCGTCGGGCAGCGCGGACAAGGCGGTGGACGCCGCGCAGCGCGCCTACGACGACGCGGTGCCGGATTACGCGGAGGTGGTGCTGCTGCTCGACCCGGTGGTCTCCGCCTCCTCGATCCCGGCGGCGGTCCCGGCCGAGACCGAGCAGTGGGCCCGCGCCCTGCAGTCCAAGGCGCTCACCCAGCTCGGCTACCTCGCCACCCACGCCAGGCTGCGCAACGCGCTGCTGACCGCCGCCAGCGACGTCCTGGACCCGGGCTCGGCGGTGACCTACTTCGCGCAGATCGTCGCCGACCTGGACGCGTACATCAACACGCCCACATAACAGGGCCCCTGCGCGACCCGGCGGAGACAGCCGACGAGGACGTCGACGAGTGATGTCGGAACCCACCGACAAGTGCTCTCGCTCGAAACCTACGCAGCCAACCTTGAGCACTCCGAGCACGCGCAGGGTCGCAGGCGCAGCCAGGCACGGGATCCTCACCGCATCCGGGTCACGGTGAGGGTGCCGTGCCGGCCGGACCAGGCCAGCACCTCCACGACCAGATCCGACTCCACCCGCGTATACGGCTCGCCCTCCGCCCGCCGCTCCCCCACCACCGCCGTACCGATCAAGGCCTCACCGATACGAGCCGCGAGGACCGGCTCCAGGCGTGCGGAAACCCTGGCCGGCCCGCCCTCGTCCCCCACCGCCAGGACCAGATGGTGCGGTCTGAGCCGGGGGCCGGTGAACCCCAGCACCAGGGCGTCGACCGTGTCCGCGTGCCGAACCTTCACCCACCGGCGCCGGCCCGACGGATAGCCCGCCCCGCCCCGCTTGCAGACGATCCCCTCGATGCCCTGCACGCGCAGGGCGTCGTACCAGACCACCGCGACATCCCGGTCGTCGGTCGCCGGGGTGACCTGGACCGGCGGCCCGACATCCGCTTGCCTCCGACCACGTGCATGTCCGGGTCACCGGACGGTGAACCCGGCCGCCTCGGTGTCCAGGGTCGTGGTGCCGTCCTGCGCGGTGGCCAGGACGGCGACGTGCCAGGCACCGCGCGGGGACGACTCGGCGTGGGCCCCGGTGACCTCGGCGGTGTAGGTGCAGCGCACCGTGTCCTGCCCGGAGGGCCTGCAATCGGCCGACTCCACTGCGGCCATGTCCTTGGCAGTCAGCCCCTTCTGAGCGAAGGACGAGTTCTGCGGCCAGGCCAGCACCTTCACGCTCTTGACACCGGAGGACGCCGTGACATCGGTGACGAAGGCCAGCGAGCCGTCCCGGTCCCCCTCGGGAGCGGTGTAGCGGGCAGTACTGTGCGTCAGCGCCGGAGCCTGCTCCGCGGCCTGTGCGAAAGCAAAGGCACCGGCACCACCGAGAAGAACGACACCGGCAACAACAGACAGTGCGAAACGTCGGGACATGGATTCTCCGTAACTCAGCACTGAATCGGATCGGCGCCGCTGTGCTGCGGCCCTGCACCGATACTCCCCGCGCGAGGAATCGCCGGACATGAGCACGCATACTCAACCCGACCTGAGTGGGCTGACCGGATCACATCCTTCTTCTGCGGCATGCGCCAGCGAAGTCATCCGTGGCCCGCAAGGCGCTGCTCGGAGGGCTGCTGGAACAGGGGTTGGTAGAAGGGAGGTGATGTGGTGTCACCCCTTGCGGGGGCGGATCATGCCGACCTTGGAAGAACCTCGCGGGCGCGCAGCGGTGCTCACTGGCCAGAGCGCCGCTGCGCGCGTGGGGTGCACCGGCGGGGTCAGACTGTCCGGCGCACGGTCTACGGGGTGGTGTGAACAGCCACTCCCATGGCAGCCAGACGACCCGACGCTTGTCGGAGAACAGCAGCCACTTGGTCACCTCATGACAGCGGACCAGCCAGCGCCCGCAGCACACGACCAGGTCATCAACAACCGAAGGTCGCTGACGCACAATGGCCGCCATCAGCGCACCCACTCACAGCTGGCGAAGGCCGGCGGGCGCGGGCCCGGCCGGGGCGTCGTGCACGCCGTCGACTGCGAGGAAGCACCGGCCGGGGCCCCGGTCCTCACCCTGGACAGGGCGCTGGACGCGGCGCAGCACCCCGGCACCAGCCTCTGTTCTCTTTGTGGCGCGGCCTTTGAGCTGGACCCCGTGCTCAAGGGCTTCGACCAGGGCTTCGGCAAGAGCTGAGCAGCGGGTCAGCGGCGCGTGACGTTGAAGCCGCTGTCGTTGACGGCAGCGGTCCACATGTCGCGGTCGAACCACTTGGTGATGTTCGGCTGCATCTCGGTGATGGTGCGCATCCGGGCTTCCCAGTCGTGTCCGGCCGGGCCGCGGCTGCCACCGCATCCGGTGCAGCCATCCTCGCCGTGAATATGGCCGGCCATCCAGGCGTTGACCGTCACGTTGATGATGGTGGTACGAGGTCGATCTCCAAAACGGACCAATCAGCGCCGTTTCTCACGTAGCTCGTGGCCTGTGCCTCCATTTTCTTGTGATTCGACCGAGTGGTCCGCTAGTTGCGGATAACTTCGTGTCGCCGGGTACGTAGGCGTGCTGAGTTGACCATGGGGGCGGGTGAGCAAAATTGGTGTCTGAGATCGATACGTTGCGAGCGGCGGTTCAGGAGCTGGAGCGACAGGTTGCTTGGAAACGAAGACGTGCTCGTCTGCTGGGAACGTCCCTTGTCGTCGCCCTGGTATGCATCCCCTCACTCATCGCATGGAAGGGCGTGTTCGCGGAGGTCCCTGCCGTCCTTGAGGCTGGCAGAGGGTTCCTCGTTACTGCGCTGGTCGTTGGCGGCCTCACAATCGCAGTGATCTGTGTGGATCACCTCGTCCGGGGTGACCCGCTGAGTATGAGGCAGGTTGGCGGCTCGCTCACTGTTGTGGGCGCTTCGTACGTGCCACCGGATCGCTACAAGTTCAGCCTGGCGGAATTACGGAATGATCTCGCTACCAAGCGCGAAGAACTGCGCAGGAAGAGTCTGAGGGCGCATCCACCGCTGACGGAGCGGCGCAGCATGTATCGCGAGGACTCGGCTGAGGTGATTGCTCAGTACGGACGAGAGAGCCGCCACTTCCGCCGCGTCCATAACGGCTTGCAGTCTCTGATTATGGTCGGCTCGACTGCGGTGACTACGATCGCCGCTCTCAGCGAGCAGGACTGGAACTGGCAGACCGTGTCCGTCGTGGTCCTGGGTTTCAGCGTCACCCTCGCGTCAGCATTCACCGGCTACTACAAGTACCGCGAGCGCAGCTACTTTCTACGGCAGACAGCCGACGCCATCGAGGAGGAGCTGAATGCGGTGATGCTCGGGATCGGTGAGTACAGCCAGTTCACTGAGGAGCAAGAGGGCGAGGCCCTCGCCAAGTTCACCCAGCGCGTCGAGGCGCTCCGCAACGAGCAACGGCGCCGTGAACAGCAGCTGGACCAGCCTGCCGAGCAGGCTGCCCCGGTCGGGCTCCCGCCAACTGGGTGACCAGCAGTCGTTCCGGAGCGGGTCCAGGACAGTGTTGGCCTTCGGTCCCCTGCGGATACGCGAGCGAGCCCGGACCAGTTGGTCCGGTGTGACCGAGCGCTCTATTTGGCCAGTTGAGCGTGCGGGCGGACAGCGTGGCTGTCGGTAATCGGGCTCCCCACCTGATGCAGGTGCGGAGCCCCGGATACTCAGCGGAACGGGCCGTCGTCGGCGAAGGCGTGCGCGGCGAAGCGTTTGCCCATCCGGCGGTAGGCGGCGGCGGTGGGGTGCAGGCCGTCGGCAAGGTCATCCACCTCGTGCGGGCCGAGCAGTTCGCGTCCGTCGAGATAGTGCAGGTGGGGATCGCGTGCTCGCCGGTCCGCCACGATTCGGGCCAGTTCGTCACGGACCACCGTCAGCGACAACGCCCCGCGGGCCACATCGGCCGGGTCGCCCAGGGCTGTGATCTTCCCGTCAGGACCCATCGCGGTCGGGCCGGGGGTCGTGTCGAGTGCCGGACAGCTCACCGGGGACATCAGCAGCAGCGGGGTGTCCGGGTGGCCGTCCCGGATCGTGTCCAGGAATCCGTGCACCGCCGGGCCGAACGTCCGCAGCCGGAATGTGG
Source organism: Streptomyces sp. NPDC002403 (assembly GCF_053593015.1). Taxonomy (NCBI): domain Bacteria; kingdom Bacillati; phylum Actinomycetota; class Actinomycetes; order Kitasatosporales; family Streptomycetaceae; genus Streptomyces; species Streptomyces sp. NPDC002403. The sequence goes on along the minus strand of NZ_JBSFBQ010000062.1, from coordinate 27,698 downwards.
CCAGGGCCACGATGTTGACGCCCACCTTGAGGCTGATCAGGTCGGCGGGCATGTCGCGGATCGTCCGGGCGACATAGGGGTCCAGCATGTCGTTGCCAGCCTGGCTGAGGTTGATCACCTCCACCCCCCCGAGCGAAGCCGCCACCACAGGCCAGGTACCGGTCGGGCCGTCGGCTTCGAGGCAGTGGCTGATGGAACTGCCGTGGTGCACCCAGCGGCGCCGACCGTCCGGCAACGGTGCCAGCACCTCGCCATCAGCACGCAGTGCCACCAGTTCCGTGGGGGTCTGCTGGGGCAGCCACAGCTCGACGTTCTTCATGCCCATCGGCAGCCCGGCGAACCGCACGGTCCCCGGCTCCCCTGGGACCAGTCGCTGCGCGGTCCCGGGGCCCGCCATCCGCACCACATTGCCCATCGGTGCTTGCCGGCGCCCGGCAGGGGCACCGTCCACCAGCAGTTCCAGCATCCCGGTCGGGCGAGGTCGGGGGTCGGTGTCGAGCTGTCCTGTGGAGGTGAGTACCTCGAACTCAAGCTCACGCGCATCGGTACGGAACACCAGCCGTACCCCTGAAGGCATCACCGTCACCCCGTAGACCGACGGGTCCTGGTACTGCTCCTTGGTCCACGCGGGCAACCGGCGAGGCATCACCCCCGCCTGCGTCCGCTCCAAGTCCAGCGCACCCCGTAACTCCACCGGCCCGCCCACCAGCGGAAATGCCCGCATCGCCATCGTCACGACTCCCCAACGTTCTCAGGTCCGGATGCGAGTACGCACCCGCGAGTTCTCTACCGCCACCCTGGCACACAAGCCGACACGCTCGACTGGCCAGTTGAGCGTTGGCGGGGCAGGGTACCGGCCGGGCACGGGTGTTGATGTTGGTTTCCGTGTTTCCTTGGTGCACGGCTCGGCCGCGCAGTGTGCTGTCGTCATGGGTGACGTACGGGGCGTCGACGTACTGGAAGCTCCGGTGTGGTCGCATTCCTGCCTGCTGGAGGAGCTCGTGCTGTCGTACGCGCTGCCCGGTCGTGCCGCTGACTGCCTGGACCTGGGGCCGGGATGGCCGCGTACGTGGACGGTGACGTGGAAGGCCGGTACGTCCGATGTCGTCGTCCCAGTGAAGGATCTGTCGGCCGGGCCGGCGATGGCGTCGGTGCCGGTGAGGCGGTTTTCCTGGCGGGCCGGTCAGCGTCATCGGCCGGGGCTGGAGTGCCTGGTATCGACCGGGCGGCAGCACGGCTTCGAGAGTCTGGCCGAGCGGTGGCTGCTGCTGGTCCTGGACTTCGTGGGTGGGTTCGACGAGGTGCTGTCCCAGCCGTTTCGCCTGCGGTTCTTCAACGGCCAACTCACACGCTCACTGGCCAACTGAAGCGCTCAGTCACATCCGGGCTCGCTCGCTGTTCGGGGTACGGCTGCTACAAGTCGAACTCGAGGTGCTCGATGTCCGTGAACCGGACCTCTTCCAGGGAGCCGGCGCGGCGGCCGCCGTCCTGGAAGTAGACCTCCTTGAGCGCTTCGGCGGCGATCTCCTGGAGGCGGGCGTCGCTGGCACCCTGCTCCTGGGCCTCGAAGAGGCGGGCGGCGTAGATCGGGGGCAGGGCGACGGTCAGGTGCCGGATGCGGTCCTGGTCCGTCGACCCGATCGGCGCGGTGTAGCCCATGCGGGCGCGGGTGTCGATGACGATGCCGCCCGTGCTCGCTGCCTTCGCCTTGGCCTCGGCCCGGATCTGCGGCTGCCACCGCTTTTTCACCTCGCGCTCCAAGCGCGCGGCGAGGTCCGGGCGGGGCTTCTTGATCTGGTCCTTCACGTACCGTTCGACGGTGCGCTGGGAGACCCGCAGCATCTGGGCGACCGGCTTGGTGCCGCCCAGTTGCTTGACCAGGTACCGCATCTGCGGGCCGGCGTTCTTCGGTGCCGGGCGGGTGAACGCCTTCTGCACCGCGGCGTCCAGGCCGTCCCCGATCAGGCTCATCGTGGCCTTCTCCTACTCTCCGTTGTCGACGTCGGTGACGGTGCCGTCCTTGATGTACCGGGCGAGGTTGAGCTCCGGGGCGTTGAACCGCTCGCGGACTTCCTCGCCCCACAGGACGGACTGGGTGCCCTCGTGCTTGACCAGGCCGGGGTTGATGCCGAGCTTGAAGCCGCCGGGCAGCGGCTTGCCCTCCCGGTAGGGCAGGAAGTCCAGCGGGCTCTCGCCGTTGGCGGCGTAGACGACGCAGTCGGACAGGATCGCGATCGGGTACTGCCCGGTGAACGCCGCGTGCTTGACGATCTTGCGGTGCAGGTTGATCCGGGTGCGGGCGATGACGGCCGCGCGGATGTCGGGCCGCCAGGTCGGGCGGGAGAGGGCGCGCCACGGCTCGCCCGGCCGCCAGCCCTCTCCGCGCGGGCGCTCGCGCAGCTTGCCCAGGCCGCCCTTCACCGTCGCCTTGACCGCCGAGACGACGATCGCCAGCTCCGGGTCACGGCTCTTGTAGCCGTCCATCGCGGCGAGGAAGTCGGCCGGGGCGAGGTCGGCGTCGACGCCGAGGTCGGCCATCGTGGCGAGGAAGGCGTCACGGAGCCGGTTGTACCAGCCGTCCAGGTAGCGGCCGTTGTCGTACCGGACGTATGCCTCGATCGGCGCGACGTCGTAGCCGAGCTCCACCGCGTACGCCACGGTCGGGGTCGCGTGCCAGGCCGGCCCCGTCGGGCGGTCGCCCTTCGGCGTGAACGGGGAGGGCAGCAGGCTGCCGTCCAGCTCCACCCACTCCTTGCCGACCTTCACCTTCGACAGGTCGACATGGGAGAGGTCGACCAGCCACGAGCCGGGCAGCTTCGGGTCGAACGCGGGGGTCTTGACGTGCGTCGGCTCACCGAGGCCGACGTTCAGGCCGTTCGCGCCGGCGGCGAAGGCCATGTTGACGTCAATGCCGACCAGGTGGCGCAGGGTGCACTCGGCATCGGTCATCGGCCGTGCCCAGTCGTACGCCTCCTCGAACAGCTTCTCCGCCGGGCCGCGCACGTGGAAGCGCGGCAGGTCCAGCGCGTTGAGCACGGGGTGCCCGTCGGGGGCCTCGCACGGCGCACAGTCCACCGGGTCCTTGCCCAGCGATCCGGGCGCCTTGGTCTCGGCCTGCCGCAGGACGCCGGTCTCCTCATCCCGCACGGCGTAGGTCGGCGGGTGCAGCGCGGTCATCAGCTCCAGGCCGGTGACGGCGGTGGAGCCGCGCGGCGTCATCACCCGGGACGCGTACACGCCCATGACGCGGGCGAGCTCGGCAGGGGGGAGCTGCGCGGCGTGGCCCCAGTGCCGGGTGTCCAGCGCGTTCCACGACGGGATGCACAGCTGCACGCACTGGCGGTCCGAGCCCTTGGCCGGACGGTAGATCCGCGCCCACGGCCCGAACCCGCGCTTGGTCAGCTTCCACTCCGCGCGCCCCAGCTGCTTGATGACCTTGTGGCCCTCCGGGATCCGCCCGGCGTGCTTCTCCTCCTCCGTGAACGCGACAGGCAGGCCGTAGCGCTCCAGGGCGGCCTCGGTGAGCACGAGCAGCGGGTCGGCCGGCCTTCCCGGGCCTGACAGCTTCGGCTGCCCGAGCTTCGCCTCCTTGAGCGCCCAGTCCACCAGGGACGGCAGGGACTTGGCGGGCACGTCCAGGACCAGGCCGCCGACGCAGTACGCCAGCACCTTCCCGTCCTCGACGTCGACAACGGTCAGCGGGCCGTTCTCGAACCGCGGGTCGCTCTCGCCCGCCGGGGTCGCGGCCGGGGCCGGGGCCGCCTTCTTCGCGGCGGGGCGGCGCGACGTCGACGTCCGCCTGGTGGTGGGCGCCGGACGCGGCGCGGCCGCCGGAGCGGTGGCGGCGGTGGCAGGGCTGGTCGGGGTGTTCTCGGTTGAAGTCATGTCCGCAGCCTCGGACGCCGGACCTGTGGGCAGAGGCCGCGCTTCCGCCGGGGCATGCGCGGCGGTGAACGTGGCCGGCACCGCAGCGTTGGGGGCGGGCACGGTCGCGTCGGCCGGTGCGGGGTAGAGCTCCGCGAGCTTGTCCAGCAGCCGGGCGTATGCGTCGCGCTCCGGCGGGCGGGGCTCGGTCTTGCCGGACTCCCACCCGCTGACCGTGGCCCGGCGCACCTTCAGCGCGCCTGCCACCTCGTCAATCGTCAGGCCGTGCGCGGCACGCAGCCGCTTGCGCTCCCCCGGTGGCGGCAGCGTGGCGCGGGACGCGAGCAGCGCGTCGACCGCGTCGAACAACTCAGACATGGAACACCTCCTGACCAACACCCTACCCCATGAAACGTACGACTGGCGTACGCATACCGTACGAATGACGTCCTTTTTGCGTACGGGTGTTATGTTGACCTTGATCTGTCAACAGCTAGAGCCGTCCGGGGGGAACCGATGGAAGAGCGCGGCGTCGCGCATCAGGCGCTCGACGGTGCACCGGGCCACCGGATGATGCTGCCGGTTCAGCTCGCGCCAGACCTTCCGGGCCCCGTAGACGCGGAAGTTGTCCTCGAAGACCTCGCGGATCAGTTCCTTGAGCTCGGCGTCCCGAAGCGACCGCGTCCAGGGGGCCGTCTGCCGCTTCTTGAACGCGTAGTAGGTGGAGGGGGCGATCTTGCAGTCGTGCGCGGTGAGCACCCGACAGATCGGCTCGACGCCGCCGAAGCGGTCCCGGTACTCGTCGATGAAGCTCACGAGCGTGTGTGTGGCCGGTCGAGCCCGGCCGCGAAGAAACTCGCCGCGGCCTTCAAGATCTCGTTGGCCCGCTTCAGTTCGGCGTTCTCCTTCTTCAGCCGCTTCAGCTCGGCGGACTCCTCCGTCGTGGTACCCGCCCGGACACCGGAGTCGATCTGGTCCTGCCGCACCCACTAGCGCAGCGTCTCGGTCGTGCCGATGCCGACCTTCGACGCGACGGCCTTCATCGCCGCCCACTCGGTGTCGTAATCCGGACGGACCTCGGTGAACATGCGGACTGCTCGTTTGCGCAGCTCAAGCGGGTAAGGGGAAGGACGTGCCATAACTCGATCCTCTCAAACGATCGAGTCCCTACCGAACCCGGAACGGTTCACCAACCCGAGAGATCGCAGACCTCGATCAGCTCGGAATGCGCTGGTAGAACGGGCAGTGGAGCCTGCGGGGGTGGCCTGTTCACTCACGGCCGGGCGGACGGTTTGGTGGCCACCCCTCGGCAAGGCCCTGAGATGTCTCCGCTGTCGTTCCTCCTCCGAGATGCGGTCGCGGGGCGCGGCTTGGTCGATGTAGGGAGCGACTGCGGCGAGGACCAGGCGCTGGAGGCCATATCTGTGGCTTGCAAGGGCAACCTGCTGGGGACGGGCGCCGGTTGCCGGGCAGTGCGGTCCGGCAACCTTCCGAGGCGCTGTGTGCCGCACTGAGTGGCACGGTCAGCTTCGTCGTTCCTCTCCTGCCTTCCCGAGGTAGTAGGCATGGCCGTGGCGGGACTGGAGGGTGTCGGGGTGATCGGCTCCGAGAAAGCGTGCCCGGTCCGCAGCAATCTCAGCAAACAACCGAGTCGCCTCCACATGCTCACCCGCCTGCCCAAGATTCCAGGCATGGCTGTGGCGGGATCGCAGGGTGTCGGGGTGATCGGCTCCGAGAACACGTGCCCGGTCCGCAGCAACCTCAGCCATCAACCCCGCCGCTTCCGTATGCTCACCCGCCTGCCCAAGACTCCAGGCATGGTTGTGGCGTGACTGGAGGGTGTCGGGGTGGTCAGCTCCAAGAGCGCGTGCCTGGTTGCCAGCGACCTCAGCAAACAACCGAGTGGTCTCCACATGCTCACCCGCCTGCCAAAGACTCCAAGCATGGTTGTGGCGGGATCGCAGAGTGTCGGGGTGGTCAGCTCCAAGAGCGCGTGCCTGGTCGCCAGCAACCTCAGCAAACAACCGAGCCGCTTCCACATGCTCACCCGCCTCATCGAGATGGCAGGCATGGTCGTAGCGGGCTCGCAGCGTGTCGGGGTGGTCGGGGCCCAGGAGGCGTGCGTAGTCCGTGGCCAGTTCTGCCATCAGTCGTGCTGCTTCTCGCAGGTCGGTGGTGTGGTTCGTTTGTTGTGCCTGCTGGTGTTGGTGGGTCAGGTCTTCTCGGGTGGGTGTGGTGGGCGTGGTTGGTGGTGGCGTGTGGGGGGCTTGGGCGTGTTGCGGGGTGGTGGGGGTTGTGTGTGTGGCGATGAGGGTGGTGACGTTTTGGGGCCATGGGGTGGTGTGGTGGAAGTCGCTGGGCGGGTTCCAGTGGGAGGTGATCTGTTCGAGCAGTTGTGCGGTGGTGAGCCGGTCGGTGGGGGTCTTGGCCAGGCATGCGGTGATCAGGGCGCGTAGTGGGCCGTGCAGTGTGCCCAGTTGCGGCTCGCTGGTGACAACGCGGTAGAGGACTGCCGCTGGGGGGCCCTGGCCGAAGGGCTCGCTGCCGGTAGCGGCGAAGGCGAGCACGGCGCCGAGGGAGAAGACGTCGCTGGCCAGACCGATCTGGCCGCCTTCAGCCTGTTCGGGAGACATGAAGCCGGGTGTTCCGATGGCCGTGCCGGTTCCGGTCAGTCTGGTGGCGTCCAGGGCGCGGGCGATTCCGAAATCGATCACCCGTGGGCCGTCGGGGGCGAGCAGTACGTTCGAGGGCTTGAGATCGCGGTGGAGCAGGTCCTCGGTGTGGATGGCTTGCAGTGCCTCGGCCAGCCCGGCTGCCAGGGGCCACATCGAGTCGTCCGGCAGGGGTGCGGTGGGGGTCACGGCTTGGGACAGGGATGGTCCGTGGACGTAGGCGGTCGCGATCCATGGCGGGTCGTCGTCGGGGCCGGCTGCAACCACGGGTGCGGTGAACGCTCCGCTGACTCTGCGGGCGGCGGTGACCTCCCGGCGGAAACGGTGGCGGAATTCCGGCTCTCGTGCCAGATGTGGGTGGACCATCTTCACCGCCACCGCCCGGCCGCCCGGCGACCGGCCCAGGAACACCTCGCCCATTCCTCCCGCGCCCAGCCGGCCGCGTAACACGAAATCACGCACCCGTACCGGATCCCCGGTCCTCAGCGGCTCCATACCGCTCCCCTTCTGTTAACGGAACACACCCACGCGAGCCCTTACTCAACACCCACCCGACCACCAAGGACCACACCGTCCCGGTTCCCGGTTCCCGGATCTGGGGCGGGCTCGTCCGCTGTCCGGACCGGACCCCGGGTCCTGGCCTGAACCGGCCCGTCGTCTACCGGGTGGTGGCGACCACGAAGCCGGCCCCGACAGCCCCGGCATGGGACCGGGCCGGTGATGGGCTGGTCGGGAATCATTCGGAGTGGGCGCGGTCAAGAAGCCGGCCCACATGGTGTCCTGCGTCCGCTTCACCGGTTCGAGAACGGGGAATCGCCATCGAGCAGCATCCGCATCACCGTCGCCGGCGACGGGTGCCCGCCCTTCTTCGCCCCTTTGCTGATGACCAACCAGGCGGTGATCTCCCGCAGGCTCAGCTCCTGGCCCCGCAAGTGCAGCGCCATCGCCTCATCGACCACGGACGCCCCGCCGGCGCGACGTTCAGGAACGCGTGCTGCCGACACCCCGTCAACCAGTGGGGCCGAGACTCCTGCCAGCGGGCACGGAAGTCCGACTGCAGGCAGTCAGGCGACGAGCTCCAGGAGGAAGGCGCGGCGCTCGGTGTAGGGGCGGCTTCGGCAGTCGCCGATCGCCGGGCCCGGGTGCTGCAGGACTTCCCAGCAGATGTAGGAGGCCTGGTACCGGGCTGCCAGGGCGCGGGCCCGGGTCATGGATGACGCGGCCCGTGACTGCGCGGCCGCGAAGTCGAGCCGGCCGTTCCGCCAGATCACGGCCTCGCCGTCCAGGACCGTGCCGGGGCGCAGTTCCATGCCGGCGACGGCCAGGTCCATCCAGTGCTGGGTGACGACTCTGCCGGACCGGGCGTACAGCATCACGGTCTCATCAGTACGGCGCAGCACGGTCCGGTGGCCGTCGTACTTGGGCTCGTACCACCAGCCCGGCCCCTCGGGCAGGACCGGGACGGCCTGGGCCAACGCCACCTTGATCGGGAACTCCACAGAACCGATCCTGTGAACCCGGCGCCCGCGAAGCGCGCCTGGCGGCCCGTACGGCCTTACCCCTCAACGAGCCCCGTCTCAGGCTTACAGATCTCGCACGCCTCGATGTCAGGCTCCGCCAAAGCGATCACCGCCTCCTCACGGTCGAGAAAGCCGAACTGCGCGCTGTACAGGCCACACCCCCGCGGTGCAGCAGCGCCGTATCGCCCGACCGTTTCGGCTGGATCTTCCAGGATCGCTCGGCCCGCGCCCGCTCACGGGCACGCTGCTCCTTCAGGCAGCCAAGCCGGTTGTCCGGTTGTCGGCTCGTGCGGTGAGGGAAGCGGAGTAGCGGCGGAGGAGCAGGATGGCGGTGGTGGCAAGGCCAGTGAGCAGGCCCAGCCAAAGGCCTACGGCTTCGAGGTGTAGGGCGTAGGCGAGGAGCCATGCTGTGGGTAGTCCGACGGCCCAGTAGCCGATGAGGGTGATATGGAAGCCGCTCTTGGTGTCGTCGAGTCCGCGCAGCAGGCCGACGCCGATGTTCTGGGCGCAGTCGAAGAACTGCAGGAATGCGGTCACGGCCAGCAGGTGGCTGGCGATGGTGAGTGCCTTGTCCGACCCGGACTCCAGGAAGGGAGCCAGGACAAGCTGGGGCAGGGCGAGGTAGAGGATGCCGACGATGGTCATGACGGCACCGGCGCAGGCGAGCGCGGTGTTCTTGATGCGTCGGGCATCGTTGTATCGCCCCAGTGCCAGTTCGCGGCTGACGTTGATGGATGCGGCGTGGGAGAGGCCGACGGCAACTTGGAAGACGATGTAGACGAGTTGGTTGACGGCGGTGTGTGCGGCCAGTGCGGCGGGCCCGAAGGATCCGGCCATCAGCGCGGTGAGGGAGAAGAAGCCTGCTTCGGATCCGTAAGTGGCGGCGATCGGGATTCCCAGGCGTAGCAGACGTTTCAGGACGGCGGGGTCCGCCTTCATAAGGTCCAGGGACAGCAGTGGGGCGAGGATGGTGTCCTTCTTCGCCGCCATGTAGAGGGAGATGGAGGTCAGCAGGTAGACGCTGGAGGTGGCGATGCCGACGCCGGTCAGGCCCATGCGGGGCAGGCCCCAGGTGCCGTGGATGAGAATCCAGTTGAGACCGGCGTTGACCGCAACCGAGGCGATGGTGATCTGCAGCAGGGCCTGGGGGCGTCGCATGCCGACGGTGAACTGGCGGATCGCTTGGAACCAGAGGCAGGGCAGCAGACCGGGGGCGAGCGCGAAGATCATGGTCTGCGCGCGGTCGGCGACTGCGGCGTCTTGTCCGAGCCAGGGCAGGGCCTGCCCGATCAGGATCATGAGGACGGCGCCGGCGATGCCCGCGAGGGTGGCCAGCGCCATGCTGGCGCGGACGATGCCCCGCACCTCCTCGCGGCCTTGCTCCTGTCCGTCCCGGTCGGCATCCTGAGCGTCTTGTTCAGCGCGGGCTCCGGCGGCGGCGATCTGGTTGCCGACGGAGGTGACCAGGCCGACGCCCATGGTGCGCAGTTGGTTGAAGATGACGATGGCCAGGCCGCCGGCTGCCAGTTCCTGCGTGCCGAGGATGCCCATCATGACGGTGTCCGTCGTGGTCAGGGCAACCTGTGCGAGCTGGGTAAGGATCAGCGGGACGGCGAGGGTGGCAAGGGCGCGGCTGTCGCGGAGGAGGTTGGTGAGCATTGGGTTACTGGTTCCTGCGGAGCTTGGTGAGGAGTTCGTCGATTTCCCGTTGCGTATTGGGATCGAGGAGGCTGCGGACCTGCATCCGTTCGTCGTTGAACACGGTGGTGTCCATGTGCTGCTCCCCGCCGTCATTGAGTCAGGGCGACCATAGCTGTCCCAGGTGGTAGCGACGGCAGGCGGGGCAGCACCTCGTGGATCACGCTGTCGGCGGAGCCGCCGCTGGACAGGTGCAGCCGCCGTGCTCTTTCGAGAAGATCCGTTCCATGCGGGGATGACAGGTGATGACGCCGGTGTACAGCGGGCGGCGATTGCCAACTATCGGTCACACAGGGCTAATTGGCTCACCTCTGCGGGTTGTACGGCTTCCGGAATGAAACCCGTCGAGGCGGGATCGGCCGATGAAATGAGTGCACGATCTCGCGCGTGAGCCACCCTGCCCTCCCCTACGGAATTATCATCGTTAGGATAGGCAAACCTAAGGTACCTTTGGGTTGCGAAACATGGAGCGAGGACGTAGGTGGACATCAACAGGCGTCAGATGCTGTTGGCCGGCGGGGCGATAGGGACGGCCGCGCTGCTGGCGGCGTGCTCCTCGGGCAGCGGTAACACCGCGACCGGCTCCTCCGGCAAGGGCGGCAAGCCCCGAAAAGGCGGCACCCTGCGCATCGGCGCGCTCGGCCGGGCCGGCGCCATCACCCGCGACCCGCATGGCACGCAGGCCAATGAGAGCGACTACCTGATCCTCGCGCTCACCTTCGACACGCTCGCTGTCCCGGGCGCCAATTCCAACACCGTGCCCCGGCTGGCTTCGTGGGAGCCTTCGGCAGACCTGAAGACATGGCGCTTCAAGGTAGCCAAGGACGCCGCCTTCCATGACGGCACTCCGGTCACCGCCGACGACGTGGCCTGGTCACTGCGCCGACTGCGCAACACGCCAGCGGGCGCAGCCCGCCTGCCCGGAGTGAAGAACGCCGACAGCATCACGGCCGAGGGCACCGACACGGTGGCGGTCGTCTCCGAGTACGCCAACGCAGATTTCCCCCTCATGACGCGCTTTGCCACGTTCATCATGAAGAAGGACACGCCGGACAAGGCGGTGGCGAAGGCGCCCGGAACCGGCCCGTTCAAGCTGGACTGGTATCGCAACGGCAACGCTCGTCTGGTGCGCAACGACAAATGGTACGGCGGCACCGTCTACCTCGACGCGATCGAGGTGACCATGTTCGAGACGCCGCAGGCCATGGCCAACGCCCTGTTCGCCGGGCAGATCGACGTCGCCTCCAACGCCGGTCCGGTCGCCGCGCTCACCGCGGAGTCCCGCAAGGACCTCCAGGTCGTCCGCCGCCCCGACGACATGTCGATGCCCATCGTCATGCGCACTGCCGACGGCCCGTTCGCCGACCCGCGGGTGCGGGAAGCCATGCGCCTGGTCGTGGACCGCGAGGCAATGGTCAAGCAGGCCCTCTCCGGATACGGAAACGTCGCCAACGACATCATGGGCACCGGCGATCCCGACTACGCCAAGGACATCCCGCAGCGCAAGCGCGACCTGGCCAAGGCCAAGCGGCTCCTCACCGAGGCCAAGTTCGACCTGTCCAAGACCTACGAGCTGTACACCACCGAAGACGTCTCCGGCATCGCCGACTCCGCGACCCTGTTCGCTTCGCAGGCGCGTGAGGCCGGCATCAAGATCAAGGTGGTCAAGCAGGAGTCGGGAACGTTCTACGAGAAGACCTGGCTCAAGGGCGACCTCTACACGAACTACTGGGGCACCAACGACTCGGTGCTGTTCTTCGCGTCCAAGACCCTGCTCAGCGGCGCCGGCCAGAACGAATCGGGCTTCGACGACAAGGAGTTCGACGCCACCTACCGCAAGGCCATCGGCACCACGGACGAACAGGCGCGGGCCAAGGCCCTGCACGAACTGCAGCAGATCGAGTACGACCGCTCCGGCTACCTGCTGTGGGGCATGGCCGACGGTGTCGACCTGGCCGCTGCGAAGGTCCAGGACCTGCCGAAGCTGCCCGGCTACGGCCGCGTCCAGCTGGAGAACGCGTGGCTGAGTTGAGCCACACGCCCAAGGACAGCGCGGTGGCCGATCCTGCCGGCACAGGGGAGGCCACCGCGCGACGCCGCCCGCTGCCGATCCCGCTCCTCGGCCGCCTGGCCGCGGCCGTGGGGCGGCGGGTCCTCATGCTGGTCATCCTGCTCGCCCTGGTGTTCACCGCCGTCGAGCTGCTTCCCGGAGACGCCGCCACCGCGACCTCCGAACGCGGCGAGAGCGCCGCCGACATCGCGGCCCGCCGCCACCTGCTGGGACTTGACCGACCGGTGTGGGAACGCTTCTGGGATTGGATGACGGGGCTGTTCACCGGAGACCTTGGTATCAGCGCCCGAGGCGAGAAGGTCACGCAGATGCTGGCCGACCCGTTTCCCAACACGCTGCTGCTCGCAGCCCTTGCCTTCGTCCTGACAGCGGTGGCGTCTCTGGCTCTGGGGTGCTGGGCCGCCGCCCGCCCCGGCAAGCTCACCGACCGGGTCATCGGCCATGCCTCTACCTCGGCATTCGCCATACCCGAATTCGTCGTCTCCGTCGGCCTGCTGATGTTGCTCTCCCTGTGGACCGGCTGGCTGCCCGCGGTGACCGTGGCCGGGGCCGACGGCAGGCCGGCCACGTGGACCATGCTGATCATGCCGGTCCTCGCCCTGATCATCCCGCAGACCGGATGGAACACCACCATCGTGCGCGGCGCTCTCGCCGACCAGGCGGCCACACCGCACGTCGAGGCCGCCCACCTGGACGGCCTGCCGGTGCGCCGCGTCATCTGGCGCCACGCCCTGCCCGGCGCCGTCCCGGCCATCGCCACCGGCCTCGCCACCTCCACCGGCATGCTCCTGGGCGGCACAGTGGTCGTGGAAACGCTCTTCAACTACCCCGGCATCGGCAGCGTGCTCGCCAGCGCCGTATCCACCCGCGACACCCCGCTCATCGCCGGAGTCGTCGTCTGCGCCGGTGCTGCCATCAGCCTGGTCCTGCTGGCCGCCAACCTCGTCCGCGCCCGAGTTCTGGGGAGTCACGCATGAGCACCGCCCTCACCCCAGCGCGTGCCCCGAGGAGCTCCGCGGGCCGCGGACGGGTGATCCGCCGTCTGGTCCCAGGCGCCCTGCTGGTCCTGCTCGCCCTCACCGGCCCGTTCCTTGCCGCGCACCCCCTCGACACACCGGTCACCGCTCCCTTCGCCACCGCCGGCGACGGAGCACCACTGGGTGGGGACCAGCTCGGCCGCGACGTCCTCAGCAGGCTCCTCCACGGCGGAACCGCCCTGATCGGCAGCGCCCTCCTGGTCGCCGCCGTCGTCACCGCGCTCGCCGCGCTGGCGGGCTGCTTCGCCGTCCTGCACCCGGCCGTGGGGAGGGCCGTGGAACGCACCGCCGACGTCTTCATCCTGCTCCCGCCGATCCTCGGCATCATGCTCATCGCGCTGGCCTGGCCCGGCGGCGGGCGATGGGCCGTCATCAGCGCCGCCATCATCCTGGGCACCCCTTACGCCGTCCGCATCGTCGCCAGCGCAGCCGCTCCCCTCGCCGGAGCCGGGTACGTCGAAGCCGCCCTCGCCAGCGGGGAATCCCTCACCTACACCGCCACCCGCGAACTCCTGCCGAACCTGCGCTCCACCATCCTGGCGCTGTTCGGCCTGCGCTTCGTCGAAGCCGTCTACGTCATCTCCATGGCCGGATTCCTACAGATCGGCCCCCAGTCACCTGCCGCGGACTGGGCTTTGATGATCCGGGAGAACTCCTCGGGCATCCTCCTCAACCCATGGGCGGTCCTAGCCCCCAGCCTGGCCATCGCCGCCCTCGCCATCAGCGTCAACCTGGCCGCCACCTCCCTCGCTCCCCGCTCCGCACGCAAGGCGGTGACCACCCCGTGAACACCCCCCTGCCCTCGCCCACCACCAACGAGACCCCCGCCCCTGCGCCGGCCGGCAAGGACAGCGCATCCGCGACAGTGGTGACGGTGACCGATCTCAGCATCCGGATCCCCGACGGACCCGTTCTGCTTCAGCCCACCAGCCTGACCGTCCGGGCCGGCGAGATCACCGCCCTGACCGGGGCCTCCGGATCCGGCAAGACCACCCTGCTGCGCACCCTGATCGGCCACCCGCCCGCTCAAGCGACCACCCACTGCACCGCGTTCAACGTCCTGGGCCACCACGTCCCCAGCCTTGACACGACGGCACTACAGACCATGCGCCGCACCCAGGTCGCCTACGTCGGCCAGGACCCCGGCTCAGCGCTCAACCCCCGGATGAAGATCCGCCATCTCGTCGCAGAAACCGCCCAAACCGCCAACGAACAGGCCGTGCTGGACCTGCTGCGTGAATGCAAGCTGCCCACGGACGGCGGATTCCCCGACCGCAGACCCACCACGATCTCCGGCGGCCAGCAGCGCCGCGTCGCTCTCGCCCGCGCCCTCTCCCGCACCCCCGAGCTACTGCTCCTCGACGAACCGACCGCGGGACTCGACGAGGCCCTGCGCGACGACATCGCCAGCCTGCTGCGCTACCTGGCCACCTCGCGCGGCCTCGCCATCGTCATGGCCTGCCACGACCCCCAACTCGTCGAAACCTGCGCCGACCACGTCGTACAGCTCACCACTGCACAACCATGCCTTCCCCGGCAACGCACACCACGCCCGCAGCAGAAAGCAGAATCCACAGAAACCGCCACGGACGGGATCACAGCGCGGTCCGTCAGCGTGACCTTCCGCAGCCGAGGCACAGCCAAACCTGCACTCGACAAGGTCGACTTCTTCGCACCCCCCAGCTCGGCGACCGCAATCATCGGACCCTCCGGATCCGGCAAGACCACCCTGCTGCGCGTCCTCGCCGGCCTGCAGCGGCCCGACACCGGATCCCTCGTCCTTGACGGCAGCCCGCTGGCCCATACAGCCCGCAAGCGCCGTCGCGAACACCACCGGCGCATCCAGCTGGTCCCGCAGAACCCGCTCGCCGCGCTCAACCCGTCCCGCACCATAGGCGCGGCCCTGACCCGCTCCCTGCGCCGCCACACCCAGCTGACCAAAGCCCAGACCGCAGACCGGATCACCGAACTCCTCGACCAGGTCGACCTCCCCGCCGACTTCATCCACCGCTACCCTCACGAACTCTCCGGCGGACAGCGCCAGCGCGTCTCCATCGCCCGCGCCCTCACCGCCAACCCCGACTTCCTACTCTGCGACGAGATCACCTCCGCGCTCGATCCCGGCACCGCCATCGCCATCATGGAACTCCTGCAACACCTGCGCGCCGAACACAACATGGCCATCACCCTCGTCAGCCACGAGACACACCTGGTCGCCGCCTACACCGACACCGTGCACATCCTGGAAGCCGGACAGCTCACCGCACACGGCTCCACCACGGCACACGTACCGACCTGATCACCCGTGATTCCTGCCCGGACACCACAGCGGCAGACACCAAAACCCGCTGCCACAACTACCGACAGCTCTAATCGCCGGAGGCATTCCAGAAGTTCGCCGAGGACTACCACGGGGTCCCGATCGACATCGACGCGGTGTGCCACGTGTATGCCCTCCACCCACTGACTCAGGACGTGGTCACGGCCTTGAACGACAAGGCATCCCTGGCGAGCGTTGCCGACGCAGCCGCCGAGATCAGCTATGCCATCGCGGCCGGCCCGGATTCCTGACCTGAGCCTGCCGGACAGGCTTCGCGAGCGCTTGACGCTGCGGAGTTCCGGTGTCGGGCCACACAATCAGGCAGCCAGAGGTAAGCAACGCAACCCCCGGCTGACCGGTCCAAACTCACCTACGGTCGGGCCGCATTCAATGGAGACCAGTCTTGGTTCTGGCTCAGCTTCTGTGGTGGGGCCACGCTGGGTGACAAGGGGATGGACATCGGGAAATGGCTGGCCAAGCAGCGGAAGCCCGAGGTCTGGGAGGCCCTGACGGACGGACAGCGCGAGCGCCTGGAGGTCCTCCGCTGCAGGAAGCTGCGCAAGAAGCGATTGAAGAGCAGCACCGCGAGCAGGGTCAGCCCCCCGCGAGGCCCAGATCGGCGAGCGAACCTTAGTCCGGGCGCATGGGAGTTGCCGCCCTGTGCCCACGGCACGGCATGGGCTGGGCTCTACCGAAAGACAGAGTGCTGGATCGGTCCTGAGGCCCACGCCCGCGCGCCCGTGGCGACCAATACTGGATGGCGTGCCCCTCATCAGCCGTTTCCGTCGTTCCGCCCGCCCCGTGCCGGACACCCCAGCGCGTCCGGGAGGGGCTGGCCGGGACATCGTGGAGACGGCCGGTGTGGCCCTCGCCGCCTTGTGTCTGTTCGTGGTCGCCCAGCGGCTGTGGAATCTGCCGCACCCCGTTTTCCAGCTGTGCGTGGTTGCGGTCGCCGTGGTGCTCTTCCCGTTGCGGCGGCGCTGGCCCGAGGCCGTGCTCCTGGTCCTCGCCGTGCTTGCCGGGGCGGCGACCGTTGTCGGCCCGGTGATGGCGGCCATCGTGTACACAGTGGCGCTCGACACGGTTCTGCCGCGCCACCGGGTCCGGCTGCTGGGCGGCGCGAGCCTACTGATCATTGCATCCGGGACCGCGACCGGCCCCTCGTGCGGCCCCGGCTCGGCCGTTTACGGCCTGGAGCTCGGGTTGGTTCTGGCGGTGACCGCCGTGGTCGTTCCCGGCTTGGTCGGTACGGTGTATGGGCAGCAGGCCCGTTTGCTGCAGGCGCTGCGCGAGCGCGGCGACGCGGCCGAGCGGGCCCGCCGGTTCGCCGACAGGGAGGCCCGTACCCATGAGCGGTCCCGGATCGCTGCCGAGATGCATGACCTGGTGGGCCACCGGCTCAGTCTCATCTCGCTGCACGCCGGCGGTCTGGAACTCGCCCTCGATCAGGCCGCGCCGGAGCTGCGCGAGGAGGCAGTCCTGGTACGGCGGACCACCCGGGAGGCGATGCGCGAACTGCGGCAGGCGCTCGGGGTCCTCGGGCCGCTCGGTCGGGACACCGGCCCGGACTCGCTCACCGACGTCACCGGCACCCGGGCCGACGTCGAGGCACTGGTCGCGGAGTCCCGCGGTGGCGGGATCGCCGTGCGGCTGGAATGGAGCGGCCCCGACCTCGACGCATGCCCGGCGCGGGTGCGGCGCGCGGTGCACCGGGTGGTGCGGGAGGCCCTGACGAACGTGCACCGGTACGCATCGGCCGCCCATGTCACCGTACGGGTCGAGCAGGACGACCGGACCGTGCGGGTGACGGTCCGCAACGGTGCGTCCCCCGCTTCGGCCGGCACACCGTCCGAGACCGGGACGGGGCGCGGCCTGACGGGCCTGCGCGAGCGGGTCGAACTGCTCGGCGGCACCTTTGAGGCCGGTGCCCTGCCGCCCGGCAGGTTCCAGGTGGTCGCGGACATCCCGGCGCAACCGGACGACGCGGTCGTCTGGAAACCGTCCGGGGGCGGCGCGGAGGCCTCCCCGTCGGCCTCGATCGACGATGGGGCGGCGCCGTCGCGTGAGCCGCGGACGGCCGGGGCGCTCACGCTCGCCCTCGGGGCGGTGGCGCTGTGGGTGCTGATGACGCTCGCGATCGCCCTGGTGTACGCCCAGCCGAGGCACTTGGACCGGCCTGTGGAGCCGCGTCTGGGAATGACGTACCAGGAGTTGAAGGGGGTCTTCGACAGCCCGGCCGTGCGCGCTGCGGCCACCGGGCACGAACCGCCGCGGCCCGCCGACACGCTGGGCTGCGTCTACCCGCCCGCCGGCCCCGGCCCGCGGCCCGGCGCCTTCGACATCACCCGGTACTGCTTCAACACTTCACAACGTCTCATCTCCATCGACCGTTTCAGCGTCCCGTCCGTACGGGACACCCCACCCTGGGAGACCCCATGACCGAGCCCACCCGGCCGATCCGTGTCCTGCTCGCCGACGACGAGGCGATGATCCGGCACGGGGTGCGGTTGATTCTGCGGCACGCCGACGGCATCGACGTGGTCGCCGAAGCCGCCAACGGGCACCGGGCGGTGGAGGAGGCCGCCGCGCACCGCCCGGATGTGGCGCTGGTGGACATTCGGATGCCCGGGTGCGACGGGCTGGCCGCGATCCGGCCGCTGCTCGCGCTCGACCCGGCGCCGCGCGTGGTGATGCTGACGACTTTCGGTGACGAGGGGAACGTGCTGCGGGCGCTGCGGGACGGAGCCTCGGGGTTCTTGCTGAAGGACGAGGGGCCGCAGGAGCTGATCAGTGCGGTCCGAGCGGCGGCGGCCGGTGACGCGGTGCTTTCCCCCGGGGTCACCGGAGCGGTGATCGCCCGGATGCTGTGCGGCGGCATCTCGGACGCCGACGGCGTGGCCCTGCAGGACGAGCGGATCGCCTGGCTGACCGTGCGTGAGCGGGAGGTGCTGGCGATGCTCGGTGAGGGGTTGTCGAACCAGGGCATCGCGGAGCGGCTGGGCATAGGCATCGGCACGGTGAAGACGCATGTGAGCGCGATCCTGGAGAAGACCGGATCGACGAGCCGGGTGCAGGCGGCCCTCCTGGCGCATCGCGCCGGCCTGCGCCCCTGACCCCGGACCATTCCGCGTACCCGCATGGCCCACGTGAGGGACTCATTCGGTGGGCCAGGTGCGCCGTCCACGTCCCCGGGGCCCCGGCCGTGCCGCCCGTCGTAGGTCCGGCCAACACCGCGGGTCCGGCCAAAGGCAGAGATGAGTCGGTGAAGGTCTGTCGAAGGGCAGGGACGGGCAGCTCGTCTCTGCCCTTCGATGGACCGCAACTACCGCCTCTGGGGCGATGTTTGTGCAGGTGAGAGCTTTGAGGATGGGAATGCCCCTCTGGCCCGCGGGATGCTCGTGGGCCGTCGTTCCCCAGGCGGAGTCCTCATGTCGCAGAAGTTTGTTTCCCTCGGTGCTCTTGACACCGAACCGGCCGCCCGTGCCACGGGCCTGACCAAGGTGTACGGGAAGGGCGAGACCCAGGTCACCGCGTTGGACTCGGTGTCCGTGCAGTTCGGGCGGGCACGGTTCACCGCGGTCATGGGTCCGTCGGGATCCGGCAAGTCGACGCTGATGCACTGCATGGCGGGCCTTGACCCGGTCACCTCGGGTTCCGCCCGGATCGGCGGTGTCGAACTTGCCCGCCTGAATGACCGTCAGCTCACCGAACTGCGTCGGGAGAAGGTCGGATTCGTCTTCCAGGGCTTCAACCTGCTGCCCACCTTGACCGCGCTGGAGAACATGACGCTGCCGCTGCGCCTCGCCGGCCAGCAGCCCGACGCCGAGTGGCTGGCTGTCGTCGTCGCCACCGTGGGGCTGGCCGGGCGCCTCGCACACCGTCCGGCCCAGCTCTCCGGCGGCCAGCAGCAGCGCGTTGCCGTCGCCCGCGCCCTGGTGTCCCGTCCGGAGATCGTGTTCGCCGATGAGCCGACCGGCAATCTCGACTCCCGTTCCGGCGCGGAGGTGCTGGGTTTCCTGCGCGATTCGGTGCGGGAACTGGGCCAGACCGTGGTGATGGTGACCCACGACCCGGTCGCCGCCGCGCACGCCGACCGCGTGGTCTTCCTCGCCGACGGCCGGCTCATGGACGAGTTGCACACCCCGACCGCCGACGCCGTGCTCGACCGGATGCTCGCGTTCGAGTCCCAGGGCCGCCGCACCCGCTGACCGCCCTCACCAGCCCGCCGTTTCCCTCCCATACTTTCGAAAGCCCGCCATGCTGCGAACAGCCCTGCACAACGTTCTCGCGCACAAGACCCGTCTGGTCATGACCGTGCTCTCGGTCTGTCTCGGTGTCGCGTTCATCTCCGGCTCCCTGGTCTTCGCCGACTCCACCACCGCCGCCTACCGCGCCGCCATGTCCAAGAACTACGCGGACATCGCCGTGAGCGTGAGTCCGAAATCCGCTCCGGGCGCCTCCATCGACGATCAGTACGGGGCCCTGGACGACGCCCTGGTGCGCAAGCTGTCCGCCGTTGCTGGTGTCGCCTCCGTCCGCCCGATGGCCAACGGGTCGGTCACCCTGGCCGCCAAGGACGGCACACCGATGCGGGCCGACAACATGATGGGACGTTTCGGCGTCGCCTACGTTCCGGGTTCCGACGGCACAGACAGCCGCTACCCGCTCACGTCTGGCCGCGCCCCTCGCGACAGTGTTGAGGTCGCGCTGGACCGCGGGACCGCGGCGGCCGCCGGCTACTCCCTCGGCGACACCGTGACCCTCGCCACGGACGGACCGGTCCTGAAACCACGCCTGGTGGGCCTGGTGTCCACCACGGACAGCCGGGTGAACGCCGGCGGCACCCTGGCGGTGTTCGACAAGACCACCGCCCAGAAGCTGTTCGCCACCCCGGGGCACTACGACGGGATCGACCTGACCGCCGCACCGGGCACCGACCAGTTCGAGCTGGCCAACCGGGTCAGTGCTGTGCTGCCGGCCGACCGGGCCGAGGCCACCACCGGTATCGCCCAGGCCAATCAGCAGTCCGTTTTCATCGCGGGCAAGACCAAGAGCTACGAACGCCTTCCGCTGCTCTTCGCCGTGGTCTCGCTGTCCATCAGCACGTTCCTCATCATCAACACCTTCACCATGCTCGTGACACGCCGAACCCGCGAGATCGCGCTGCTTCGGGCGATCGGCGCCACCCGCAACCAGGTGGTCCACTCGGTCCTTGCCGAGGCGGCCCTGGTCGGTCTCGCCGCGTCCGCGCTCGGCTTCGTGCTGGGCCTGGGCGTGGCCACGGTACTGCCGAACGTGCTGGACACTTCCGGCGACCTGCTGCCCAACGGGCCGCTGGTGATCGGCCCGGCCGCGATCCTCGCCCCGCTCGTCGTAGGCGTCGGCGTCACCGTGCTCGCCGCCTGGCTGCCGTCGCGCCGCGCGGCGCGGATCGCTCCCATCGAGGCGATGCGCACGGCCGAGCAGCCGCCGTCCGCCATGGTCTCCCGCGTCCGCGGCGCGGTCGGCCTGTTCATGGTCGTTCTGGGCGCGGGCCTGCTCTTCTCGCTGAGCGACGCGACGAGTGCCGACGACGACAATCTACAGACCGCGATGTTCGGATGCGGCATCCTCGTGACCGGTCTGATCGTGCTGGCCCCGCTGCTCGCCGGTCCGGTAATCCGCCTGATCGACCGGCTCACCACCGGCTTCGGCGTCGTAGGCGACCTCGCCCGTGAGAACACCCTGCGCGATCCGCGCCGCACCGCCGCCACCGCCGTTGCCCTGATGATCAGTACGGCGCTGGTCTCCGGTCTCGCCGTCATCAACCATTCCACGAGTCAGGCCCTGGATGTCCAGGCCGCCGCCGGACTGAGCGCCGACTACGTCATCAGCACCCGCAACACCACCACCGCCATCGACTCCGCCGCCGTCCAGCGGGTCGCCAACGTGCCCGGGGTGCGGACCGCCTCCGCCGTGGCGGACTCCACCATCTCCGCCGGCCCCCTCGTCAAGAGGATCTCCGGGGTCGACCCGAAGACCGTCGACGACGTGATGAAGCTTCACTTCCTCAGCGGCTCCGCCAAGGACCTCGGCCCCGGCAAGGTCGCCGTCTCCCACAGCTTCGCCCGCGACCACCACGTCACCACCGGCGAGCAGATCAAGGCGAACATCGGCCCCGGAGCCGGCGACCGCGACGAGCCCCACACCGTCGTCGGCGTCTACGAGGACAACCCCAACGCCCACGACGTCCTCGGCTACCGCGCCGACGTGCAGAAGTACACCTTTCTGCGCGATTCCGTGCAGCGCATCCTGGTCCGCACCACCGACGGCACGGTCTCCAACGACCTGGAGAAGCGCCTGCGCGCCGCCGTGAGCGACAGCCCGCTGCTGGAGGTCCAAAGCCGCGCCCAGCTCGTCCAGGAGCAGGCCGGCGTCGCCGGCGACCTGCTGACCCTGATGTTCGGGCTGCTCGCCATCGGCGTACTGATCTCCGCGCTCGGCCTGGTCAACACCCTTGCCATGTCAGTCTCGGAGCGAACCCGTGAGATCGGCGTCCTGCGCGCCATCGGCATGGACCGCGCCGGAATCCGACGCATGATCCGCCTGGAAGCCATCTACGTCGCCGCCTTCGGCACCCTGCTCGGGTTGGCCGCCGGACTCTTCGGGGCGTGGAAGGTCAGCGGACTGGCCAACGGCGCGATCCCCCAGTACTCCTTCTCCCTCCCCTGGCCCACCCTCGCCCTCGTGGTCCTGCTCTCCCTCGCCGTCAGCACGGCCGCCGCCACCCTGCCCGCCCGACGGGCCGCAGCACTCAGCCCGCTCGAAGCGGTCACACAGGTGTAGGAAGACGGCCGGCACCGCCACCACAAACGCGCGGGAGGGGCGACACTCCATCGCTCCTCCCGTGCGTTTTGACCAAGGTTCCGGTGTGCAGGTGAACGTCAACAGCGCGACGAGACGACGGTGGGCCTGGGTACGGCCGCCGAAGATACCGTGCCGGCCACGGGCCCGACGAGATCGCGCCGAAACGGGCGGCCCGGGCCGGAACGCCTCACTCCGTGAAGCGTCTGTCAGAAATGCAGCGCCGTGAACTTGATGTCTTCACTTTCGAAGTTCCTGGTCGTATTTTCCCCGGCGGGGAACGTCTTGATTTTCCCCGGCTCGATCTCCACGGAGAGAGTGAGATCGGCATCCAGCTTCTCTCCGCTGCCCCCGGTCAGCTTGAAGGGGCCGATCTCAGCGGTGACAAGCGTGGTCATGGAAGAAACTCCCTGGTGTTCAGCGCAGTGAAGAAACGGCGCAAGCCGGCCGTCTCCGGGTCGGAGGCGGCCACGGAGAACGTGATGCTGTCGAAGTCATCGTCGGCGCTACCCGTCTCGGTGAGCGGCATGCTGCGGCCACCTGACTTCGAGTGCTCTTACAACGTGACCGGCCACCCCTTTCGGAGGGCCACCGAGCCGATGAAGTCGTTGTCGTCCAGCGCGCTGACGCCGTACGCATCGCGCTTCAGCACCTGGGTCTTGCCCCTACGGCCGCGCTCGCCGGGAACGATCACGTGGCCGTCAGCCATGATCCCCCCTCAACTTCCTTCATCCGGAACAAGACAGAGCGACCCTATGGATCAGAGCTCCCGGCGCCGACGGATTCGCCTGATCATTCACTCGTGCGAGTGAGGGCAGCCGACGGGCTCACGAATCCGCGACGAAATCTGAGACGAAATCTGAGACACCGGCGCCGACGCTCGCGTGCGGCTGTGGTTCACGGCGTGCCGGACACGAGCCCGACCCGGTACGCGAGGACGACAGCCTGGACCCGGTCGCGCAGGCCGAGTTTGGCCAGGATCCGCGACACGTAGGTCTTGACCGTCTCGGGCGTGATGAACAGCTCCGTGGCGATCTCTGCGTTCGACAGCCCCTCGGCGATCTGCCGGAGCACCTCCAGTTCGCGAGGTGTCAGCGCGTGAACTACGTCCTCCCTGGCCGGCCGGGAGGTCTCGGCCGGGCACAGGTGTTCAGCGAAGTGGCCGATGAGGTGGCGGGTGACTGCCGGCGCCAGTAGCGCCTCGCCCCGGGCAACCGTCCGGATACCGTTCACCAGTTCCACCGGGGGTGCGTCCTTGAGGAGGAAGCCGCTGGCTCCGGCGCGCAGGGCGTCGTAGACGTAGGCGTCGACGTTGAACGTGGTGACAACCAGCACCTTCGGCGGGGCCTCGGCGCCGGGACCGGCCAGTTGCCGGGTCGCCTGGATGCCGTCGAGCAGGGGCATCCGGATGTCCATCACGACCACGTCGGGGCGCAGCCGCCGCGTGGCCTGGACCGCCGCGTGCCCGTTCTCGGCCTGACCGACGACCTCCATGTCGGGCTGTGCGGAGAAGATGGTGACGTAGCCGGTGCGCACCAGTGCCTGGTCGTCGCAGACGAGCACGCGGATCTGTTGCGGCGTATCGCTCACGGGGTCACTCCTGAACGGGCTTGGACGGAATCGTGGCGCGGACCTCGAACCCGCCGTCGGGCCGAGGTCCGGCCTCCAGTTCACCATCGACCGTCCGCACCCGTGCGCGCAGCCCGGCCAGCCCTCGTCCGCCCGCCAGGCCCGGCTTCCGCGTGCCCGGTGCGGCCTCCGGGGAGGGGACAGGTCCGTCCGTGGTCACCCCGATCTCGATGCGCTGCTCGGCGTGCCGGACCAGGACCCTTGTCGGCTGCCCGGCCGCGTACTTCATCGCGTTGGTGAGTGCCTCCTGCACCACGCGGTACGTGGCCAGCTCCACGTCCACGGACTGCGGGCGCCGCTTGCCCCGCTCGCTGAACTCAACCGGCTGGCCCGACCAGCGGGCCTGTTCGACGAGGTCTCCCACGCGTCCCAGGCTCGGTGCCCGGTCCGCGCCCGCCGCATCGGCGGTCGCGGACTCGCCGGTCGCCTCCAGGACGCCGAGCAGGTACCGCAGCTCCGTCAGCGCCCGGCGGCCGGTGTCGCTGACAGCCGACAGCCCCTCGCCAGCGCGGTCCGGCGCGGACGTGAGCAGGAACTGCGCCGCGTCGGCCTGTACCACCATGGCCGTGACGTGGTGGGTGACCACGTCGTGCAGCTCGCGGGCGATCCGGGCCCGCTCGGCGGCCGTGGCCACTGCGGCGGCCAGCCGCCGCCGCTCCGCCTCTTGCGCCCGTCGCGTGCGCACGGTACCCCCCACCAGCCAGACCGCGGCCAGAGCCAGATAGAACACGAGAAAGTCCAGGATCCCCTGCGGTGAGCCGAGGTGGTGCAGAACAACGGTCAGGACGACGTAGCCCGCACTCGCCCCGGCCGCCAGGCCATGGCGGAAGCGGACCTGATGGGCCCCGGCCGAGTACAGGGCCAGATACAGCCCCACGC
Source organism: Streptomyces sp. NPDC002403 (assembly GCF_053593015.1). NCBI lineage: Bacteria > Bacillati > Actinomycetota > Actinomycetes > Kitasatosporales > Streptomycetaceae > Streptomyces > Streptomyces sp. NPDC002403. The sequence goes on along the minus strand of NZ_JBSFBQ010000062.1, from coordinate 3,165 downwards.
TCCCGAACGTCGTCGCGAAGCCCAGCGTCTGGTGCACGGCGAACGCGGCGGCGACCACGGCCAGACAGGCCGCGGGCCAACGGCGGCGAGCCGCGAGTGGCATGGTCTGGGCGAGGATCAGCCCGATACTCAGCGCATTCGCCGGCCGCTCGGGCAGGTCGCCGATCTGCGCCCCGATGTTGGACAGGGTCGGCACGAAGGCCAGCACGGTGAGCACCAGGGCGAGGACGCCGTCCTTGAGGAAGGCATCCCGCTCCTCCCACCAGTCGAGCGCTGCCCAAGGCTGCGGAGAGCTCCAGGGCCCTTGATGGAACATCGCTTCCGTTCCCTCCAGTCGGTCTGTCTCAGTGCCGGGCCCGCCGCCGGGGCAACAGACCGCCGCTCCGGCGGGCAAGGACGAACATCGGGACCGTGATCAGCACGCCGATCAGGACGGGCACGACCGATGTCTCCAGACCGAAGGTGCCACCCGTGAGCAGAGCGGAGCCGTGCGCCTCGACGGTGAACAGGCCCTTGGGAGCGTGTCCGGAGACCGGGATGCCGAGCAGCTGCTCGGCGGTGTTCCAGGCGAAATGCAGACCCGCGACGAACCAGATGCTACGCCGCCACAGGAACGCGGCACCGAGCATGACGCCCGCCTCCAGAGCGATCGCCAGCGCGCTCCACACACTGGCTCCCGCGCCGCCCAGGTGGGCGACACCGAAGAGCAGCCCGGTGATCACGATGGCGGCCCGGCTGCCCCACCCCTGTTCCAGAGCCTGGAGAACAAGGCCGCGGAACATCAGCTCCTCGGTGACCGCGGTACCGATCTGCACCATCACCGCGGACCACACGACCGACACGAAGCCGCCCCCCGCCCAGGAGAACGAGTAGCCCCCGAACGCAGTGATCAGGAGGGCGGAGACGAGGATGAACCCGAGACCGATCGCGCTGCCGAGCAGCACCTCCCGGCCGGCCCTCTGCCGGGCGATCTCCGGCGTGGAGCGTCCTGCGAGACGCCGCATGACCACCCAGTACACGGCCACCGCGGCGGCCGCGCCCAGCACCGGCACCGGCACCGGACCGGGGCCCGTCGCGGTCAGACCCGAGACCAGGCCGACGCCGACCATGCCCGTCAACATCCAGCCGAGCGGAGAGCGCACGATCCGGCCGAAACGGCCGCCCCACCTGCCGCCGTCCTTGTCCAGACCGGAGTCCGTGTCGTCCTGTGCGGTGGTCGTCGTGCCCATGGTGGCCTCCCCTGTGGTGGTCGCACCGGCGGCGACCTGACGACCACGCTAGGAATCCGCCGACGTCCGCGAATCACCCGCGGATGGACAGCTCCTGTAGCTCTCACGGGGGATGCACCGCGCCCATCTGCCCATTCAGCCCTCTCCGCCGCGAGACACAACCGAGGCAGAAAGGATCAGGCGCCGTGCAAGGGCCAGGCACCATGGCCGCCGCGGCAGCGAGATCGAGGTGGGAGGTCCTGCATGCGAAGCATGGCCGGTGTCACCGGCTCCGACGCTCTGGCAGTCGCTGGCCCGGACAGTAGCTGGCCTGCTGCGGTTCGAGCGGTCCAGTCGGCGGCGGTTGCCAAGCAAAACGCACAGGCGGATTGATGGAACCGGTCTTGTCCGGGGGTGTCAGGGCGAGCATGTATGCCCTTCTGTTTCTCGCCCTGACCTTCGCGCCAATCCTGGCGCCCTGCATGGTCCTGGGCACTGCCGTCGCGCTCGCCGTACGGGTTCACAGGCGGCAACCGGTCCTGGTCAGGCACCTGCCCAGCGTCACCACCTGCGCTCTGATAGCGGTCCTAGGCAGTGTCCTGGCGATCAACAGCGGAAACCTCTTGGGCCGAGCGATCACGCAGCCGTCGCCGCGCCAAGGCAAGGGGCGAAATGCTTGGCGACCTCTGCGGCCACAGCCACCGCGTCGAGCGTCCCGTCGACTTCGATGACGCGGATGCCGAGGCGGCGGGCGTTCTATGCTGCGTCCTCGGCGACCAGCCGGTCACGGGCGAGACGGTTGGCCTGGGAGCGGGCCGGGTCAGTGACACGGATGTTGAGAGTTCCCGCGCGCGGGAGAGCCCAGAGTGGTGCTGACGGAAGTCCTCGGTAGGGACGAGGACGACCATTCGCCGGAGTGAGTCGACCAGCTCCGGTCGCAGCCCCCATCCCTCAGCGATCGCCGGCCGGCCGGTGAACAGTGCGCGCAGGTCGTCCAACGCCCACTCGAAGCGGACCTGGAAGCCGGCCAGCGTCTCGGCAGCCATCTCCTCCGGGTTCTGGTCCAACCAGACATGGTCGGGGGTGGGATCTTCCACGGCCTCACCCAGGGCGACACGACGCGCGATCCGGCGGTCCTGGTGGCCGCGGGCGTCGTGATAGTCGTAGTGGTACATCGTCAATCCGTACTTTCTGGCAATGAGTTCGGCAACGGTGGTCATACCGGACCACTGCGCGCCGCCGATCCACAACGCGCACTGCAGGCTGCCATGTGGATCCCAGACGTCTGATATGAGTGTCCTCCCGCTGGAGAGCGGTGCAGACCTCCGCTCGGGAACGAGTTTCTGCGATCTGCCGGAGCGGAACGGGCCGTGGAAGACGGTGCACGAGCGGCATCGTCGCTGGTCGGCGGACGGAACGTGGGAGATGCGCATCGTTTACGTGCTGTGCAGGAGCGTGAGCTGGCGGAACGTTCCGGCCGCGCCGCCGGCGGGGTGAGCTGCGGCGCTGCGTCCGGCTGCGGCCAGGAACAGGGGCAGCATCCGTTGGCGGTGGCAGCGAGCTCCGGCCGGACCGGGAGATCGCAACGGCGGACTCGCGGTTCCCGCTGGCGGGACGGCGTACTGGGTGGGAGGCGGCATGGGAGGGCAGAGGCCGTGCCTCCGTCGAGGCGGACGGGCGGGCGCGGTGGCGCCGGTGGTCCGGGCCGCAGGGGGTGGCGCTGCGGCGATCGCCGTTCCTGGCCGGTCAATTCGTGTGCTGGGCCGAGTCACTCGTCCGGGGCGGGGAAACGATCCTGCCAGGTGAAATGGGCGTAGGCCCGGCCGAGGCGTGGCACGGTCCGGTCATGAGACTGATCAATGGGGCCTTGACCCCGGATGTTGAACACGTCTATGCGGCTTGGGTCAGGGTAGTTGCTGCTGCTTGGACGGCGTTCTCGTAGGCAATCGGAGACCGC
>NZ_JBSFBQ010000061.1:20647-39512 GCF_053593015.1 Streptomyces sp. NPDC002403 | reverse complement strand
CTCACCCTCTCGGGCTTTCCTCCGGGCTTTTCCCTTCGGTCTTGCGTTTCCGACTCTATCAGACTCTTTCGTGTCCGATTCCCGGTCGAAGCGGGTTCGCTTTCCAGTTCTTCGCTTTCGCGTTTCCCTTTCCGGCGGTTCCAACCTTACCAGACTCTTTTTCGTTCCGTTTCCGGTTCGAACTTCAGATTCTGATGACCGTTGAAGTGGTCTTTGCCTTTCGGCTGATTCGACTTTATCAGAAACATTCGGCCGGAAAATCGGCTTTGTGATTCGGAGTAAGGAATCAATGGCTCTGCGGAAATTCAATTTCCGGTGAGAGCGAGACAGATGCTAACTGCTGGGCCCGGACTTGTCCAGTCCGAGGCAACCGTTAAAATCTACCTCCCCACGTCGGCCATGTCAATGGCTTTCTGGGGGCGAGGAGGAGACTAGCAGGTCAGCGGGGTCGTACGCACATCAGGCGGCGACCGGGAGCTCGGCGCTCCGTTCGGTTGCAGCGACGTCGCCGCCGTCACCGGCTCTCGCTGCTCGGCCGCCCAGGATGTAGACGTAGGCGAGGAAGGCCAGCTCGGCTGCGATGCCGATGGTGATGCGCCCCCAGGTCGGGAGGTCTGAGGGGGTGACGAAGCCTTCGATGACACCGGAGACGAACAGGACCAGCGCAAGGCCGATGGCCATACCGATCGCGGCGCGGCCCTGCTGTGCGAGGGCGGAACGTCGGCTCTGCGGACCCGGGTCGATGACCGTCCAGCCCAGGCGCAGGCCGGTACCCGCGGCGACGAAGACGGCGGTGAGTTCGAGCAGGCCGTGCGGGAGGATCAGCCCCAGGAAGGTGTCGAGGCGGCCGGCCGAGGACATCAGGCCGATGCCGACCCCGAGGTTGAGCACGTTGATGAACAGGATCCAGATCACCGGGATGCAGAGGAACGCTCCCAGGACCAGGCACATGGCGGCGGCCTGGGCGTTGTTCGTCCATACCTGTGCGGCGAACGAGGCGGCCGGATGGCTGGAGTAGTAGGTCTCGTACTCCCCGCCCGGGCTGGTCATGCGGCGGAGGTCGTCCGGGGCCGCGATGGCGGACTGGACTTCCGGATGCGTACCGATCCACCAGCCGATGACCGCCGCCAGCACGGTGGACAGGACGGCTGTCGGTATCCACCAATGCCTGGACCGGTAGACAGCGGCGGGGAAACCCGCGGTGAGAAAGCGTGTCGCGTCGCGCCAGGAGGCTCGGCGGGTGCCGGTGACCGTGGCCCGGGCCCGGGCCACGAGCTGGGTGAGGCGCGCCGTGAGCATCGGGTCCGGGGTGCTGGACTGGAGAAGCGAGAGATGGGTGGCCGTGCGCTGGTAGAGCTCGACGAGTTCGTCCGCTTCCGTGCCGGTGAGCCGACGCCCGCGGTGCAGGAGATGGTCCAGGCGGTCCCACTCGGTGCGGTGGGCGGTCACGAAGACATCGAGATCCATGATCGGCTGCTGCTCCAGGCATGGGTGCGTGCGGGTTCGTACTACGGCGGCGCGCTCCGGGTCAGCTTGGCAGACTGAGGCCCCGAGGGGCAGGGATGGTCGGCGAAGGGTGGGGCGGCGATGAGTGAGCTGGTGACCGGGGACGCGGTCGTTCTGGGGCTGCGGCCGGCGAAACTGCCGAGTCGGGCGCTGGCGCTGGCCATCGATCTGGCCGTGGTGGGAGCGGCGTTCGTCGTGGTGTCGATCGGTCTGGCCGTCGCGACGGCGACGCTGGACGACGCGGCACTCGCGGCGGTGTCCGTGGCGGCCTTCCTGCTGGTGCTGGTGGGCGGGCCGATCGCGGTGGAGACGCTCAGCCACGGGCGTTCGCTGGGGAAGCTGGCGTGCGGGTTGCGGGTGGTCCGGGACGACGGGGGGCCGATCCGGTTCCGGCATGCGCTGGTGCGGGGGGCCATGGGGGTCGTCGAGATCCTGATGACGTTCGGGGTCGTCGCGTGCATCGCCTCGCTGGTGTCGGAGCGGGGGCGGCGTCTCGGGGATGTGTTCGCGGGGACGCTCGTCGTGCGGGAGCGGGTGCCCGCGGGGCGGGCGGCCGCCGTGCCGCCTCCGCCGCCATGGCTGGTCGGACGGTTCGCGGGGCTGGATCTGTCGGCGGTGCCGGACTCCCTGTGGCTCGCCGTACGGCAGTACCTGACCCGTATGCATCAGCTCGATGCCCGGGTGGGCTGGTCGATGGCGGAGCGGCTGGCCGGGGAGCTGGCGGCGCGGACCGGGGTGCCGGTGCCGGAAGGGGTGCCGGCCGGGGCGTATCTGGCGGCGGTGGTGAACGAGCGGCAGGCGCGGGACGCCCGGAGGATGTTCGTCGCCGCCCGGGACGAGGCTGCTCGTGGTGGTTCCGAGGGACAGACCGGGTGGCCGGTGAGCAAGGCTCCGGCGAATGGGGCTGCTGTCGGCCGGGCGCCGGTCGGGGCCATGCCTTCCGTGGGGACTGCCGAGGCGGGTGCGCCGTTGCCGGACCCGGGGTCGGAGGGCGGGCGGGTGCCGCCTGCCGCCACGGGGTTCGCGCCGCCCGCCTAGAGCGGTGAGGGCGGGGAGTCCAGGTCTTCGAGTTCGATGCCCGGGGCGGCGAGGACCACGTCGCCGGCGATGTGAACGGCGTGCTGTTCGCCGGTGTCCAGGGCACTGACCCGGTATTCGTCCACAGTCAGGGGTCCGTTGTCAGTGGCGTGCGCTTCACTTTTCACCAGGGCCCAGGACTGGTCGACGGTGCGGGGTGCGAGGACCGGGTCGGTGAAGGCGACCAGGCGGACGCGCGTCGCGGGGGAATCGGGGGTGAGACGCAGCAGTCGTGCGGTCGCGACGAGGAACGCGGGGGATGTGCCGGTGAAGGCGTGGGCGCGCACATTGCCTTCGGTGGCATGAGTGGCGGTCGGATCGGTGCGGACCCAGGTGACGCCTTCCAGGGCGGCGCCGCGGACCTGCCAGCTCGCGGCATGGAGTTCGAGGCGGATGGGACGGCCGAGTTCGTCGAGAGTGAGGTCGACGGAGCCGAGGTGTTCGCCGGAGGGGGTGGTGGTCCGGGAGAGATAGCGCCAGCCGGAGGGTCCGGGTGCGCACTGGAAGTGTTCTTCGCCGAGGGGGGTGTGGTCGTGGAGATCGTGGAGCGAATATCGGCCGCGGGGCATGGGGTCCTTCGGGGTTCCTCGGGCTGAGCCGACGCGGTACGGGGCAGGCCCCCGGCACGGGGGTGCGGGGGCCTGCGCTCGTACTGCTGCTGAGGCTGTTCCGTCTGTCAGCGGCCGGTCGTCACTGACCGGTGGTGACGTGCGCGGTCGCTGACGGGCGGGATCAGTAGCGGTAGTGGTCGGGCTTGTACGGGCCGTCGACCTCGACACCGATGTACGCGGCCTGCTCGGGGCGGAGCGTCGTGAGCTTCACGCCGAGCGCGTCGAGGTGGAGACGGGCGACCTTCTCGTCCAGGTGCTTGGGCAGCACGTAGACATCGGTCGGGTACTCCTCGGGCTTGGTGAACAGCTCGATCTGGGCCAGGGTCTGGTCCGCGAACGAGTTGGACATGACGAACGAGGGGTGGCCGGTGGCGTTGCCCAGGTTCAGCAGGCGGCCCTCGGACAGCACGATGAGGACCTTGCCGTCGGGGAACGTCCAGGTGTGGACCTGCGGCTTGACCTCGTCCTTGACGATGCCTTCGATCTGCGCCAGGCCGGCCATGTCGATCTCGTTGTCGAAGTGGCCGATGTTCCCGACGATGGCCTGGTGCTTCATCTTGGCCATGTCGGCGGCCATGATGATGTCCTTGTTGCCCGTCGTGGTGACGAAGATGTCGGCCTGGCCGACGACGTCGTCGAGGGTGGCGACCTGGTAGCCGTCCATCGCCGCCTGCAGGGCGCAGATCGGGTCGATCTCCGTGACGATCACCCGGGCGCCCTGGCCGCGCAGGGACTCCGCGCAGCCCTTGCCCACGTCGCCGTAACCGCAGACGACGGCGGTCTTGCCGCCGATCAGGACGTCGGTGGCGCGGTTGATGCCGTCGATCAGCGAGTGGCGGCAGCCGTACTTGTTGTCGAACTTGGACTTGGTGACGGCGTCGTTGACGTTGATCGCCGGGAAGAGGAGGGTGCCGTCGCGGTGCATCTCGTACAGCCGGTGCACACCGGTCGTGGTCTCTTCGGTGACGCCGCGGATCTCGGACGCCAGCTGGGTCCACTTCTGCGGGGACTCGCCGAGGGTGCGGTTCAGCAGGGTGAGGATGTGGGCGTATTCCTCACTGTCCGCGGTCGACGGGTCCGGTGCGGCGCCGGCCTTCTCGAACTCGACGCCCTTGTGGACGAGGAGGGTGGCGTCACCACCGTCGTCGAGGATCATGTTCGGGCCGCCGGTGGGGGTGTTCGGCCAGGTCAGGGCCTGCTCCGTGCACCACCAGTACTCCTCGAGCGTCTCGCCCTTCCAGGCGAAGACCGGGACGCCCGCCGGGGCCTCCGGGGTGCCGTTCGGGCCGACGGCGATGGCCGCGGCGGCGTGGTCCTGGGTGGAGAAGATGTTGCAGGAGGCCCAGCGGACCTCGGCGCCGAGGGCGACCAGGGTCTCGATCAGCACGGCCGTCTGCACGGTCATGTGCAGCGAGCCGGTGATGCGGGCGCCGGCCAGCGGCTGCGTTGCGGCGTATTCCTTGCGGATCGACATCAGGCCGGGCATCTCGTGCTCGGCGAGGGTGATCTCCTTGCGGCCGAACGCCGCGAGGGAGAGGTCGGCGACCTTGAAGTCCTGTCGATTGGCGACCGTCGTCATAACGGGCTGCTCCTCGTAATGGGTCGAGGTGGGGCACGGATGGCTCTGCGGCGGCGGGCACACGAATGCCCGGGCGCTCGCAGCGCAGTCCGTCGGAGGCCCTCTCTCCCTCGGCCGGTCCGCGCGTACGGACCGATCGACCGCCATCAGCAGCGACGTCTGACACTGCCGTCGAATCTACACCGATCGGCCCAGCCTCTCCCAGCCCGCCTCGGGACGGGAGGCGGACCGGAGGCGGTCGCGAGGCGGTCGGGACGACGTACCGGGAGCGGGAGGGAGGGCGGATGGAGGGGGTGGTCAGTGGCCGGATTCCGTCGGGCTGTCCGGGGCATCCGGGGTGTCGGCGGGGGTTCCGCCGGGGGCCTTGCCGGGGTTGGTGCCGGCTGCGGCGGCGGCCTCGCTGAAGATGTCCGGTTCCAGGTAGATGACCCGGGCGATCGGGACCGCGGCGCGGATCCGGCTCTCGGCTGCGTTGATGGCGTTGGCGACCTCGGTGGCCGTGTCGTCGTGCTGCACGGCGATCTTGGCGGCGACGAGGAGTTCCTCCGGGCCGAGGTGGAGCGTACGCATGTGGATGATGCCGGTGACCGTGTCGCCGTCGACGACCGCGGCCTTGATCTTCTCGACCTGGTCGGCGCCGGCCGCCTCGCCGAGCAGGAGGGACTTCGTCTCGGCGGCGAGCACGATCGCGATGACGATCAGCAGGACACCGATGCAGAGGGTGCCGATGCCGTCCCAGACGCCGTTGCCGGTCGCGAGGGCCAGGCCGACGCCCCCGAGGGCGAGTACCAGACCGATCAGCGCGCCGAAGTCCTCCAGGAGCACGACGGGGAGTTCGGGGGCCTTCGCGCGGCGGATGAACTCCTTCCAGGAGAGCGAACCGCGGGTCTCGTTGGACTCCTTGATGGCGGTACGGAAGGAGAAGCCCTCGGCGATGATCGCGAAGACCAGCACCCCGACCGGCCAGTACCAGGCCTCGATCTCGTGCGGGTGCTTGATCTTCTCGTAGCCCTCGTACACCGCGAACATGCCACCGACCGAGAAGAGCACGATGGAGACGAGGAAGGCGTAGATGTAGCGCTCACGGCCGTAGCCGAAGGGGTGCTGGGGGGTGGCCTCGCGCTTGGCCTTCTTGCCGCCGAGCAGCAGCAGGCCCTGGTTGCCCGAGTCGGCGACCGAGTGGACGCTCTCCGCGAGCATCGACGACGAGCCACTGAACAGGAACGCCACGAATTTGGCCACTGCGATCGCGAGGTTGGCGCCGAGTGCCGCCACGATCGCCTTGGTTCCGCCTGACGCACTCATGGGTGCCTGGTGTCCCTTCTTCGATGCCGCGGCCCTGGCGCCGCGGTACGGCCGGACATTGTTGCAGTCGCTGGTGCGGACGGTACGTCAGGCCACCACTGTGGCTCGGAACAGGGTTCCCGTACCGGACGCTTCGACCTTTTCGCCGGAGGGTACGAATACGGAGGTGCCGGGTGCGAGATCGAGTTCGCCCGCCTTCGGGGCTCCCCCGGTGCAGAGCAGGATCTGCGGGGTGTCCCGGGTCAGGTCGACGGGGGCGGCGCCGGGCGAGAGGTCGAAGCGCGAGAGCCGGAATTCGTCCACGGGCGTCTCGTACAACTCCTCCCCGGACGGCGAGGCCTCGGGACGCAGGACGCCGGGCTCGGTCGACTCGAAGCGGACGATGCGCAGCAGTTCGGGTACGTCGATGTGCTTGGGCGTGAGTCCGCAGCGCAGCACGTTGTCCGAGTTGGCCATGATCTCGACGCCGAGGCCGTCGAGGTAGGCGTGCGGGACGCCCGCTCCGAGGAACAGTGCCTCGCCGGGCTGGAGGACCACGTGGTTCAGCAGCATCGCCGCGATGACACCGGGGTCGCCGGGGAAGTGGTGGGCGATCCGGGCGTACGGGGCGTGGGCGCCGCCGAGGCGTTCGGCGGCGGCCGCGGCCAGGTGCACCGTTTCGGCCATCTCCGCGGGGTCGGCGCCGAGGATCGCGGTGAGGACCTCGCGCAGGGCGGCCTCTTCGGGGTGGGCACCGAGCAGGTCGACGTACGGCTTGAGGGAGTCGACTCCGAGTGCCGCCATCGCCTCGGCCGCCTCGGCGGGCGGGCGGAAACCGCACAGGCCGGCGAAGGGGGTGAGCGCGCAGATCAGCTCGGGCTTGTGGTTGGCGTCCTTGTACGTGCGGTGGGGCGCGTCGATGGGGACGGACCGGCGCTCCTCGTCCTCGTACCCCCTCTCGGCCTGGGCGAGATCGGGGTGGACCTGGAGGGAGAGCGGGGCGCCCGCGGCGAGCAGTTTGAGGAGGAAGGGGAGGCGGGGGCCGAACTTCTCGACGGTGGCCCGGCCCAGTTCGCGCTCGGGGTCGGCGGCGATGACCTCGGTGAGGGGCTGTTCGGGGCCGGCCTCTCCGGCGGCGGTTGCGCGGGTGAGGAGGGAGGGGGCGCCGGGGTGGGCGCCCATCCACATCTCGGCCTGGGGCTCGCCGGTGGGGGCGACGCCGAGCAGTTCGGGTATGGCGGTGGTGGAGCCCCAGGCGTAAGGGCGCACGGTGTTGGAGAGCCGGTCCATGGTGTTCGTCCTTGTGAGATGCGTGGATCGGGAGTGCTGTGCTCTGTGCTCTGTGCTCAGGAAGTGGGGGGCGCTTGATGGGGTGCGATGGGTGCGGTCTGCCGGGCCTGTGGGGTCAGGCGCCGGATGCGGAGGCGAGAGCCAGGTAGACGGCGGCGAAGTCGGTGACCGCGAGCAGTTCGGCGAGGGCTTCGAGCTCGGTGCCCTCGTCGGGTTCGAGCTCGCTGATCGCGGTGTCGTGGCCGAGGGCCAGTTCGCGGGCGGCGGGGGCCGCGCTCAGGCCGCCGGTGGGGCGGTCGCGGAGCAGTACGACGCGGGCGTGCAGCGGCTCCGGCTCGTCGACCCGGTCACGGAAGAAATCGTCGGGGTCGGCCCCGGCGGCGAAGGTGCCCGCCAGCAGCGTGCCGTGGGCGGGAAGTGCCTCGGGCAGTTCGGCGGCGAGGGCCGGGCGGCCGGACAGTTCGGCCAGGACGGCGGCGAACCTGCGGCCGACCGGGGCGGCGGATTCGCCCTCCGTCCAGATGAGGGGCAGGCTCTCGGCGAGTTCGGCCGCCAGGGTCTTGGCGGGGTTGCTGTACGTGGCGATGGCGGGGCCGCAGCGTTCCGCGGTGCGGTCCAGGCGGTCGGCGACGCTCTGCAGCGCCTCGGCGGGCGCGGTGAGCAGGCCGACCCGGTCCAGCAGCGCGAGCAGCGGGGTGAACAGGGCCCAGAGCGTGCCGGGGCCCGCGGCCGAGGTCTCGGCGTCGTACTCGCCGTGCGGGGCGGAGGCCATCGGTACGACGAGGCCGTGCGCCCCGTCGATCGCCTCGCGCAGCGGTGACCGGCGTGGGGCGACGGCGACGACGCTGCAGCCCCTGCGGTACGCCTGTTCGGCGAGGAGGGAGAGGCCCGGCTCGGATCCGTCGGCCGTGACGATCAGCAGCAGGTCCACGGAGCCGGCCCAGCCGGGCAGCGTCCAGCGCATCGCGCCCGGGGCGGGGGCGACGCCGGTGGGGTGGATGCGGGTGACGGGCGCGGAGGCGCCCGCCAGGGCGGTGATCAGGTCGGCGACGCCGGACGCGGCGGTGCCGGAGCCCGCGACCAGTACGGCGCGGGGGCGCCCCTCCGGATTCAGCTCGGCGATCCCCGCCTCGGCGGCGTGCCGGGCGGCGGTGCGGACCCGGGCCCCGGCCTCGGCGGCGCCGCGGAGCAGGCCGCGGCGGTCGGCCCGGGCCAGGGCCTCCGGGGCGTCGAGCAGCGACTCGTCGAGCATGGGGACGGTCCTCCGATCACATGCTGGTCACCGTGCGGGGCGGGGCCGTCGCGGGCCCCGGTGCCGTTACGCGGGGCGGCGGGCCTCGTCGACGAGGAGGACGGGGATGCCGTCCCGTACCGGGTAGGCCAGGCCGCAGTCCTGGCCGGTGCAGATCAGCTCGGGGCTGTCGGCTGCCGACCGGTCGTCGAGCGGGGAGTGGCAGGCCGGGCAGGCGAGGATCTCCAGGAGGCCGGCTTCGAGCGGCATGGGGTGGGTCCCTTCGGGCAGCGGATCAGGCGACGTCAGCCTACCGCTGGGGGCAGTGGGGTGCGGGGCGGGCCGGGAGGCCCGCGGGTGGGGGCGGTGCAGTGCGGTGGGAGGGCAGGATCAGTCGGCGCAAGGGCCGGGAGCGCTCGGGGGCTCCTGGGTTCGGACCAGGGCCAGGACCTCGTCCCGTACCGCCCTCATCGTCCGTTCGTCGCGGGCCTCCACGTTCAGGCGCAGCAGGGGCTCCGTGTTGGAGGCGCGGAGGTTGAACCACCAGTCCGGGGACGTGACCGTCAGGCCGTCCAGGTCGTCGGTCGTGACGCCGTCGCGGGGTGCGAAGGCGGCGCGTACCGCTGCTGTGCGGCCCGGCTGGTCGGCGACCGTGGAGTTGATCTCGCCGGAGCCGGCGTAGCGGTCGTAGCGGGCGACCAGTTCGGACAGGGGGCCGGGCTGGCCGCCCAGCGCGGCAAGGACGTGGAGCGCGGCGAGCATGCCCGTGTCGGCGTTCCAGAAGTCGCGGAAGTAGTAGTGCGCGGAGTGTTCACCGCCGAAGATCGCGCCGTGCTCGGCCATCTCGGCCTTGATGAAGGAGTGGCCCACGCGGGTACGGACCGGGGTGCCGCCGTTCTCGCGGACGACCTCGGGGACCGAGAGCGAGGTGATCAGGTTGTGGATGACGGTGCCCTTGCCGCCGTTGCGGGCGAGTTCCCGGGCCGCGACCAGGGCCGTGATCGCCGACGGCGAGATGCCCTCGCCGCGCTCGTCGACGACGAAGCAGCGGTCCGCGTCGCCGTCGAAGGCGAGGCCGAGGTCGGCGCCCTCGGCCACGACCCGGGCCTGGAGGTCGACGAGGTTCTTCGGGTCGAGGGGGTTGGCCTCGTGGTTGGGGAACGTGCCGTCGAGTTCGAAGTACATCGGTACGAGGTCGACGGGCAGGTTCGCGAAGACGGTGGGGACGGTGTGGCCGCCCATGCCGTTGCCCGCGTCGACGACGACCTTCAGCGGCCGGACGGACGTCAGGTCGACCAGGGACAGCAGGTGGGCCGCGTAGTCGGCGAGCGTGTCGCGCTCGGTCACGGTGCCGGGGGCGGCGACCGGCTGCGGGGCGCCCGCCTCGGACCACTTCTCGACCAGGGCGCGGATCTCCAGCAGCCCGGTGTCCTGGCCCACGGGTGCGGCACCCGCCCGGCAGAGCTTGATGCCGTTGTACCGCGCCGGGTTGTGCGAGGCGGTGAACATCGCACCGGGGAGGCCCAGGCTGCCCGAGGCGAAGTACAGCTGGTCGGTCGAGCAGAGGCCGATGAGGGTGACGTCCGCGCCGCGCGCGGCGGCTCCCCGTGCGAAGGCTCCCGAGAGGCCGGGCGACGAGGGCCTCATGTCGTGGCCGATCACGATCGCGTCCGCGCCCGTCACCTCGACGAACGCCGCCCCGAACCGCTCGGCCAGGGCCTCGTCCCACTGATCGGGTACCACTCCGCGCACGTCGTACGCCTTCACGATCTGCGACAGATCAGCAGCCACGGGCCGGTCCTCCTGAGAATTCTGCGGACCGCCCAAACTACCCGGAGGCTCGCAGGCCGGACTCAGGAGTCCGGGGAGCGCAGCACTCGCAGATGGCCGCGGCGTGCGACCTCCATCGGATCGGCAGCATGCGGGCCGCTGCCCCTCCCGTCGCCACCGCGGTCCTGCGGCCGGGCCGCTTCCCGTACGGCATTGGCGAGCGCTTCGAGGTCGTCGCCGCTGGGGCGGGTGGGCACGGAGGGGTCGGAGAGCCGGACGACTTCCCAGCCGCGTGGTGCCGTCAGCCGCTCACTGTGCTCGGCGCAGAGGTCGTAGCAGTGGGGCTCGGCGTAGGTGGCGAGCGGGCCGAGGACCGCAGTCGAGTCGGCATAGACGTACGTCAGTGTCGCGACGGCAGGGCGGCCGCACGCGGTGCGCGAACAGCGACGTACAGGGCTCACGATGTTGGACGGTACCGCACTCTTGAGCGGGCTGCGACGACTCTCCCTCAGGTCACCCCACCGTGTCGCCCTGTGAACTCCCGCACAAGCGCCTTCCGGACAGTCGTTCTGACCTGCGCGGGAACGGAGAAGTACCGGCACTGCCGACAATGATTCCGGTCACCGATCGGCACAAAATCTGTCATACGGCAAGGGATCGGCGGTCAGGGGCAGGCCTGAAACGGGCCTCTGATTGGCCGGATTGTTCGGTATTGGGCAGGCGGGGTGCTCTGTCCCTGATATGCCGGTGCGCCGGCGCCGAAACGGCGATGACCTGTCAGGGAGCGGCGTTCCACTCGAGCCCCGGAGAGTTACGCTGCGTCAGTGATGGACAGTCCCGTACCGCCGCAGCCGTCCGAGCCGCGCCCGCGCCGTCGTGACCGCCATGGCCGCGGCATGCGCGGGCCCGTCGCCCCGCCCCAGGTGCCGCTCTCGGTCAGCAGGGCGGAGAACTTCCGCGATCTCGTGCAGGACTCGGTGGAACGGCTGGAGCGGCGCTGGCCGCAGCTGACCGATGTCGACTTCATGGTGCTCGACGTACCGGGGACGCAGGAGGAGACCGTGCCGCTGGGGCGTGCGGTCTCCGCGGAGAAGGGCCGGCCTGCGCAGATCGTGATCTACCGGCGGCCCGTCGAGATCCGTACCAAGAACCGCGACGAGCGCGCCCTGCTGGTGCACGAGGTCGTGGTGGAGCAGGTCGCGGAGCTGCTCGGGCTCGCGCCGGAGTCGGTGGATCCGCGGTACGGGCAGGAGTAGCGGGCCGCCCGCGTCCCGCCCGTACCGGCCTGCTCAGTCGTCGAGGACCGACAGGTCCTGCTCGGCGGTGGGCACCTCGACCGTGCCGCGGTCGTCCGGCAGGGTCTGCACGGTGAACATCTGGATGCCGTTCTGCGTGAGGGTGAGCGTGCGCGCGGCATGGACCGGGCCGCCCGACTCCGTCTCGACCGTCAGGGCGTAGCCGCCCTTGAGGCCGGACGGTACGGGCGGGGTGACCGCCAGCGTCGTACCGCCCTTGACCGTGTACTTCTTGACGGTCTGTTCGCCGCCCTCGCTGCCCGCCGACGCGGTGACCTTCACGGTGGCGGTGGCGCCCGGCGCGGTGAGCGAGAGGACCGAGCCCTTGTCCCGGTTGTCGGCCACGGTCGCCCGCGCGCCCACCGGGCCGGTCGCCGGGATGTAGCCGACCTCCCGCTTGTCGCCGGTACCGCGGACCACTTGCAGGGCGGCGACCACAGGGGTGTTCTTCTTCCCCTGGGCCGGGGTCAGCAGCAGGGAGCCGGCCTCGCCCTTGGTGATGTCCTTCAGGTCGACGCCCGCGGTCATCCGGGACTTGACGTGGAGACTCTCGTTGCCGACCGGGGAGATGGCGCCGGTCCTGCCGATCAGTTTCACCGTCAGATCGGCGTCGTTGTCGCCCGTCGCGAAGGCCACGAGACGGACCGAGGTGGCGTCCGCGGGGATGCCGGGGAGCACCAGGGTGCCCGTCGGGCCGGTGGAGGCGGCCAGCCAGTCGCTGCCGGTCTCCTCGTCCGCGGCCCTGACGACCGCGCCGACGCGTCCGGTGCGGGTGGTGACGTGGACGGTCACGTCCTCGGCCACCTCGCTCGTCAGCGTGGAGATCAGCACCGGCACGCTGGAGCGGGCGGGCACCGTGATGCCCTCGCCGACGTCGGACTTGAGGGAGCCGTCCGGACCGTACAGCTCGATGTCGGCGACGGCCGCGGTGTCGTCCGGGTTGGTCAGGTGGACGTAGTCCTCGCGGGACTTCGCGGTGCTCGCGGCCGGGAACCAGAAGTCCGTGTCGGGCCCGGTGCAGCTGACGCCGAGCAGGCCGCGGCCGCCGCCCGCCTCGACCGTGGTGGTCTGCTGGGCGGTCCAGCCGGAGGCCAGGCGGCCGGTGGCGGTGCCGACCAGCGCGGGGGCGTCGGCGCCCGATGCCTCGGCGGTGGCCGGTTTGCCGGGTTCCTTGAGCGCGACGACCGGCTTTCCGGGATCCGCCTTCTTCTTGTCCTTCTTGTCCTTCTTCTCGTCCTTCTTGGTGCCGTCGGACGTGGTGGCGGTGGACATCAGCAGGTCGGCCGTGCCGGCCTCGCCGCCGCTGCCGCCCGCCGGGGTGAAGGAGGTGTACGTCGTCTCCGCCAGGTCGGAGAGGCCGGGGGCCGGGCAGAGCAGGCTGGACCGTTCCACCGGCAGCCGCGCGGCGGTCCTCGCCGGTGCGGTGTCCCCGTCGCCGGGCGCGGTGAGCGCGGCGAATCCGGTGACGGCGGCGAGGGCGACGGTGCCCGCGATGAGGGACAGGCTGGTGGACTTCACTCGGACTCGCCTCGCGATGCGTTACCGGTCGGCCACGGGTTCTGGCCCGGGGCGGGGTTCTCGTCGGGGTTCTGCGGGTCGTACTGGCCCTGCGGTGCGACCTGCCCGCCGTAGGGGGCCTGGGGGTCGTAGGGGGCCTGGGCCTGCGGGTCGTACTGCTGCTGGGTGGCGTAGCCGTACGGGTCGTAGGCGTTCTGCTGGTACGGGTCGGCGGCCAGGTGGTTCTGCTGGTTGCCGTACTGGCCGTCCTGCTGCGGGGCGTACTGGCCGTCCCCGTACTGCTGCTCGCCCTGGTACTGCTGGTAGCCGGCGTCCTGGTACTGCTGCGCGTCCCATTCGCCGTACTGCTGCTGGGGCACCGCCGCGTACTGGCCGGTGTCGGCCTGCTGGGCGAAGGCGTCCTCGTCGCCGTTCCGCGGGGCGAAGGCGCCCTGGTCGTCGCTTCCGTGCGGGTGCGGCCCGGCGGCCTGTTCGGCGGGGGTGTACTCCCCTGTCTGCTGGGCCGGGATGTACTGCCCCGTCTCCCCGGCCGGTTCGGCCTCCGTCTCCGCCTCCGCTTCCGCCTGGGCGGCGGCGCGCAGCCTGCGGGCCCGGCGTCCCTCGCCGGCGACGGGCTCCGCGGGGACCGTCACGGTCTCCTCGGGCAGGTCGTCGTCGATCTCCCGGCGGCGGCCGGGCAGGGCGAGGACCAGCAGGACGACGGCCAGCGCGGACTGGGCCCAGATCCAGGCGGTGTGGGTGAACGGGGTGTCGTACGTGAGGTCCAGCGTGCCGCCCTCGGCGGGGAGCTCGAAGCCCTGGGCCCAGCCGTCGACGGTCTTCGGGGTCAGCGCCCGGCCGTCGAGCGTGGCCTGCCAGCCGGGGTCGGCGGCGTCCGCGATCCGCAGCACGCGGCCGGAGCCGCCCGCCGGGACCTTGGTGTGCGCCTCGACGGGCCGCGAGCCGACGGGCAGCGCTTCCTCGTCGGCGCCGGACGGGATGATCATGACCCGGGCGACCTGGCGGTCGACCCGCCACAGCGCGCTGCCGTCCAGCTGGCTCAGCCGGCTCAGCCCCGGGGTCGCGTCCAGGACCCGGCTCATCGCCTTCGGAGCGCCGTCGCGGACCAGTACGTAACGGATCGCGAAGCCGCTGAGCTGTCGGCCCTGGTCGGCTCCGGAGCCCGCGACGAGGTTGGCCACGACCTTGTCGAGGTGGCTGTTGCTGCCGCCCGCCTCGGCCAGTTCGGCGTCACCGAGCCGCGCGCCGGAGCCGCGTACCAGGGTGTACGAGACGGTGGCGGGCGAGGTGCCGCCGAGCACCAGGGTGCGCGGCTGGTCGCGGGTGGTGCTCTCCTCGGCGACGAACGCGGGCACCTGCACCGGGTCGCGCCGCTCCAGCGGACCCGACGCGCCACCGATCATCCAGCCCGCGGCGGCCAGCACCGGGGCGAGCGCCGCGGCGAGGGCGATCAGCGCGGCGACCGGCTGCCGCCAGCCGAAGCTGAGCTCGGCGACGCGCACCCGGGCACCGTCCGCGCCGACCAGCGCGGCGGCGATCAGCGCGATGCCGTAGACGAGGGTGGCGGGACCGGCCCAGCCCGAGCCGTTGGCCAGCGCGGCGAAGACCAGCGCCACGAGCGCGACCGCCCACGCGGTGCGTACGGCGAACTGCCGTTCCCCGCGCAGCAGCGCGGCCAGCGCGGCCAGCACGATGCCGAGCAGCAGCACGCCGCCCGCCGCCTTCGGGCCGCCGGGGCTGATGCCGAGCAGGTCGAGAGCGGAGGCCGTGCCCGTCCCGATGTCCAGGCCCGCCTCCTTCAGGAAGGCGGACGGACCGGTGAGGAGCGAGAGCGACCAGGGCGCGAGAACGAGCAGCGGGGTGCCGATCGCGGCGAGGAAGCGGAGCCCGTACGCGGTGATGTCGCCGCGGCGCAGTACGAGCACGCCGATGCCGAGGACCACCGCGAGCGGCCAGACGATCGGCGTGAACGCCATCACGAAGGTGAGGAGCAGGGCGTACGCCCAGGTGGCGCGCCAGCTGCCGCGGGCGTCGCCGCCGGACCGCATGCCGTGCGCGGAGACGGCCGCGCGGGCGATCAGCGGCAGCAGGACGGCCAGTACGGCGGTGCCGAGACGGCCGGTCGCCAGGGCGCCGGTCGCGGCGGGCAGGAAGGCGTACGCGACGCTCGCCCAGGCCCGCAGCAGCCTCGATTCGAGCAGCGGCCGGGAGGCGAAGTACGCGGTGAGTCCGGCGAGCGGCACGGAGCAGACCAGCAGCAGGGTGAGTGCGAAGCCGGTCGAGCCGAGGAACAGGGAGGACAGTGCGGAGAGCACGGCGAGGTAGGGCGGCGCGGTCTGCGTGCCGCCGGTGCCGACCGTGTGCCAGCCGTCCGCGTACTGGTTCCACAGGGCGGAGACGTCGCCGGGGGCGGGCAGCAGGGCGCCGCCGGTCAGCGCGCCGCCGACGAGGAGACCGCGGCAGGCGACGAGCGAGACGAGGAGCAGGACGGCGAAGAGCACCGGGCCCGGCTTGCGCCCGATCCGCTTGAGCCGTGCGAACTGCTCGATCTCCAGGAAGTCGGCGTCGTCGCCGCCGGGGCCGGACTCCACGGCGCCGTGCCGGGAGCCGCCCGAGTCGGCGTCGGAGCCGCTGCCGAAGTTCCCGGCGACCTGGTCCACGGTGGCGCGGACGGTGGCACCGGGCGGCGGGAAGAGGCCCCGCAACTCGGCCTGGTCGACGGCGCCCTTGCCGCGGCTGCGCCGGGCCGCGAGGATCCGTCCGGGGCGCAGCAGGGTGCCGAAGAGCCCGGCGACCTCGTCGAGGGCCTGGCCGGGCACCTTGCCGACGAGATAGGCGAGGGTACGCAGCAGGGTGCCGACGACGAGCCTGAGCAGCACCCAGGGCAGCACCTTGGAACGGGCGTTGACCAGCATCGTGTAGACGGCGCCAGCCTTGTCGACGCGGTGCGGGGAGGCGACCGAGCGGCCCGCGCAGTCGATCGGGCGGCGCTCGCGGGCCGATGCCTCGGCGTGCCTGAGGACGGCGTCGGGGGCGACGAGCACCCGGTGTCCCGCCACGTGCGCGCGCCAGCACAGGTCGACGTCGTCACGCATCAGGGGCAGCCTGCGGTCGAACCCGCCGAGCTCCTCCCAGACATCACGGCGGATCAGCATGCCCGCGGTGGAGACGGAGAGCACGGTACGGACCTGGTCGTGCTGGCCCTGGTCCTGTTCGCGGCGGTCGAGTCCGGTCCAGCGGCGTCCGCTGTTGGCGATGGAGACACCGACCTCCAGCAGCTGCTTGCGGTCGTACCAGCCGCGGAGCTTGGGGCCGACGATCACGGCGTGCGGGTCGGTGTCGACGACGCGCAGCAGCTCGGCGAGCGCGTCGGGCTCGGGCGCGCAGTCGTCGTGGAGCAGCCAGAGCCACTGCACCGGTTCGCCGTGCGGCAGTTCGGGCAGGTCGTAGGCGTCGTCGCGCCAGGTCCTGCTGACGGGGTCCCAGCTGCTGGGGCGCTTCAGGTACGGCAGGTCCTCGGGGGTGAGGACGCCGGCCGTGCGGGTCGCCTCGTCGACGGCGGTGCCGAAGCTCGTACGGCGCGCGAGGTGCAGGACCCGTTCGGCGCCGAGCGCCTCGGTGACCAGCTGCGCGGAGTCGTCGGCGCTGCCGGTGTCGGCGCCGACGACGTTCTGTACGGGGCGTTCCTGCCCGAGCAGTCCGGCGAGCGCGTCGGGCAGCCAGCGTGCGCCGTCGTGGGAGACGAGCACGGCGGTGACGACATGCCGGGGGAACTCGGGGGCGGTGGCGGCCGCGTACGGCGCCGCCGATTGGCTGTGCACGGACATCGAGGTACGGGCCCTCCGGCCGGGTCCGGGGGGCGTCACCCCGGGGGCTGCATCGGTGTACACGCGCGCCCCGTCGGGGCGTTGGCGCGTCTCGGACGGGGCCCCACACTAACGGTACGGACAACCGCGACGGCGCCGAGCGCTCGAACGGGGCCGCGGCCGGGCGGTGGTGGAGTCGTGGCGGGTACGGCGATGGCCCGTCGTCTGCGGGCGGGGCGCAGGCGGCGGGCCATGGTCGGTCGCGGTCCGGGTCTTCGGTTGTGGGAATGCTCGGCGGCCGGGGTGTCCGGCGGCAGGGCGTTCTCGTCGCCGCGGTGTTCCGCGGGCGGTTGTCGCGGTGTTCCGCGGTCAGATGGCGGCCTTCTTCAAGCGGCGCCGTTCACGTTCCGACAGACCGCCCCAGATTCCGAAGCGTTCGTCATTGGAAAGGGCATATTCGAGGCATTCGGACCGGACTTCACAGGCGAGACAGACCTTCTTGGCCTCGCGGGTGGATCCGCCCTTCTCGGGGAAGAAGGACTCGGGATCGGTCTGGGCGCACAGTGCGCGCTCCTGCCAGCCGAGTTCCTCGTCCGCGTCCTCGACCAGCAGTTGCTGGAACAGCTCGGTCATGTGCGCCCCTCGTCTGTCTCTTGCGTCCCGTCATGCGGCCGTTACTCATCGCGACCGAACGACACGAGTGAAATTACAAGTGTGTAGCTCCGGGCCAGTCAAGCGAGGATCTGCTATTGGCCCAGGTATTCACTCTGCGGAACCAAGCCTATGCGGAAAGTGTGCAAATCACCAAAAACCTGACATATGCCATGGGTCTCGTCGCGCCCCGGCTTCTCACCGAGTGAGACGAGCAGGGCCACCCCGATGTTTCGATTCGATCACCGAAGCGACCAAGATCACAGTCGGGTCACGGGGCGTCAACGACGTTTGAGGACTCGGTCGATGCGCCACATCTCCGTCGCGACGGCCGCACAAACCTTCCCCAGGATCCGGTAACCGGATGAGGTGAAACATTACCCCCAAATCGGGCATCAGGTTGACAGCGGCGGATCGAGCCGGTCTCCTTTGATGCATGCCAGCGACTGCCGCGATGTACGCCACCCACGTCCGTGGGTTCCGTACCGCTGTCCAGGCTCGCTGTTGCTGTTCCAGCTGTCACAGCTGTTGATGCCCCCAGGGCACCGGCTCTGATCCAGCTCCTCCCGCAGAGGCTCTCCGCAGTACTTCCGCATCCGCGGGATGTCTTCTTCTCCGGCATTCCCCGCGACCGAGGTCCTCCGGTCTCCGCGACACCCCGCACACGCACCCCCCATGCCGAGGAACCACCTCACCCATGAACAGTGACAGCGACCTCCAGATCGCCGGCGACATCCTCGAGGTCCAGCACCTCCTCCAGCCGGCCCGCGAGCACCCCTCCACCGTCTCCGAGTTCGTCGGACTCGCCCGCTCCATCGCCGCCGACCGCGCCCAGTGGGCGCCGCTCGTCCGGTACGACACCACCACCCGCTGGTACCACCGCCTGCGCACCGTTCCCCGAGCTCTCGGCTCCGATCGGGCGGGGGAGGCCGCACTCGGCTACGAGGTCTGGCTGCTCAGCTGGGTGCCCGGCCAGGGCAGCGGGTTCCACGACCACGGTCTGTCCTCCGGCGTGCTGACCGTCCTGGACGGCCGGCTCACCGAGCGCACCGAGCGCGCCACCCGCGCGCTGGACCCGGGTGCGCAGCGGGTCTTCGCGCCCGGCTATGCGCACGAAGTGGTCAACGACTCCCTCGAACCGGCCGTCAGTCTGCACATCTACTACCCGGGTCTGACCGAGATGCCGATGCACGCGGCCCAATGCGCCCCGGCAGCCGTGGATGTCGTACCCGCCTGACAGCCCACCC
>NZ_JBSFBQ010000061.1:0-20547 GCF_053593015.1 Streptomyces sp. NPDC002403 | reverse complement strand
GTCGCCCACCACCGCCCCGACAAGGACCAGGCTTCGCCTGACAGCCCACCCGTCGCCCACCACCGCCCCGACAAGGACCAGGCTTCGCCTGACAGCCCACCCGTCGCCCACCACCGCCCCGACAAGGACCAGGCTTCGCCTGACAGACTGTCTGCATGCGCATTGTGGTTCTGGCCGGCGGTATCGGTGGTGCTCGTTTTCTGCGTGGCCTCAAGCAGGCCGCGCCCGACGCGGACATCACGGTGATCGGCAACACCGGTGACGACATCCATCTGTTCGGGCTGAAGGTCTGCCCCGACCTCGACACCGTGATGTACACCCTCGGCGGTGGCATCAACGAGGAACAGGGCTGGGGGCGTACGGACGAGAGCTTCCACGTCAAGCAGGAACTCGCGGCGTACGGCGTGGGGCCGGAGTGGTTCGGGCTCGGGGACCGTGACTTCGCGACGCACATCGTCCGCACGCAGATGCTGGGCGCCGGCTATCCGCTGAGCGCCGTCACCGAGGCGCTCTGCGCGCGGTGGAAGCCCGGGGTGCGGCTGCTGCCGATGTCCGACGACCGGGTCGAGACCCACGTGGCGGTCGACATGGACGGCGAGCGCAGGGCGATCCACTTCCAGGAGTACTGGGTGAAGCTGCGCGCCTCGGTCGAGGCGCAGGCGATCGTGCCGGTCGGCGCCGAGCAGGCGAAGCCCGCCCCCGGTGTGCTGGAGGCCATCGCCGAGGCCGATGTGATCCTCTTCCCGCCGTCCAACCCCGTCGTGTCGGTGGGCACGATCCTCGCCGTGCCCGGGATCCGGGAAGCCATCGCCGAGGCCGGGGTGCCGGTCGTCGGCCTCTCCCCCATCGTCGGGGACGCGCCGGTGCGCGGCATGGCGGACAAGGTACTCGCCGCGGTGGGCGTCGAGTCGACGGCTTCGGCCGTGGCCAGGCACTACGGCTCCGGGCTGCTCGACGGCTGGCTCGTCGACACGGTGGACGCCGGGGCGGTCGGCGAGGTGGAGGCCGCGGGCATCCGCTGCCGTTCCGTGCCGCTGATGATGACCGATGTCGACACGACGGCGGAGATGGCCCGGCAGGCGCTGGTGCTGGCCGAGGAGGTGCGGGCGTGAGCGGCGGCACGGCCCCCGGCGCGGCGCCCTCGTACCGGGTCTGGGCGCTGCCCGGGATGCCCGAGGTGCGGGCCGGGGACGACCTGGCGAAGCTGATCGCCTCGACCGGTCCGGGGCTGGTCGACGGCGACGTCCTGCTGGTCACCTCGAAGATCGTCTCCAAGGCGGAGGGCCGGATCGTCGAGGCCGCCGACCGCGAGTCGGCGATCGACGCCGAGACCGTACGGGTGGTGGCGCGGCGCGGCACGCTGCGGATCGTGGAGAACCGTCAGGGCCTGGTCATGGCCGCGGCCGGGGTCGACGCCTCGAACACCCCCGCCGGGACGGTGCTGTTGCTGCCCGAGGACCCGGACGCCTCGGCGCGGGCGATCCGCGACGGGCTGCGGGACACCCTCGGTGTGGAGGTCGGGGTCGTGGTCACGGACACCTTCGGGCGCCCGTGGCGCAACGGGCTGACCGATGTGGCGATCGGGGCGGCCGGGGTCAGGGTGCTGGACGATCTGCGCGGCGGCGCGGATGCGTACGGCAATCCGCTGAGCGCCACCGTGGTCGCCACCGCCGACGAGCTGGCCTCGGCCGGTGACCTGGTCAAGGGCAAGGCGGACGGGCTGCCCGTCGCGGTCGTGCGGGGGCTCGGCCATGTGGTGGACCCGGCCGTTGCCGGTGGTGCCCGTGCGATGGTGCGGGTCGCGGCCGACGACATGTTCCGGCTCGGTACGTCGGAGGCGGTACGGGAGGCGGTGACCCTGCGGCGTACGGTGCGCGAGTTCACCGACGACCCGGTGGACCCGGGTGCGGTGCGGCGGGCCGTGGCCGCGGCGGTGACGGCGCCCGCGCCGCATCACACGACGCCGTGGCGGTTCGTCCTGCTGGAGTCCGAGGAGTCGCGGACCCGGCTGCTCGACGCGATGCGGGACGCGTGGATCGCGGATCTGCGGCGCGACGGCAGGAGCGAGGAGTCGGTCGCCAAGCGGGTACGGCGGGGCGATGTGCTGCGCCGGGCGCCGTATCTGGTGGTGCCGTGCCTGGTGATGGACGGCTCCCACACCTACGGGGACGAGCGGCGGGACACGGCGGAGCGCGAGATGTTCGTGGTCGCCGCGGGAGCCGGCATCCAGAACTTCCTGGTGGCGCTGGCCGGTGAGCGGCTGGGCTCGGCATGGGTGTCGTCGACGATGTTCTGCCGCTCCGTGGTGCGCGAGGTGCTTCGGCTGCCGGAGAGCTGGGATCCGCTGGGGGCGGTGGCGGTGGGGCGCGCCGCGGCCGAGCCCGCGGCGCGGCCGGGGCGGGACGCGGAGGCGTTCATCGAGGTGCGCTGAGGCCGGGCGCGGGTTCCGGCGGGTTCTACAGGCGGGCGATGTCGCCGCGGGTCATGCGCGGAGCGCGGCGGTCCGGGGTCCGGCCCGAGAGCAGGATGAGGCGGGTCGCCCGGTGGCGCTGGCCCTCGTACGGGGCCAGGAGGGCCAGCATCTCCTCGTCGTCGGCGTCCCGGTTGCCCGCCAGGGCGTGGCCGACGATGCCGGGGAGGTGGAGGTCGCCGACGGTGACCGCGTCCGGGGCGCCGTTCGAGCGCTGGAGCGTCTCGGCCGAGGTCCAGGGGCCGATGCCGGGGATCAGCTGCAGCCGGGCCATGGCCTCCGGGAGTTCCATGGCCGCCGCCTCCTCCAGGCGGCGGGCCACGCGTACCGCACGCAGGATCGTGCCCGAGCGTTTGGCGTCGACGCCCGCGCGGTGCCATTCCCAGGACGGGATCAGGGACCAGGTGCGGGCGTCCGGCATGACGTGCAGGCCCAGCGCGTCGAACGCGGCGTGGTCCGTGGGGCCGGGCGCCGGGGTGCCGTGCCCGCGGACCAGGAGGCGCCAGGCCCGGTAGGCCTCGTCGGTGGTGACCTTCTGTTCCAGGATCGAGGGGATCAGCGACTCCATGACCAGGCCGGTGCGCAGCAGCCGCAGGCCGGGGCGGCGGTGCCGGGTCAGGGCGAGCAGGCGGTGGCGCGGGCGGAAGGCGTCCGGGTCGTCCGTCGCGCCGAGCAGCGTCGGGAGCCGGTCCAGCAGCCACGGTGCGCCGGGGCCCCAGGCCGCCGCCTCGATCCGGCCGCCCCGGGGGGTGAGGCGCAGGGTTCCGGGGCCCGCGGGTGTGCGGCTGGCCCGCCAGGCCGTGCCGTCCGCGGTCATCCGGTACGTGGGGTCGGCGGGCCCCCGGCGCAGTGGGCCGACGACCACGCGCAGGTCGAAGGGGCCGGGCGGGGTCCACTCACGGGTCAGCGCGTCCGCCGCCGGGGCCGCCGCCTGGTGCGGGACGGCCGCGCGGGGAGCGCTGCGGGGGGCGAATCGTCCTGCCACGGTGAGGTCCTCGGTCGTCGGGGTGCCTGTCGAGGGTAAGCGCTGCGGCCGGTGCCCGGCCGTCCGCCGTACCGCGCCCGGTTACTCGTCGGAGGAGAACCGCACCGCCGCGTCCGGGAGGACCGCCCCGCACCAGACGCGGATGCCGTCGCGCAGTTCGTTGTCGGCGCCGACCCGGGCCGCGTCCCCGACGACCGCGCCGGTGAGCACCGTACGGCTGCCGATCCGGGCACCGGCCCCGACCAGCGAGTCCTTGATCACGGCGCCTGGTCCGACGACCGCGCCGGCCAGTATCGCGGAGCCGTCGATCCGGGCCCCCGCACCGATCAGGGCACCCTCTGCGACCACCGTACCGCCGCTGATCTTGGCGTCGGGGGCGACGGAGGCCGTCGGCAGCACGAGTCCCTCGCCGCACCGGCCGGGCACGGCCGGGGACGGGGCACGGCCCAGGACCAGATCGGCGGAGCCGCGCACGAAGGCCTGCGGGGTGCCGAGGTCCAGCCAGTAGGTGGAGTCGACCATGCCCTGGAGGTGTGCTCCGGAGGCGAGCAGTCCGGGGAAGGTCTCGCGCTCGACGGAGACGGGGCGGCCGACCGGGATGGTGTCGATGACCGAGCGGCGGAAGATGTACGCCCCCGCGTTGATCTGGTCGGTGACGATCTCCTCGGGCGTCTCGGGCTTCTCCAGGAACGCGGTGACCCTGCCGGTGCCGTCCGTCGGTACCAGGCCGAAGGCGCGCGGGTCGTCGACCCGGGTGAGGTGGAGGGAGACGTCCGCTCCGGAGCTCGTGTGCGAGGCGACCAGCGCCCGGATGTCCAGGCCGGTGAGGATGTCGCCGTTGAAGATGAGCACCGGGTCGTCCGGGCCCGAGGCCAGCCGGGACGCGACGTTGCGTATCGCGCCGCCGGTGCCGAGCGGTTCGCGTTCGGTGACGTACTCGATGTGGAGGCCGAGCGAGGAGCCGTCACCGAAGTACGGTTCGAAGACCTCCGCCAGGTACGACGTCGCGAGCACGATGTGCT
Organism: Streptomyces sp. NPDC002403; assembly: GCF_053593015.1. NCBI lineage: Bacteria > Bacillati > Actinomycetota > Actinomycetes > Kitasatosporales > Streptomycetaceae > Streptomyces > Streptomyces sp. NPDC002403. The sequence goes on along the minus strand of NZ_JBSFBQ010000061.1, from coordinate 16,070 downwards.
CGACCCCGGCGGCCCGGGCGCGCGCCAGTTGGTGCGTAAGAAACGGAACGCCCGCTGCCGGAACCATGGGCTTGGGCGTGTGCACCGTGAGCGGGCGCAGCCGGGTTCCCTTTCCGCCGACCAGGAGGATCGCTTCTTTTGCCTCTGTCACAGCACTGACTCTGCTTCCTGCTGGGGCCTGGCCTGGTTTCGGCTGGCCAGTGTATGCAGACCGGTTCGGTCGTCCCCGGTCAGCGGCCCGCAGCAGTCCGCGTCGGTCTCCCGTTCCGTTTAGCGGCCCTGGAGCTTGGCGGAGCTGGAGCGGGCCGTGCCGAGCTTCTTGTAGAGACGCGCTCCGGGGCATTCGGTTGCGAAGCCGTCCCGGTGGCCGGAGATGACATTGAGTTTGACCTTCTTGCCCTTCTTGTACTTGTTGCCGCCGCCGGAGACGAGCGTGGCCTTGCCGCGCGGGTCGGCGCCGAACAGTCCGAGCTTCCAGGCGGTGAGCTTCGCGACGGCGTTCACCGCGGCGGCGGGCGGGTTCGACCTGGTGAAGGTGCCGAGCACCGCGATGCCCATGCTGTTGGTGTTGAAGCCGAGCGTGTGCGCTCCCAGGACGGCCTTCGTCACGCCTCCGGCCCGCCCTTCGTAGATGTTTCCGCACTTGTCGACGGCGAAGTTGTAGCCGATGTCGCGCCAGCCGCTGCTCTTGACGTGGTAGCGGTAGATGCCGCGCAGGACCGAGGCCGCCTGGGAGCACTTGTAGTTGTTGCCGGTGGCACTGTGGTGGATGAAGGCGGCCTTGACCGTGCCGGTGTAGACGAACTTGCGTTCCCTGAGCTTCTCGTCGGCGCCCCAGCCCTTGCGGGTGACGATGCGCGGGCGGGGGCCGATGTACGGCCGGGCGCCGGGTACGAGGCCGGCCTCGGTCTCGTACCGCACCTCGGACTCCGCCTTGCCCAGGGCGGGGAGCACCCTCGGGGCGAGGGAGGCGGTGCGCCCGTCCCCGGCGGCCTGGGCGCCTGCCGCGTCCTGGACGCCCTCCTCGGTCCCGGCGTCCGTCCCGGGAACCTGCTGCGGGTCCTTGCCGGGGTCGACGAGTTCGAGGCGCAGCCCGCCGGGCAGCGGTACGGCGCGGGCGGTCCGGTCCTGCGGGTCCGGGGCCTCGGGGCGTACGCGGACCGCGACGCCGTCCGAGTCGCCGACCCAGAGCGGGGCGGTGGAGCCCCGGACGGCGCCGGATTCGCGCTCGGCGGTGCCGGGGTCGGCGCCGTGCTCGGCGTTGTGGGTCTCCAGGTCCTGCCACTGCGACCACTCCCCGGTGCCGGTGGCGCGGGTGCGGACCTGGACGGTGCCGTGGAGTTCGGTGTCGGCGTCGTCCCAGACGACGCCGACCAGGGAGAAGGGACGGACCTCGCGTTCGGGCAGCCCCTGGTCGGGGGCGGCCGCGGCCCGGGCGGTTTCGCCGACGGCCCGGTCGAAGGGCGTCGGCAGGGTTCGCATCGGCAGGGACTGCGTCGAGCCCGGCACATCGACGGGTTCGGCCGACTCGGCGGGGACGGTGCGGGTGTCGGGGGCGGCGCCCGCGGGCGCGGCCGACGGCAGTACGAGAACAGCCGCGCAGGTGACACCTATCGAGGATGCAAGAAAGGCACGCATGCGAATAATCCTGGGCATACACCTTCAACTCCGGCCACCGGGATGTCCCGGTGCACTTGACGGCCCGTCTGCCGAACCGGTGCACCCGGCACTCCTCTCCTCCCGCCCGGCCGGGCGCCGCCGCGTACTCTTGCGCGGATGAACGCCACCGACCGCACCCCTGCCGACCTGCTGCGTTCCGCGCTCGCCGCGGACCCGGCCCGCCCCTTGGTCACTTTCTACGACGACGCCACCGGGGAACGCGTCGAACTGTCGGTGGCCACCTTCGCCAATTGGGTGGCCAAGACCGCCAATCTCCTGCAGGGCGATCTCGCCGCCGAGCCGGGCGACCGGCTCGCGCTCCTGCTGCCCGCGCACTGGCAGTCCGCGGTCTGGCTGCTCGCCTGTTCCTCGGTCGGCGTGGTCGCCGAGGTGCAGGGCGACCCGGCCGCGGCCGACCTGGTCGTCAGCGGCCCGGACACCCTGGAGGCCGCGCGCGCCTGCCGGGGCGAGCGGGTCGCCCTGGCGCTGCGCCCGCTGGGCGGCAGGTTCCCGCAGGCGCCCGAGGGCTTCGCGGACTACGCGGTCGAGGTGCCGGGCCAGGGCGACCGGTTCGCCCCCTTCGCCCCGGTGGACCCGGACGCTCCCGCCCTGGCTGTGGACGGCGTCGAGCTGACCTCGGCGCAGCTGGTGGCGCGGGCCCGCGAGGACGCCGCCGCGCTGGGTCTGACCGCCGGATCGCGGCTGCTCACGGGACGTGCGTACGACAGCTGGGAGGGACTGAGCGCGGGGCTGTTCGCGCCGCTGGCCGCCGGGGGGTCCGTGGTCCTCTGCCGTCACCTGGGGCAGCTGGGCGAGGAGGGGCTGGCGAAGCGCGTGGAGAGTGAGCGGGTCACCAACAGCGCGGTATGACAAGCACGCTGAGGACCACTCTTCCGGCCCACACCGCGTCGAGTCCTCGGGGGCTGCGCCTCAACTCCGGTACATGATCGGCGTTACGGATCACCGAGGACACAACCAAGCGTGAGGTTCAGCCGTCTACTCCTGCGACCGGCGGCCCGACGCGCCGCCGAACGTGAAGGATGGACGCAGACGTGAGCGAAAGCGCCGGCCCGCCGGACGACCCGGCGGCGGGCGGGGACAAGCCTCGGCCCGGGGGCGAATCCGGTGCCACCCCGATGACCGGAGTCAGGCACCGGCGCCACTGGCTGCGCTGGACCGCGCTCGGCGCCTCGTTCGTCGTGCTGGTCGCGGCGGGCGTCGGCGCGTGGCTGTACCGGAAGCTCGACGGCAACATCAGGACCGACACGTCCGCAGCCGCCGAACTCAAGGCGTACGAGCGGGAGCGGCCCGCCTCCGTGGTGCACGACGCGGAGAACATCCTGCTCATCGGTTCGGACAGCCGGGCCGGCGACAACCGCAAGTACGGCCGTGACGACGGCGGCAGCCAGCGCTCGGACACCACGATCCTTCTCCACCTCGCCGCGGACCGGAAGAGCGCCACGGCGATGTCCCTGCCGCGCGATCTGATGGTGGAGATCCCGGTCTGCCACAAAGCGGACGGGACGGCCACGAAGAAACAATTCGCCCAGTTCAACTGGGCCTTCGAGTTCGGCGGCACGGCCTGCACGATCCGTACGGTCGAGAAGATGACCGGCGTCCGGATCGATCACTACATGGTCGTCGACTTCAACGGCTTCAAGGACATGGTCGACGCCGTGGACGGGGTCGAGGTCTGCCTGAAGAAGCCGGTCGACGACGCCGACGCCCATCTGAAGCTCCCCGCCGGCCGCCAGAAGCTCGACGGCGAGCAGGCGCTGGGGTACGTACGGGCCCGCAAGTCGATCGGCAACGGCAGTGACACCGAACGGATGGACCGCCAGCAGCAGTTCCTGGGCGCGCTGGTGAACAAGGTCCAGAGCAACGGCGTACTGCTCAATCCGACCCGCCTCTACCCGGTACTGGACGCGGCCACCAAGGCGCTGACCACCGACCCGGGCCTGGACAGCCTGAAGGACCTGTACGAGCTGGTGCGCGGCATGCGCAACGTACCGACCGACAAGGTGCAGTTCCTGACCGTGCCCCGGCGGCCCTACATCGCCAACGCGAACCGGGACGAACTCGTACAGCCCGATGCGAATCGGCTCTTCAAGCGGCTGCGCGAGGACGATCCGGTCGCCGTGGTCCCGGCGGATGAGCTCGAACGTGACAACGGGAAGAACAACGGGAAAAACAATGCCGCGTCCGATACCCCGGATGGGCCGGGCCCCAGCCCCACGCCCACTTATTCGGGCAACAACGCGGCGGCGGACCTGTGCAAGCAGTAAAGCAATTCCCAAACAGAAGCCGGTGATCGGCGTGTAATGAGCAGTATGACCAGTTGTAAGGAGCGTGGAATTTGTCACGCACGTCGCTCTACGCCGAACTGGGCCGATAGTGTGACGCGATCCGGTGCTGCCGGCCGCCAGGCCGCGCACTTCTGGAGCGAAAGATCGAGCGCCTGATCGGGGGAGGCGCCTCGCGTGGCACCGACGGAGGACTCAAGCAACCGTGGATGCGCAAAGCCGTGGGCGGGCGGACGGAATCGACCCCGCAGACCAGTGGGTCCTCAACCCGCACACCGGTGATTACGAACTGCGACTGAATCATTCCGGAGGGGATTCGGACTCCCCTTCCCGTACTTCCGGCGCGCGTGTTCCCCATAGCAGGGAACCGGTCCGCGACAATGCCGGCGGACGCAGAGGCGCGTCCCGCGACGGCGGGGGCGATCGCCGGAATACGGCCCGCGAGGACCAGGAAAACGGTCCCGGCCGCGAGGTGCCCGGTCAGCGCAGCCGCCGTTCGGCCAACGGCACCCGCGGCCAGGAGAGTTCCGGCCCGGCCGGCCGCCGCAGCCGCAAGGCCCCCAAGGCCCGCCGCAAGAAGGCGCTGATGTGGACGGGCGGTGTGACGGCCTTCGTCCTGGTCGGCCTGTCGGTGGGCGGGTACGCGCTGTACCAGCACTTCAACGGCAACCTGAACACGGTCGACGTGGGCGGGGCCGGCAACAAGAACGTCTTCGACAACGACGCCCCGATCAACATCCTGATCATCGGCACCGACAAGCGCACCGGCAAGGGCAACGAAGGCTACGGCGACAAGGGCAGCGTGGGCCACGCCGACACCAACATCCTCTTCCACGTCTCCGAGGACCGCACCAACGCGACGGCGCTGAGCATCCCCCGCGACCTGATCACCGACATCCCGGACTGCACCGTCAAGCAGGAAGACGGCACGGAGAAGCTCGTCCCGGGTACGTCGGGCGTCCGCTTCAACGAGAGCCTCGGCCAGGAAGGCCGTAACCCCGGCTGCACCATGGAGACGGTCAAGGAGATCACCGGTCTGAAGGTCGACCACTTCATGATGGTCGACTTCAACGCGGTGAAGGAGCTGTCCACGGCGGTCGGCGGGGTCGAGATCTGCCTGGCCAAGCCGGTCAAGGACCCGGACTCCCACCTGGACCTGCCGGCCGGTGAGCACCGGATCCAGGGCGAGGAGGCCCTGGCGTTCGTACGGACCCGGCACAGCTTCGGCAACCATGGCGACCTGGACCGGATCAAGGTCCAGCAGCAGTTCATCGCCTCGATGATCCGGCAGATGCAGTCGGACGACACCCTGACCAGCCCGACCAAGCTCTACAAGCTGGCGGACGCGGCGACCAGGGCACTCACCGTCGACACCGGCATCGGCACGGGGAAGAAACTGGCCTCGCTGGCCCAGGAGCTCAGCAAGGTCAACACCAAGAACATCACCTTCACCACGGTGCCGGTGCTCGACAACCCTGCCGAGAAGGTCAAGGCCACCGTCGTACTGAACCCGGCCAAGTCCGACCAGCTGTTCGCCATGATGCGCGACGACACCTCGCTGACCGAGGTGAAGTCGAAGAAGAAGGCCGCGAAGAGCAAGCAGGACGCGCTCCTCAAGGGCTCGAAGGCGGCCGCGGGCGACGTACGCGTCGATGTGTACAACGGCGGCAAGGTGCCCGGCGCCGCGCAGGCGACCGTCACCTGGCTCCAGAACGAGCAGGGTGTGCTCAAGTCCACCAACAAGGCCAACGCCCCGGCGAAGGCCGCGAAGACGACGCTGGAGTACGCGCCGAACCAGGCGGACCAGGCCCGCGCGCTGGCCGCCATGATGGGCCTGCCCGGCTCGGCCATGAAGCAGGGCACCACGGACGCCGAAGGGCTCCAGGCGATGGTGCTGACGCTGGGGGACGACTTCAAGGGCGCGGGCACTCCCATCACCGGGCCGGCCAAGGTGCCGGCCGACATTCAGCAAGCAAACGCCGACAAGGCAGAGTGCGCCAAGTGACACCGGGTCACTGCGCGAAACCACGAGTCTGAGCAGCAGGGGGGTCCTGGTGGCACGGAGCAGTACGCCTGGGGAGGGGACGCGACCACGCGTCCGGCACGCCGGCCAACTCGGCTGGGACGACGGGCTGTACGAGGAGGGGCCGGAGAAGAGCGAGGACTCCGGCTCCGGGGGGCGGGCCGCTTCCGGGGAGAGCGGTCACCGGCACGGTGGCCGCAAGCGACGCGGCAAGAAGGGCAAACGCCGGGTGCTGCGCTGGGTCGCGTCAGTGACCGCGCTGCTCATAATCGGCGGCGCCGGCGCCGGTTACCTCTACATCGAGCACCTGAACGGCAATCTCAAGAAGGCCGATCTGACCCTCGGCGACAAGAAGATGGCCGATCACAAGGCCAACGCCGCCGGTCAGACCCCGATGAACATCCTGCTCATAGGCTCGGACGCGCGGGACTCCGCGGAGAACCAGAAGCTCGGCGGGGCCAAGGAAACCTTCGGCGCGCCGCCCCTGGCCGACGTGCAGATGCTGGTCCACCTCTCCGCGGACCGCAGCAACATGTCGGTGATCAGCATGCCGCGCGACACGATGCTGAAGATCCCGAAGTGCACCAACCCGGAGACGAAGCACGTCTACCCCGCGCCCACGGGTCTGAAGATGACCAACGAGACGCTCGAACGCGGCGGTCCCGGTTGCACGGTGGCCACCTGGTACGAGCTCACCGGCATCACCATCGACCACTTCATGATGATCGACTTCTCCGGTGTGATCTCGATGGCGGACGCGATCGGCGGCGTCCCGGTCTGCGTCAAGGGCAACGTCTACTCGCACACCAGCGCTGGCAAGGGCTCCGGGCTGAAGCTGGAGAAGGGCACCACGAAGATCAAGGGCAAGCAGGCCCTCCAGTGGCTGCGCACCCGCTACGGCTTCGAGGACGGCACCGACCTCGGCCGTACCCACGCCCAGCACATGTACATGAACTCAATGGTCCGTGAACTGCGCAAGGGCACCAAGCTCACCGACCCGGGCAAGCTGATGGACCTCGCCGAGGCGGCGACGGACGCGCTGACGGTCGACAAGGGCGAGAACGGACTCGGCTCGGTCAACAAGCTCTACGACCTCGCGGAGGAGCTCAAGAAGGTGCCCACCAAGCGCATCACCATGACGACGATGCCGAACGTCTACGGGACGGGCGCGCTCAAGGAGCGGGTGCTCCCCAAGCCCGGCGACGCCGACCAGCTCTTCCAGATGGTCCGCGACGACGTCCCGCTCGACGGCAAGGCGTCCAAGCGCAAGAAGAAGGCCCCGGTCGCCGAGAAGCCCACCTCGACCCCGGCCGAGACCCCGGTGACCGTCCGCAACGGCACCCGTACCGAGACCGAGTACCCGGCCAAGGGCCGCGCGACGGCGGTCAAGGACCTGCTGGCCGAGAAGGGCTTCACCCAGGGCTCGATCGACGCGCAGAACACCGAGTCGGCGGCCCGGACCACGGTGTCCTACCCCAGCGTGGACATGAAGGGCAATGCCCAGGCGGTCGCCAAGGCGCTGGGCATTCCGCTGAGCGCGGTGAAGAAGTCGACCGCTGTCTCGGGCATCACGCTGACCGTGGGCGCCGACTGGCGGGACGACGGGGACTACCACGCGCCCTCCGCCGAGGAGAAGACCCCGGACAGCGCACGGGCGCTCAACGGCGACGACGAGAAGGCCTGCATGGACATCCAGCCGGGCTTCGGCTTCTAGAAACCGGGACACGACGCACCGCGGGGCCCTCCGGCACATCGGAGGGCCCCGCGGTGTCCGCTGTGACGCTCAGACGGTCATGGCCGGGCGGCGGCTGGCGATGACCTTCTTCGCGAGCGAGCGCGGACTGGTCAGGAAGCCGTACCCCCACGACATGTGCATGGTCGCGAGGGCCACCGGGATCTGTGCCCGCGCCTTCAGCGACAGGCCCTTGCCCGCCGGCACGGAACCGGCGACGATCGCCGCCGCGTACCCGGCGGGGACGAGGAAGGCCCACGGGGTGACGACCGCGCCCACGACGATGCCCGCCGCGATCGCGCAGACGGCGGTGGGCGGCGCCAGGTAGCGCAGGTTGATCGAGCCGGAGTGGTAGCGGGCGACGACGTGCCGCCAGCGGCCGTAGTCCTTGTACTGCTTGGCCAGCGCCCGCACGGAGGGGCGCGGCCGGTACTGCACCTTCAACTCGGGCGAGAACCAGATCAGGCCGCCGGCCTCGCGGATGCGGTAGTTCAGCTCCCAGTCCTGGGCCCGGATGAACTCCACGTTGTAGCCGTCGGCCTTCTCCAGCGCCTCGCGGCGGAAGACACCGAGGTAGACGGTCTCCGCCGGGCCGGCCTGGCCGCCGGTGTGGAAGGCCGCGTTGCCGACGCCGATCTTCGACGTCATGGCGGCGGCGACGGCGTCCTCCCAGGCGTTCTCGCCCTCGGCGTGCATGATGCCGCCCACGTTCTGGGCGCCGGTCTCCTCCAGGAGGCGGACGGCGGTCGCGATGTAGTTCGGCGAGAGCATGCCGTGGCCGTCGACCCGCACGACTATCGGGTGGCTGGAGGCCTTGATCGCGGCGTTGAGGGCGGCCGGGGTGCGACCGGTCGGGTTCGGGACGGTGTGGACCCGGGGATCCTCGCGCACCAGCTCCGCGGCGATCTCGTCCGTACGGTCCGTGGAGGGCCCCAGTGCGATGACCACCTCCATCTCACCTGCGTACTCCTGCTCCAGGATGTGCCGGACGGAGTTCCTGAGGTGACGTTCCTCGTCGAGCACCGGCATGATCACGGAGACGGCGGGGTGCTGCGCGGCAGACATGGTGGTCCTCGGGTGGTCCTCGGGGGCGCCGGGGGGTTTCGCACCCCACCGGGCGGCATGATTCGGCCGCCACGTTACCGCGAATGGGGGACACCGGCGCGCCCCGCCGGGTTGCACACCGGGCCGTTGATCGTATGGACCTACTGTGCGAACGGTTTCCCCCTCGCACCGCGGAGGTCCCCCAAGTGCCCACACCGCACCGTTCTCCCCGTCCCCCGCAGTCCCGCGCGGTTCCGCCGCAGCGCAGGTCCAGAAAGCAGGACGAACGACCACGCTGGGGCATGCGGATGGTGACCGGTCTCTCCGTGCTGGTGCTGGGAGCCGGCGGGATCGGCCATGCGGTGGTGACCAATCTGGCGACCGGGATCGACCGGCTCGATCCGTTCAAGGACATGAAGAACCGGCCACGCGCGGGCACCGGCATGAATCTGCTGCTCGTGGGCACCGACGGCCGCGACCGGATCACCCCGGAGGAGAAGAAGAGGTACCGGCTGGGCGGTGCGCCCTGCCACTGCACCGACACGGTCATGCTGGTGCATCTGTCGGCGGACAAGGACCGCGCGAGCATCGTCTCGCTCCCCCGCGACAGCTACGCCGAGGTCCCCGAGCACACCGACCGGAACACCGGTGAGCAGCGCCCCGCGCACCCGCTGAAGCTGAACGCGGCCTATGCCGAGGGCGGGCCCAATCTGACCGTGCGGACCGTCGAGCACATGACGGGCATCAAGGTCGACCACTATCTGGAGGTCGACTTCACCAGCTTCATGAAGACGGTGGACGCCCTGGGCGGGGTGAAGATCTGCACGGCCCGGCCGATGAAGGACTCGTACACCGGTCTCGACCTCGCCGCGGGCACCCATGACCTGGACGGCGGCCAGGCCCTCCAGTACGTACGCTCCCGGCACATCGACGGGGCCGCCGACCTGGGCCGGATGCAGCGCCAGCAGAAGTTCCTCGCCTCACTGATCAAGCAGGCGACCAGCAGCGGTGTGCTGCTCAACCCGGTGAAGTTCCGCGATGTCGCCTCGACGATGCTGAACTCGGTCCGGGCGGACAAGGGGTTCGGTACGGAGCAGATGCTGGAGCTCGGCCAGGCGATGCGCGGCTTCTCCCCCGCCTCGTCCGAGTTCACCTCCGTACCCGTGGGGAACGTCTCCTACCCGGTCAAGGGCATCGGTTCGACGGTCAAGTGGGACGAGGCGAAGTCGAAGAAGCTCTTCCAGGCACTGCGCGAGGACAAGCCGCTGGCCCCCGCCCGCCCCAAGCGGCCGGAGGCGGTCGAGGTCGACGTCGACCCCCGGCAGATCCGGGTCCAGGTCTACAACGGGACGTCCAAGGACGGCCTGGGCAGGACGGTCGACGACGCGCTCCACGCCACCGGCTTCGACACCACGCGCACCCCGCTCAACGCGGAGGTGCGGGTGAACGGCGAGCCGCGCGGCACCGAGCACACCCTGATCAGCTACGACCCGCGCTGGGACCGGTCCGCGAAGGCGCTGGCGGTCGCGTTGCCCGGGGCCGAGCTGCGGGCGGTGCGGGGGCAGGGCGCCACGATGCGGGTGACGGCGGGCGAGGACTTCGAGAAGGTGCGGCAGGTCCGGGCCGAGGAGAAGGACGGCGGCGACTTCGGCACGGTCACGGGCGACCAGGTGGCCTGCCCGTGACCGTCCTGTCGCCCGGCGCTCTCAGTCCTCTATGCCTTCCGCCGCGCGACTCTCGCGCAGCTCCCTGATCGCGCGGCGGCGGGCGAGGCGGTGGGTGCGCCGGATCTGCGCCTCCTGGTAGCGCCGCTTGTCGCGCTCCGTCTCGGGGATCACCGGCGGTACGGGGCGCGGCTTGCCGTCCGCGTCGACCGCGGTGAACACCAGGTAGGCGCTGCCGACCTGCTGGGCGGGGGTGGACTCGTTCCAGCGCTCGGCCATGACCCGGACGCCGACCTCCATCGAGGAGCGGCCCGTCCAGTTCACCTGGGCGCGGACGTGGACGAGGTCGCCGACGCGGACCGGCTCCAGGAAGACCATCTCGTCCATCGAGGCCGTCACGGCGGGGCCGCCGGAGTGCCGGCCGGCCACGGCGCCCGCCGCGTCGTCGACCAGTTTCATGATCACGCCACCGTGCACCGTACCCAGCAGATTGGTGTCGCTGCCGGTCATGATGTGGCTGAGGGTGGTCCGGGAAGCGGCGGTCGGCTTGCCCGGAATGTCGCCCTCCGGGCGCGGGGCCTGATCTGTCATACCGTCCACCTTATGCGGGGCCTTGCACGCGGCCGCAATGCATCAGCTTCGCAACAGCCCTGATGCGATTTCCCGCACCCCCTGTAATACCGGTACACCTGGCCTGCACACTGGACCGCATGAACGATTGGCCCGAGGGATGGTCCGACGACAACCGCGGCGGCAACCGCTACGGGCAGGGCAGCGCCGGTGAGCCGCCCGAGGGCGCCCGCGTCATGCGGCACGTCCAGCGCCCTCCCGCCCCGCCCCAGCACCGTCCGGCCCCGCCCCGGCAGCGTCAGGGCGGATCGCAGCAGTACGCCGGCGGCCATGACGACGCCGGAACGTACGACAACGGTTACAGCACGGGCCAGGTCTACGGCGGCGGCCGGGGCAGCGGCCACAGCGGTGGCCAGGGCGGCGGCGGTTACGCCCAGGGGCGCTCGGCGCCCGACTGGCGCCGCCGGATCAAGATAGGCGCGCTGACCCTGGTGGTCGTGGTCCTCGGGGTCTCCATAGGCACGTACTTCTGGGCCGACTCCAAGCTCAAGCGCGAGGTGGACCTCTCCAAGGTCATCGAGCGGCCGGAGGGCGGCGACGGCACCAACTACCTGATCGTCGGTTCCGACAGCCGTGAGGGCATGACGGCCGAGGACAAGAAGAAGCTCCACACGGGCTCCGCCGAGGGCAAGCGGACCGACTCGATGATGATCCTGCACGACGGATCCAACGGGCCGACGCTGATCTCCCTGCCCCGTGACTCCGACGTCGAGATCCCCTCGTTCAAGGGCTCCGACTCCGGCAAGCTCTACCCGGGCCGCGGCCGCTTCACCAAGCTGAACGCCGCGTACGCCATGGACGGCCCCGAACTCCTGGTCCGCACCGTCGAGTTCAACACCGGGCTGCGGATCGACCACTACTGCGAGATCGGCTTCGGCGGCTTCGCCAAGATCGTGGACGCGATCGGCGGCGTGGAGCTGGACATCCCCAAGGCCTTCAAGGACAAGAAGTCCGGCGCCGACTTCCAGGCGGGCAAGCAGACGCTGAACGGCGAGCAGTCCCTCGCCTTCGTCCGCACCCGCTACGCCTTCGCCCAGGCGGACCTGGCCCGTACGAAGAACCAGCAGAAGTTCCTCGCGGCGCTGGCGAGCCAGACGGCGACGCCGTCCACGATCCTCAACCCGTTCAAGCTGTACCCGACGATGGGGGCGGGCCTGGACACCCTCGTCGTGGACAAGGACATGTCGCTCTGGTCCCTGAGCCAGATGTTCTTCGCCATGAAGGACGTCACGGGCGGCGACGGCAAGTCGATGAACATGCCGATGTCGGGCTTCAGGAACGGCAACGTGGTCTGGGACAAGGCCAAGGTGAAGCAGCTGGTGGAGCAGCTGAAGAACGACGAGAAGGTCACCGTCACCGAGAACTGACGACAACTGACAGCAGGGCCCGGACGGTTCGCCGTCCGGGCCCTGCCGCTGTTCGCTCATGCGCTGTAGTCGATGTCGCTCCACTCGTCCATCGAGGGATGGATCTTCGCGGGTTGCTGGTCGTCGACGTCCGAGCGCCCCGGTCCCTCCGGGCCCGCGATCTCGAAGCAACGCCCGTACAGGTTCAGCTCGTCGGGCGGCCGCACACGCAGCGTCGCCCTCAGATGGTGGACCAGTGCGACGACCGGCAGCAGCACCTACGGGAAGGAGCGCGCGGAACCGTGTCAGTGGCGGCGCCTACAGTCGCACGCATGAACCAGGAGCCGCAGCCCCCGAGCCTCGTGCTCGACCTCGACGCACTCACCGCGGCCGTCGGTGAGCGGCCCGACAGGCAGGCGGCATGGCGCTTCATCCGTGCCTTCGCCCGCGACTGGAGCCAACGCCCCCTCACCGGGACCGACGGCTGCACCCCCGCCGACCTCGACGCGGCACAGGCCCGGCTCGGCCTGCCCCTGCCCGCGGCGCTCCGCGAGGCCTACCAACTGCTCGCGCATCGCAAGGACCTGACCGACAATCAGGACTCCCTGCTCGCCCCGCGGGGCCTCTACGTGGACGAGGACCGCGGCGTGCTGGTCTTCCGCGTCGAGAACCAGTCCTGCGCCTACTGGGGGATACGCGTCACGGACCTCGACCAGGAGGACCCGCCGGTCCAGGTACGCGCCGACCTCGTCCGCCCCACCGCCGACGACTGGCAGGCGTGGCTGGGCCGGGTCAGTGTCGCGTTCGTCGAGATCGTCCTGTCCGAGGCCCTGTGCGCCGATGACGACCTGATGGGATGGGTGACCCCCGACGACGACACGGGCCTGCCCGAGGACATCACCGCCGCCTTCCGGCGCCTGCCGTTCCCGGAGTACCCGATCAGCCAGCGACCGGGCTCACGCTGGTACGCACACGACGAGATCATCCTCCGCGACGATCGCGGGACCGCGTTGTTCCGCGCCCGCACGGAGGCGGCCTTCGACCGCTTCGACGGGGAGGACGAGGAGGCTACGGAGGACTGACGGGGGTCGCCCCGTCGGGCCTGCGGCCGGGCGGAATCAGTGCTCGGCCGCGTAGGAGACGAAGCCCGCCCAGGCGTGGGGGCCGAAGGCGAGGCGTGGGCCCTGGGCGTTCTTGGAGTCCCGGACGTGAACTGTGCCGGGGGCGGGAGCTATCTCCACGCAGTCGGTCTCACTGCCGTTGCTGCTGTAGCTGCTCTTGCGCCACTCCAGCTCGTGGCCGCCCCTGGAGGAGAGCTCGCTGATCATGTTTCTCCTAGAAGTTGCTCGATGAAGGCCAACGACTCACTCGGGGTGAGAGCCTGGGCCCGGATCATGCCATACCGCAGCTCAAGGATTCGGAGTTGCTTCGGATCAGTGACGGGGCGACCGCCGAATGCTCCCTCGGAACGTCCCACCGCCGTACCGTCCTTGAATTTCAACACCTGGATCTCGCCGTCGATTCCCGCGTGCTCCTCTCGGTCCATCGGCATCACCTGAACCGTGATGTTCCGCAATTCGCCGATCTTCAGGAGGTGTTCGAGTTGCCGACGCAATACCATCTTGCCTCCGAGCGGGCGTCGGAGCACCACTTCATCCATGACAAACCCGAGCGTCGGACTGGGTGACCGCTTGAAGACGGACTGTCTGGCCACACGTGCCGCCACTCCCCGTTCGACCTCATCCTGCGGGTACGCGGGCTGCCGCATTACAAACAACGCGCGTGCGTACTCCGCCGTCTGCAGCAGACCGTGGAAGCTGCTGTTGCCGTAGGCCAACAACTCCACCGCCCGCGCCTCCAGCTTCGCCAGGTCGCGGATCTTCTTCGGGTACCGGACCTCCGCCACGTCCTGCTTCATCGCGGCGATCTTCCCGCGCGCCCCGAGTACCTCGTCCGCCCTGTCCAGGAGCTCCGGGCGGGGGATGCGGCGGCCGCCCTCCACCTTGTAGATCTGGTCCTCCCCGTACCCGATCGCGGCGCCGAACTCGCCGGCCCGCAGCCCGGCCGCCTCCCGCCACGCCTTGAGCTGGCGGCCCACCGCCGCGACCACGGCCGCGCCCGACTCGTCATCGGGATCGACGTCCCAGCCCGGCTCGTCCGCCCCGGTGTCGCCGCGTTCCGTACCGGCCTCGTCCACGCTCATCCGTGCCTCACTTCCGACGCGTTTGCCGTTCTCGGCTCAACCCCAGGTCTCCCCGACACGTCACCCCGGACAGCCGGGACAGCACTGGACAAGCACGGGACAATCACCGTACGCAAGGGGCTGATTGCTGTTCACGGTACGCAGGCGCGGCCACGCTGAGTGACGTGACCCGAGAAATCACCCGAACCGAACATTCCGCTCCCGCCCGGCAGTTCACCGTGCTGCTCTCCCCCACCCGACGGGGCGCCAGGCTCGCCCGTCTCCTGACCATGGCGCATCTGGGCAACTGGGGGATCGTCTGCGAACCGGCCGCGCACATCGTCGCCGAGCTGGCCGCCAACGCCGCCGTCCACGGCCGCGTACCGGGCCGGGACTTCCAACTGGCCCTCACGGCACTCCGCGACGAGCTCCTGCGGATCGAGGTGACCGACACCCGGGCCGAGCAGCTGCCCGTCGTCTCCACCCCCGACCGGCACGCGGAAGGAGGGCGCGGACTCCTCATCGTCGAGGCGCTCGCCGACCGCTGGGGCATCGACGTCGGGCCCGTCCCGCGCAAGACCGTCTGGGCCGAGCTCGACCTCGCACCAAGGCCGTTCCACCGGGTCGCGGAAACCCACGACCCGGTGAGCCACGTCCCCGCATTCCACGACGCATAAAGCTTTGAAGGACCTGGGGAAATTACCCTCCCCACCCAAACCCGCCCCCGTCACTCACTCGGGTGATATGGGGCAACTGGACTGGATTTCATACAGGTTGGCTGGCATATGCTCGCCGCGACAACTCCAGACATGCGACGGCCCCCGACGAGATTCACAGTCTCAACCGGGGGCCTGACCACCGAGGAAGTAAGAGGCTTCCCGATGGATACCCCGCAGATTACCGCGCCCAAGTGCGCCCCGTCCTCCGTACCCGGAGACGTCACACCGTCATCCGGCGTCATCCACATCAACTTCCGGCATGCCGCAGGCTTCACCATCATCGGCAACCACCTCGCCCAGCACCGCGGACTCTCCCTCGCCGCGATCGGGCTCGCCGCCCACATCCAGTCGCTCCCCGCCGGAGCCAGGATCGGCATCAAGCATCTCGCCGAACGCTTCCCCGAGAGCGAGACGCGCATCGCCGCCGCCCTGCGCGAACTCGAAGCCCACGGCTACCTCCACCGCAGCCGCGTACGCCTCCCCGACGGCCGCATCGCCACCCGCACCGTCTCGTACAACCAGCCCGGCGCGGTCGCCCACCCCGTCGCGGCTCCCAGGCCCCGGACGGCCCCGAGCAAGCCGACCCCACAGACCGCCCCGCCACCCCGCGCAACCACTCCCGAACCACGTCCGGCTCCGGCCCCCGCACCACCCCCGGCACCCACGCCGCAACCCGCCCCCGCCCTCGTACCGGCCCCCACCGCGCGCACGACACCGCCACCACCGCTCCCCCGGCCGCAGGAGCTCACGCCTGAACTCCAGCGCGCG
>NZ_JBSFBQ010000060.1:2773-40259 GCF_053593015.1 Streptomyces sp. NPDC002403 | reverse complement strand
TGCGCCACCACACCCCGAAGCGAAACCGACCAGTCCTCAAGCCCCCTCGCCGTCTCCAAAAACGGCAACCGGCTATCAAACCCCCGACCCTCACTACCCCTCGGCACACTCGCACCAAGCCAGACCTCCACAAAAGAAGCCAGCCCACCACTGATCCGAATATCCTCCACGACTAAAACCACCCACCCAACAAACCCTGATCACACATCACCCGCAAAGCACTCCCCCGCACCACCCCAACCTCACCCACCACCGACACTCCCGCATCCACCCACACACACCACCCGGGCACGCACCGCCCAAGGAGGCCCTGTCCGGGGAAGCGCCGCCGATCCCGAAGCCATCAAGACCGACCACGGTCAACGGACCAGCCAGGAACAGGACCCAGAACCCCAGCTCACCAACAACCGCAGCCCAGGCCTTCTCACCGTCCGGCACACCAGAGTCGGCAGGGCCCTTCTCGCTCATCACTTTCCTCGTTCGACAGACGGAAGAGACCACGACCCCTGTCCGGCACCCTGGCACGCAGCCACAAGTCACTTCCGGATCCGGGAACACCAGAGATCGGGCGGGCCTTCGCGCAGGACCAGGACCAGGACCAGGACCAGGACCATGTGCCAGGGCTACGAGATATCGGCCCGCCACCAGGGCACGTCACAGACATAGAACGCGCGTGCTGCCCCTTGGCCACGCCCGCCCACGAACGCGCCTCAAGCAAGAACGCAAACATCTGGAAAGAAAGCATGACAGCACACTGCCCACCCCGGGTTGGTGTGGCTCTGCACATCAGCTCCGGAATGCCGTCCGCAGCCGAACCTGCCGAGCACAACCCGACGACCGCACACCGCCGGACAGCTCCAGCCCACAGGGACCGGCTCACACCGAACCCCCACTGCTGCCGCATCCTAGCGACCCGAACCCGCCAATTGGTAAACAGATCGACGACACCCGTTGAACTGAGTTGGGACTCCATTAGGAAATCCGCAAGTCGGCTGCTTGATCACGGGTTCACGCGGCGAGTTCGAGGCGGGTCAGATGTGAGGTTTCGCACTCGCCGAGCGGAGTGCCGGTGAGCCAGACGTCGACGCGGCCCTGGTGCACTTGTCGCAAACGGGAAACTCGCGCGGTCCCGAGGCGGGGTGGCCCCGCGAGATGGGGGCGCCACTGCTCTTGCACTGGTCGGTCCTGCTGGCGCTGACCTTGCCCCGGGGACAGGTGACCTTCTTTGCCTGCCAGTCGATGGTGAAGGCGCTCTGCGTGAAGTGTTCGCCCTGGTGGTTGTCGTGGCAGGTGTCGAGCCCGACCGGGACCAGCAGCTCGATGCTGTGGTCGTCGAGGGCGGTGACGATGTGGGTGGCGGTGACGTAGGCGGCATTTCCCAACTAAGTCCCTCAGGGGGTGGAGGGGGCACACGTACCGGAGTGCACCCGGAGCAATCACCCCCGGCGCTCCGGCGCTTGGCCTGAGCCGATGATCCGCAACAGATGACGGGGGCGGGCGAGCACGGCCGGGCCGGAGAGCATGTTCGCCACCCGTGCGAAGTCCTGGAACATACGTGGGTGGTGAGTAATGAGTGCGTACCACTTGCTGAGGTACCACTGTCCGGCGCGAAGGAGCGGAGAGGAGGGAGTTTCGGTCTGCCACCCGCGGTCGGAGAGGGTGGCCATCAGCCATGGCCAGCGGGTGATGTGGGCTGTGCGGCGCTGGAATTCTGCGGCAAAGCCGCGCAGTTCATGGTCTATGTGGCGTGCGAGCAGATCGCGGAGGGCGAGGGACTCCAACGCGGCGACCGTCATGCCCTGGGCGTAGACCGGATTGAAGACACATGTCGCATCGCCGAGTGCGATCAGCCCGTCCGGCCAGGGTTTGATGTTGTCGAGGTGCCGGCGGCGATTGGCGGTGCGGGCGTAGCGGTAGGGCGCGGACCGGGGTACCAGCGGGGCGATGGCGTTCACCGTTGCAGGGGTGAGGGACTTGAGGAAGGTGTGGAAGCCCTGTTCGCCCTTGGGCGGGTGGTCACCGGCAGCTCCTTGTAGGGTCACGATGAGCCGGTTGCCCTCGGTGCGCAGGGCAAAGCATCCCCGGGGGACATCGGGAGCCCGTGGCGTCTCGAAGAGGGCGAGCCAGCCGCCGGGGGTGTGTGGTGAGGCTTCGAAGTGGCGGGTGACGTAAGCGACGTCGGCGTCGACGATCGTCTCGGCCGGGCGGGGCAGGCCAAGGGCGACGAGCCAATCGGGGAGGCGGGAGTTGCGGCCGCTGGCATCGACGACTAGGTCGGCTGCCAGGTCTTCCTCGGGACGGGGTTGCGGCGAGCGGTGTGCCACACGGACCCCCGTGACACGGCGGTTTGTCCGTTCCTGCACCAGTCCCGTCACTGTGACCCGGTCTTGGATGCGTACACCCGGGATGCGGGCCACCCGGTCGCGCACCGCCTTCTCCAGGAAGGGGCGACTCACCGGTTGGATGAGGATTCCGGAGGTCACGGGCGGCGGTGCTCCGCCGGGCAGCTGCAGCCGTGCGTGCGCGCAGAAATCGACCAGCGGTGCTCCCGCAGTCGACAGTTCGTCTTGAAGGCCGGGGAAGAATTCTTCGAAGAGCTGCAGCCCGCGCGCTTGGAGGGCATGGGCGTGCCGATCTTGGGGAACGCCATTGCGGTGTGCGGAAGTTGAAGGAAGCCGGTCTCGCTCCAGGATGTCGACCTGCTGGAAGGTATCGCTCAGGGCACGGGCGGCCAGCAGGCCGGCGATGCCTGCGCCGATGACGATTGCGTGGCCGCGCTGTGGGTGAGCGGTGGTCGGGGTGCGTCCGTGGTGCGTCATGGGGAAGGTCCTTCGCTCTGCTCTGACGAACGGCTCAGCGGGGCCAGATCCAGCTGGGCATGTCGGCTGGCATGGGGTCGGTTCCGAGCATGGTGGTGTTCATGGAGATCACCATCCAGCCGAGCATCACGAGGTTGGTGAAGCCCACAGCTGCGAGGATACGAAGCCAGTTGCGGGTACATGGTGCGAACTCCGCCGAGCCACGGAAGATGTGTACCTCCCGTCCTCGGCGCCGAGCGTGGAGCCACACCATGGCCGTTGGGGTGGGCAGCAGGATGCCCGCGATCACATGCCCCAGGGGGACCTGGTACCAGTGGCCGCCGAACAGAGCGAGCTGCTGATTCGCCGACGGGTATCCGTACATGCCGAGACCGGCGACGAGGATCACCTCGAAGAGTGCGTCGAGCAGGGCTCCCGAGAGCAGGAAGACGGGCAACAGTCGGACCATCCCCCAACTGGGCCACCGACGTGAGAATCGGGTCATGAACCACATCTGGGCCCAGACCCAGGTTATGACGGGGATATACATCAGCACGCTTGCTGCTATCACCGTCTCGACCTGGAGTTCCGGATGGGGGCCGTCCCAACCGGGAATATAGGGGCCCCATGTGGAGACGTTGAGCGCGTACCGGTTGCCGATGGCGATGAGATCACGCGCGTTCGACAGCGGAGCGAGCCAGAAGGAGAGGCCGAAGCCGATGACGATTGCGGTGTCGAAGGTGATCCGGCCCGCCTTCCTGCTGCGATACCACGTCACTGCCACGCAGAAGACGACGACCGTGAACATCGCACCCTGCCCGACCCAGGTGAGTGCGGCCCGCCCTGGCGAGATCTCATAGTTGCCGTCCGGAACGGCGTGCATTCCGCCGGCGGTGATCCACCGGACGAAGACGAGAGTCTGGAAAGCCAAGGCGCAGACGCCCAACGCGGACCAGGCCATGACGGGGGTGTTCCAACGGGCGGATGCACCTGACTCATCGGGTTCGTCGAGCTCATAGAGGAAGGAGTCTGTGTGCGAGTGCGTTCTCACTTCTCGCTGTTCCCTTCTGGAGTTACGTGCCACTCGGGCGGGAATGGGCCGCTGAGCCGGGTAGTAGCCCTGTGGCATCCAGCAGCCAGTCGGTGAGGCCGGCGGCGGTGGGTTTGACCCAGATCACTCCAGGTTTCATTTCGATCTGCAGAGCGTGCTGGAGGCGTTGCTGGAGTTGGACGGCGCCGAGGGAATCGAGGCCGAGTATGACCATGCTGGTGTGGGGTCCGATGTGACGGGTGATGTCGCCCAGGAGAGCGCGAACGGTTTCGATGATGAAGGTTTGAAGGATTTCGCGGCGTGCCGAGTTCCCGTCTGCGAGCAGGAGTTGGTCCCGTACGGTGGATCCGTTGCCCTCATTGTTGTCCGGGGTGAGCAGCTCGGCGAAGAGCGTGGAGTCGCGCAGTGCCGGATAGGGACCGGCCCACTGGGCGATGTCCAGTGGGGAGTAGGCGACCTGCTGGTGGCCGGCGGCCAGGATGTGTCTCAGTGCGTCGATGCCGTCGGTGGGGGTGATGGTGAGAAAACCGCGCTGGGCCAGGTGTCGGCCGCGGCCGACTTCGCTCCAGGCGCCCCAGTGGATTGAAGTGGCGGGCAGGTGCTGGGCGAGGCGCAAGGCGGTGAGCCCGTCGAGGAAGCCGTTGGCTGCGGCATAGGCGGCTTGCCCCGGGGAGCCGATCAGGGAGGCGACCGAGGAGTAGAGGGTGAAGAAGTCGAGGTCGGCTTCGGCTGTGGCGTGGTGCAGCGCCCAGGCTCCGTCGGCTTTGCCGCGCCAGACTCGTTCGAGCAGGCGCTCGTCGAGGTTGGTTAAGGTGGCGTCTTCGACGACTCCGGCCAGGTGCAGCACGCCGCGGAGTGCGAGCCCGCCGACGCCGGCCGCGGTGACTGCTTGCCTGGCGAGCTGCGGGTCGGCGACGTCACCGCGGATCAGAATGATGTCGGTGTCGGCCGCGCGCAGCTCGCTCAGCCGTGCCGCGGCTTCGGGGGTGGGTATGGAGCGGTTGATGATGACGATGCGTCCCGCGCCGCTGTGGGCGAGCCACTCGACGGTGGGCAGACCCAGGCCGCCGAGGCCTCCGGTGACCAGGTAGGCCGCACCGGAGCGTACCGTCCTCTCAGGCACGGTGCGGGGCACCGCGCCAGTGTTAGGGCCGGGGGTGACGCAGGCGATGTGGCGGTCGTTGGGCCGCAGCGCGACTTCCGTGATGGGTTGCGTGGTGTCGAGGAGCTCCGCCAGGAGTGCCAGGAACGGTGTTTCGAGTGTGAACTGTACGAAGCTGGGCGCGAGTTCAGGGTGCTCGTATGCCGCGGTGCGGAGCAGGCCGCGTAGCGCGGCAGTGACCAGTGTGCTCTCCGGGCCGGATATCACCCACAGCCGTGGAGGCCGTTCCAGCTGGGTCAGATGCTGGATGAGAGCGACCGTTCGTGCGACCGTCCTGCGGACCTGTTCAGCAGACTCGGCGGCGTCGTCCTCAAGGGCGAGGACGACGCCGTTGGATCCACGCAGGGCTGCCGGGTCTGCCGATATGGCGTCAAGTGGTGTGAGGCGGCATTCGGCGGTGTGCTTCTTCAGTTCCAGAGCCAGCTCCGCGGGCCAGGTGTTGTCCTGGCTGGCCAGCACCTGCCACCGGCCGTCCGTGGCGCGGTGACGGTTCGCGGGGGCATCCTGCTGTATCCAGCGGAGGTGGGAGAGACGAGCGGCGAACCGCTGGGCGGGTGGAGTGATGTTACTGACCCGCAGTCCGCGGATTTCCGCGACAACGGTGCCGTCCGCCGTAGCCAGACGGGCCGATGCGGTGCAGCCGAGGTCATCGGCCCGGTGCACGCGGATGGCGGCGAGTCGAGTGTGTGCGGTGTTGCCGTGAACCCGTACCTCCTCGAATCCGGCGACCACCACCGGGCCCGGGGTGAGGACGTAGTGGGCCAGCCACGCCGAGACGGCGCTTTGCACCACTTGGTCGGCGAGCGCCGGGTGCAGCGACATCGTCCAGGCCGACACCCGTGCGGCGTCGTGTGTGCGCAGTGTAGCCAGGGCCAGGTCCTCGCTGGGGTGCACCTGGATACGGTCGATCGCGGTGAAGGCCGGGCCGTGGAAAACGTCGTGTCGTTTGCGGAAGGTGCGATGCAGTGCGGAGGGCTCGCTGTCCCGCCAGCCCTCGGGGTTACGCTCGGCCCTGGCCAGCGGGGCGGGTCGCTCGCCCGACGGCAGCGGATAAACGGTGCCGTGGGCGTGCACGGTCACCTCGCCGTCCGTCACCGAGACGATCTCGACCCGGGCGCTCTCGTCGGAGTTGTCGCGTACGAGGCGGGTGGTGACCACTGGTTCCGGATCCAGAACCAGGGGGCTTGCGACACTCACGTCCCGGACGGCGACCGTGGTGGTGCCGAATACCCGTGTGGCGGCTGCGAGCATCATCTCCACTGCCCCGGTTCCCGGTAGCACCGGTACGTCGGCCACTTTGTGGTCGGCGAGCCAGGGAAGGCGTCCCGGGCCGACGGGGGTCTGCCACAGATGGCGTTCGGGGTGGTCGGGGTCGTGGACGTGCCCACCGAGGAGCGGGTGCTGATCGGCACCGGGTAGTTGCGGTGCGACGAGCCGGTAGGGCTGTTCGTCTCCGCCGTGACGGGTGCGGTGCCAGGCGGTGCCGGGGACGTCGGCGAGCTCACCGCTTCCGTAGCGTATCGCGAAGTCGATGCCGTCGTACCCGGCCGCGTGCACCGCCGCGAGATGGGCCAGGAACGCGTCCTGATCGGAAAGTCGCTGCCGCAGGCTGCCGACCGCGACTACATCCGGTGCCCCGTCGTGCCGGGCGATGTCCAGGATCGGGCGGACGGCCAGCGGGTGCGGGGTGCATTCGATGAACAGCCGGTGGCCGGTCGCTAGCGCGGCGGACACGGCCGCGTGGAACCGCACCGGGTCGCGCTGATTGCGTACCCAGTACGGTCCGTCGAGTGAGTCCGGCGCCTGCGGATCGGGGGTGACCGTGGAGTAGAAGGGGATGCGGGGACAGGCCCGAGGTATGTCGGCCAGCACAGTGCACAGCCGTTCGAGGATCGGGTCGACCTGCGGCGAGTGCGAAGCGACATCGACGTCGATCAGTTTGGCCACCACGCCGTCTGCTTCCCACCGTTCCACCAGGCCGGCCACCTGGGCGGTGTCACCGGACACCACCGTGATCGAGGGCGAGGTGAGCACGCCCACAGAGACCCCGTCCGCCCTAGCCGTGTCGATCGCCTCCTGCACCTGGGCGGCGCTGAGCATCACAGAGGCCATCGCGCCGCCGGAGATCGTAGCGAGCAGCGCCGAGCGGCGGCAGATCACCTTCACGCCGTCTGTCAGGCTCAGGCCGCCCGCGACCACGATCGCGGCGACCTCGCCGAGGGACTGGCCGATGACGGCCGCGGGCTCGACCCCCCAGGACCTCCACAGTCCGGCCAGCGCCACCTGCACACCGAACAGCGCAGGCTGTATCCGCTCCAGGCCCACCAGCTGCTCCGGGTGCTCGATCACCTTGCGAAGCGAGAAGCCGGCCTCGGCCTGGATCAGCGGGTCCATCTCGTCGATCGCCGCAGCGAACACCGGCTCAGTGCGCAGCAGGCCCCGGCACATGCCGGGCCGCTGGGAGCCCTGTCCGGTGAACACGAATACCGGCCCGGCATGCTCGGGCGGCAGTACCGGCGAGCCCGAGATGGCCCCCTCGGCTTCCTCCCCACGTGCGAAGGCGCGGGCGCGCGCCACGAGTTCACGGTGATCGCGGGCGACGATGCCGAGCCGATGGCCTCCGTGTGATCGGCGCATCCCAAGCGTGTGCGCGACATCCGCAAGACTCGTATCCGCTCCAGAGCCTTCCGCCCAGGTCGCCAGGCGCAGCGCGGCCAGACGCAAGGACTGCGGGGAAGCTCCCGACACAGGGAACAGTTGCGCGGCGTCCTGCCTTTGGGGCGTCAGTCGGCCCCGGCTGCGGCGGGTGACGGTAGGCGCGGACTCCAGTACGACGTGGGCGTTGGTACCGGTTACTCCGTAGGAGCAGACGGCCGCCAGCCGGGCCGTCCCGTCCACCGGCCAGTCGGTCAGCTCGGTCGGTACGAACAGGCGGGAAGCCTCGTCACGGGGAATGGTGGGGTTCCACTCGTCGAAGACGGCATTTGGGGGGATCACCCCGCGGCGCAGGCTCTCCACTGCCTTTATGGTTCCGGCGATGCCGGACACAGGTTCCGAATGCCCGATGTTCGTCTTGACCGAGCCGAGTGCACAGCGTCCCCGGCCCCGCCCGTACACGGCATTGATGGAGGTGTATTCGACCGGGTCGCCCACCGCTGTGCCCGGCCCGTGCGCCTCCACCAGCCCCACCTCGCCCGGATCGATGCCGGCCTTGGCGGCGGCCTCGCGGAACAGTTGCTGTTGCAGGTCGGCCGAGGGCGCGGTCAGCCGGGTGGCCTGCCCGTCGTTGTTGACCGCGCTGCCCCGGATGACGGCCAACACCCGGTCGCCGTCACGTCGTGCATCGGTCAGCCGCTTCAGGACCAGCATCCCGGCGCCCTCCCCGCGCACGTACCCGTCGGCCCGTGCGTCGAAGGCGGAGCAGGCTCCGCTCGGCGAGAGCAGCAAGGGCGCCTCGTAGTAGTGCGTCTCGGGCGCGAGCATCAACAGCACCGCGCCGGCGAGGGCCATGTCGCACTCGCCCAGGGTCAGTGCCCCGCACGCCACATCCAGCGCGACCAGGCCTGACGAGCAGTGGGTGCTGATGACCAACGCCGGGCCGCGCAGGTCCATCGAAAACGCCACCCGGCCTGCCGCCCCGGCCGTGAAGTTCCCGAACAGATAAGCACTGTTGGGGGCGTCCTCCACGGGCCTGTACTCACGGAAGAGATTGTCCGGCGCATATGTACCCGCATACACCCCGGTGCGCGAGCCACGGATGCGGTCCACCGGGATGCCCGCATGCTCCACCGCCTCCCAGGCAACCTCCGTCAGCACCCGGAATTGCGGATCGATCCACCGCTGTTCCATCGGCGCGACAGAGAACGCTGTTGGGTCCCAGGCCCACACATCCCCCTGGAGGAAGCAGCCGTGCCCAGCCCGCTCAGCCAGCTCCGGGTCATGCATACGCGCTAGGCGCGCAGCGTCCCACCGCCCAGCCGGGACGGGTCCCGCTGTCCGTCGTCTCTCCGCTGCCAGGTCCCACAGCCCGCCGGGCGTCTCCACTCCGCCCGGGAACCGGCAGCCGATCCCGATGATCGCGACCGGTTCCGACTCTGAAGCCGACATGACTCATTCCGCCTATTCCGTGATTGCCGTGCTGTAGCTGAATTGGAACACCGAACCCATCCGACCCTTCATCAGAGTCGTTTCATCGGCGCCCTCGAAGTGTTGGTGCCGCGTGCAGGAGGCGATGGCCACGCGCGATGCATCACCAGCGGCGTCCGGGGGACAGCCGCTGCACCCGTGGCATCTCCGCCGCCCCCACCCGAACCACGAGCCGTCTCAACCCCGCCATTACGCCCGTACCGTCCACCGGCAGATCTCCTCCCCCCGGGCAGACACGACCGGCACCCAACTGTCTGCAGGGGCTTCGCATGTGGCATGCATCTAATCGTCGGCCATGTCTACCTCAGACAGGCCAGCACCGGGAGAGGCTGTCAACGGAATATTCGGCCAATGTTTGGACTGCTGCCGCGCGGACAGCGAAACTCCCCGGCATGGACAGCGAATCTCCCCATCGAGCCCGCGTGATCCGCCGGGCCGGGCTCGGGGCAGGGGTTGTGAACCACTGTCAGTCTACGAGCTGAAGTGAGTTGCGGTGAACGGTAGCGAGTCCTCGCTCGTTTGACCGGGTGACAAGTGTCCGGCCTTGAGGGGGATGACGAAGCGCTCATGGACACCCGATTCGGTGACGGACGGCACAGCCCCACACGGCCGGAGTGATTGTGCGGGGCATCGGACCGCCCCGGCCGGGTCAGGTGGCCGGGGTGTGAACCAGCCCACCCACAACGGACCACAGCCCTGGAGGCCTGCCTCCGAGAAAGAAGCGAAGTGGGGGAGCAGTGCATCCGAAACCATTCGGGATGCGCCCAGTGCGCAGCAGTGGGTCCAGGACTCACGTACGCACACTGGCCAGGCGCAGTCTGGTGAGTCGTATTGATGTCACCACACACATGAGCAAGCAGGGGAGTACTTCCCAACGCCACCGAGTGGTGGCAGAGTTGGCGCCCAAGATGCATGGCCCACCTACATTCCGGCCGACCTCGGCTTGCTGGTGCGCAAGTATGCGATGTGCCCGTCGGCGTCGGCTGTGTGGCACGGTGTTTTCTCTCCCTGACGGAAGAAACGATTGAGGGCTCGAGCATTCTCTGGCAGATGTCGAGGTGACCGTCGCGAAAGGACGTTATGTCAGATACGTTGATCACAGACAAGATGCCGAAGGCCCCACAGGCTCTTCCGCTGGTTGGACACGCGTGGCAGCTCCTCAGGGACCCCCTCGGTTTCCTCCTGTCCCTGCCCTCGTACGGCAATTTGGTCCGTATACAACTCGGCCCCGAGCCTGCCATTGTGGTCTGCGACCCAGAGCTCACGCGTAAAGTCTTGGTTGATGACCGTACATTCGACAAGGGCGGGCTCTTCATCGAGCGCGGACGCGAAATCGTGGGCGATGGGCTCGCATCGTGCCCCTATAACAAACATCGGCGGCAGCGGCGGCTGGTGCAACCTGCCTTTCACCGAGGCCGGATGCCCGCATACGCAGATGTGATGACCGCCTTCATCGCGGACATGATCGATTCCTGGCGCGACGAGCAGGTCCTCGACGTGCCCTCGGTCATGCAACAACTCACCATGAAGGTGACTTGCGCGACGATGTTCGGCACACGGCTTGACGTGTCCAGCCAAGCGGAGATGCTTGAGGATCTGCACATTCTCCTGACGGGGATGTTCACCCGGACACTCCAGCCGCCGTTCCTGGACAAAGCGCCCACCCGTGGCAACCTTCGGCATGAACGGGCACGCGCACGCCTCCACGGGACGATCGGCCGGATAGTCAAGGAGCGCCGCAGTGCCGGAACAGACGGGGACGACTTCCTGTCAACACTGTTGGCCTCGTCCGAAAACTCCGACAGCCCGGACAGCCTGTCAGACGCTGAAATCACCGACCAAGTCGTGACGTTCTTCCTCGCCGGCACCGAAACCACCGCGAACACCCTGGCCTGGGCACTGCACTATCTGGCGGAGAATCCGGGCATCGAGCGTCGGCTTCAGGCTGAGACGAGCGCTGTACTGGCAGATCGCTGCGCAGCCTTCACGGATCTCCCCGCGCTGGAGCTGACCGGACGCGTCATCACCGAGACGCTGCGGATACGCCCCTCACTGTGGCTGCTCACCCGCGTCGCGACCGACGACACCGAACTGGGCGGACACCGGATCCCGGCCGGGACCACCCTCATCTACAGTCCCTACGTCATTCATCACCGACCGGACGTATATCCCGACCCGGGCCGATTCGACCCCGACCGTTGGACAGAAAAGAACGCTGCCGAGAAAACCCGTGGAACTTTCATTCCTTTCGGTGGTGGCGCCCGCAAATGCATTGGCGACACCTTCGCCATGACGCTGGCCACCCTGGCACTGGCCTCCATCACAACGCAGTGGCTCCTGGAACCAGTCGAAAACGCCCGCGTCCGCCCTGTGGTCCGCGCCACTCTGGTGCCTCGGGGGCTCCAGATGCGGTGCGTCGCCCGCTGAGCCCGGCGCTACATCCGGCGCCGCACGGCATTCGGCCGCACAGGGCGAAGCCCCCGGCGCCCTGGAAGCGCGCCTTGAAATGAGTTTGCCGGGGAGGTGTTCGCGCCTTTGGCGCGTGCTGACCATCGAGTGAAGGGCGGGCTATATCTGCGGGGTCTGCTGCTCGACGGGCGCGTCTCTCCGGACGGCTGCACGGTGAGGAGGTCGACTGCGAGCACGTGACCATGTGCGAACCTCGCTCGCTGCACCAGGTCGGCACCGTGCTGGCCGCGGTTCTCACCGGGCTCGGGACCCGGGGAACGGTCCGGGGGCCCTGATCCGGGATCCCGGAAACCACCGGCGGCCAAGTCCGTCGGTGGTTTCACGCCGTGCTGCTTGGGCCGTAGGGGCTTGGCCGAACGGCGACGATCCGGTCCACGCCCATCCGGCCCTCCTCGAACGCCAGAGCACTCCCGACCAGGTACAGCCGCCACACCCGTGCCGTCTGTTCCCCCACCAGCTCTACGACCTCGGCCCAGCGCCGCTCCAGCGTGGCATGCCACGCTCGAATCGTCCGCGTGTAGTGCTCACGCATGGACTCGGTCCCCCGTATCTCCAGACCAGCCAGCTCCAACAGGTCGACCGTGGTGCCCAGCGGCCGCATGTGCATGTCCGGTGCGATGTACGACTCGATGAACGCGCCGCCGCCCGGAGCACTGCCTCGACGAGATATCTGTTGGATGTACGACCGCCCCCCGGGCTTGAGCATCCGGTGTAGGACGGCCGCGAAGCGCGGGTACTCGGCGTCGCCGACGTGCTCTCCTATCTCGACCGCGGCGACAGCGTCGTACCCTCCGGCATCAAGGTCCCGGTAGTCGCGCAGCTCCACCTCTATGAGATCCTCGAGGCCCTCGGCACGGATCAGGTCATGGACGAAGTCCCTTTGGCGGCGCGAAAGGGTGATGGCCGAGACCCTGACGCTGTGCTCGCGGGCCGCGTGCAGGCTGAGCGAGCCCCAGCCACAGCCGATGTCGAGCAGCCGCATCCCGGGACGCAGGTCCAGTTGGCGACAGATGAGCCGAAGCTTGTCGCGCTGGGCGTCCGCGAGGCCGTAGGCGGGATTGCCCGAGGGACGCATCCAGTAGCCGCAGGAGTACGCCATCGACGGGTCGAGCAGCAGCTGATAGAAGGAATTGGACAGATCGTAGTGGTGGCTGATCGCCGCCCGATCCCGGGACTTGCTGTGCAGCCTGCCCCTGATCCGCACCTGCGATTCCGGAGCCGGCAGCCGAGGTCCCACCACGCCGAGTCGTATTGCCGTGCCCACCGCTGTGACCCGGTTGCGAAGGCCGGGTCCCGGCGCGGACACGCCGCCATCACGGAGTGCCCGCCACACCGACCGGAGCCCTTCCGCAAGGTCGCCGTCCACCTCCAGCTCTCCGGTGACGTACGCCTGCGCCAGGCCCAGTTCGTTCGGATGCCACAGCAGGCGCCGCAGAGCCCGCTCCGAGCGGAGCACCACCGAAGGTGCGTCGGGGGGGCCTTCCTCACTGCCGTCCCATGCGCGTAGCCGCACCGGCAGTTCCCCGCCGAGCACCCCGGTCAGCACCGGCCCCAGCTGCTGTGCCACCCCCGGACTCATCGGCCTTCTCCCCTCATCAACAGCATCTGTTGGACGTCCAGGTACCTGCTGAGGAACCCTGCCTCGGAGTAGGCCAGGTAGAGCGTCCACATCCGCCGAAAGGTCTCGTCGAACCCGAGGGCATCCACGTCTTCCTGCCGCGCGCAGAATTGTTCCCTCCATAGCCTCAGCGTCTCGGCGTAGTGCGCCCCGAAGCTCTCCCGCTCGACGGTCCGCAACCGCGTGTGTCCCGCGGCGGCCTGCTCGAGCGCCTCCACGGACGGCATCTGGCCGCCCGGGAAGATGTATTTGTCGATCCAGGTGTATGTACGCCGGGATGCGAGCATCCGCCTGTGCGGCATCGTGATGGCTTGCAGCGCTATCCGCCCGCGGGGCGCCAGCGCTCCCTCCAGCCTGCGGAAGTACTCCGGCCAGAACTCCCGGCCGACCGCCTCGATCATTTCCACGCTCACCACGGCGTCGAACGACCCGCGCACTTCCCGGAAGTCTCGCAGCTCCACGGTGACCATGTTGCTCAGGCCCGCGTCGCGCACGCGCCGCCGGGCGAGTTCGAGCTGCTCCTTCGAGAGCGTCACGGAAAGGACCTGAGCGCCGCGGGCCGCCGCGCGCAGCGCCAACTCGCCCCAACCGGTGCCAATCTCGAGAAGCCGGGTTCCCGCACCGACCGCGGCCCTGTCGAGGAGCAGGTCGATCTTGCGTTGCTGGGCTTGAGCGAACGTGCTCCAATTCGCGGGGAATTGGTCAAACACGGCGGAGGAGTACGTCATCGTCGGGTCGAGGAAGAGTGCGAACAGATCGTTTGACAGGTCGTAGTGGCTGCTTGTGTTGGCGCGCGCGACCTCCGGGGTGTTCCGCCTGTTCGCGGGCGTGCGCGGAATGAACAGTCGAAGCAGTCGTTGAACTCCGTCCGGGAGGAGCGTCGCGGCTCGCTCCGCCAGCAGGGTGAATACCGCCACCAGGTCGCCGGAGCTCTGCGTGTCCCACTCCCGTGCCATGTAGGACTCCCCGATGCCGACCAGCCCGTCCGCGCCGAGCCTGCGATAGCACGCCTGCGGGTCGTGCACGATCACCAGAGGTCCGGCGCTGCCGCGCACCTCCCCACTGGGGAATCGCACCCGGATCGGAAGACGCGCGAACGCCCGTGCCGTGACCAGTTCGGCGCCGGCCGCGCGGGCGCGGGAGCAACGGGGCAGCGCTGCGATGTCCGGCCAGCGGCCGGGGTCAACGCTTGCGCCGCTTGTCGCAGCACGCCTCGGAGTGCGCGGCTGTCGCCAGGTCGAAGTGGAGCTTTGCCATGGAGAATTACTCATCTCACTCCCTTCTGGGCCGGGTGGGAGCGACGGGGCTGGACAGGAAGGCCGCGCAGATACAGGCGGATGCCGTGGAACCTGATCCGGACGGAGACGGCGGCCGTGGACCACGGATGGCGGACGGCACTACGCAACAGAGCACGGGGCGACGCCGGGAGCCGCAACCCGCGCACGGTGGCGACGTACGGTCCGCCCTCATCCCCGTGATCCGTCGGCCGCTCCAGACGTACGGTGATGTCGAGACGGTCTGCGGGCTCGGGCAGCCGCATCCGGTAGCTGCCGTCGACGGGGAAGAAAGGGGAGACATAGAACTCCTTGGCCGCCTCCACGCGCCCCCCGGCACCCGTACGCAGCAGATAGCAGTGCCGTTCGCCGTACGTGTTGTGCACCTCGGCGACTACGCACTCGAGGATGCCGTCGGCGCGGTAACACCAGTACAGGCTCAGTGGATTGAAGACATGGCCGAGCACCCGGGCATGGGCCAGCATCAGCACACGACCGCCGGCCAGGTCCACGCCCCGCGCGGCGAGGAACCGCTCCACACCCCCTCTGATCGAGGGTTCCTGCCCGCCGAAGTGGTCTTGTGGATCAAAATGGGCGAGCGGACGCAGCACCCAGGGAATGCGCGGAAGTTGGTCCAAGTCGACCAGCCACAGGTAGGTGCGGTGTCGGAACGTGTATCGCAGCGGTGCTGTACGCGTGTGCGCCACGACGCACTCGTACAGCGCGGGCGAGATCGGCGAATCGGTGTGCTGCGCGGTCACCACGACACGCCCAGTGCTGCTGCGGCCCGCACACCAGAGCGGCAGCCGTCCTCGTGGAACCCCCATCCGTGGTAGGCCCCGGCGAACGCGGTCACACCGTCGCTGAGCTTCGGCAGCCGCTGTTGCGCAGCAAATGATTCCGGGGTGTACAGCGGGTGCTCGTACTCCATACGGGCCCGTACCTGGTCCTCGTCCACTCTTCCGTCGCCGTTGAGAGTGACGATGTACTCCTCCGGAGCATCGAAGCGGTGCAGCCGGTTCATGTGGTAACTGACCCGGACCCGGTCGGCCGGGGCGTGGCAGGACGTCATGAGGTAGTTCCAGGACGCCCGTGCACGGCCGCTGCGCGGAAGCAGCGAGGTGTCGGTGTGCAGGAGTACAGGGTTGCGGGAGTAGCGGAATGCCCCCAGTACCTGGCGCTCGGCGGCGGTCGGTTCGGCGAGCAGCCGCAGTGCCTGGTCCGGATGGACGGCGACCACGACTGAGTCGAACCGTCGGCTTGTCGCGTCCTCGGTGATCACCTCGACGCCGCCGGGGAAGCGATGAACCGCCCGCACGGGCGCAGCCGTGTGAACTGAAGTGATCTGCTTGCCTATTCGCTCGACATAGCTGCGGGAGCCGCCGGTCACCGTCTTCCATGTGGGCGAACCGGTGATACCGAGCAGCCCGTGATGGTCGAGGAAGCGGAACAGATAGCTTGCCGGGTACAGAGGTACCGCGTCAGGGGCGCATGACCAGACGCAGGCTACGAGCGGGGTGACGAAGTGCGAAATGAAGTAGCGCGAGAACCTTTGGCCGGCCAGGAACTCCCCGAGCGTCAGCGACGGACTGAAGCGTCCGCTTCCGCTCGTGCCGTCGGAGGCCAGCACCGCTTTGGCCGCCGCGTGGAACTTTGGCACCTCGCTGAGCATCCGTAGGTAACGGCCGCGCAGCAGCGAACGCGGGCCGCTGATCAATCCCGCAACCCTGCGCGCGCCCGCGTACTCAAGACCGCAGCCCTCGCACCGCACGGACATGCTCATCTCGGCATCCTGGGTGGCGACACCGAGTTCGCGAAAGAGGCGCAATAGGGTTGGGTACGTTCGCTCGTTGTGGACGATGAAGCCGCTGTCGACTGTGAGGGCACGTTCCGCGGTGACGATGTCATGGCTGTGGGCGTGCCCGCCCAGCCGGTCGTCGGCCTCGTACAGTGAGACCTCGTAGTCGCGTTCCAGGAGGTAGGCGGCGGTGAGCCCCGCGATGCCGCTGCCGATGACCGCAGCCCTTCTTCGCAAGGCCATCTCGTCGTCCCCTCACGCTATATGGCCGGAAAATGACGTGCACTGTGGTCGCGCTGTCGGCCCCGCTCAACTCCCTGACCAGGGACAGGGGGTGAGTATAGTCTGAACGCATGGTCAGCATACGACCCAATCAACGGCTGAATCGAGATGCTATGACTGCCGATGGGAGCGAGTGCGAGTTTCGACGACTCTTCACCGGGCCCACGGGAAAGGAATATCGCGCGGGCCTCGCGCTCGGCATGGTCCAGGTCTTCACCGTTCCGCGCTTCGCCGCCGCCCTGGTCCGGTCCGGTGACTACTTCCGTGACCCGGTCGGTCGTCACAAGGTGACGATCGACCTGCTGGAGACCGTGGTGCGGGAGGGACCGGACAGCAGGGCGGCACGCGAGGCAATACGTCGTATGAATCGAGCCCATCGCCACGCCGGGCTGACCGCCGAGGATCTGCGTTACGGGCTGGCGACGTTCGTTGTGTCGCCGCGACGCTGGGCCTCGGAAGTCGGCCAGCGCCCGTGGACGGACGCCGAAACGTCAGCGGCGATCAGCTTCTACCAGCGCCTCGGTGCGCTGATGGGAGTGCAAGACCTTCCTCCCAGCTACGACGGTCAGTTGAGCCTGTTGGACGAGAGCGCCCGACGGATGCAGAGATATTCCATGGCAAGTGAACGCCTCGCTATGGCCGCGTTGAGCCAGTTCACCGGCAAGACGCCGACTGTCTTGCGGAAGTTCACGCAGGCCGCGTTCGCGGGGCTGTTGGACGACAGAACACGCCTGGCGATCGGTCTGCCGCAGGCCTCTGCAGCAACGAGGGCGGCCGTCCGCACCGGACTGCGCCTGCGCAGGGCAGTGATCGAACTGCGGCAGCACGGCGTCCGCCGTACGGAAGCAGTATGAGGCGGGCAGTGGTGATTCGTGCCGTCCGGCACGTCGACTGTGAGCGCGGCGGCTGTGAACTGCCGCACGAGGAGGCGGAATCGTGAAGCTGGTGATCGGCCCCACCCGAGAAGGGCTGCTGCCCGGCGGGCTGCCGTATCTGACGGCTGGGCAGGGACCGCCACTCGTTGTGTTCCGTCACTTCGCGCCCAACAACGCCAATCCGATTGGCTTCTGGCGCTGGTCCGAACTGCGTCCCTTCGCTGCGCTCATGCGAGAGCGCACGATCCATCTCGTCAGCCGCAAGCCCGGCCTGGATCAGGACGTGACCATGGCGGAGCTGGCGGCACAGCACGCGGCGGCTCTCTTGGGGCACTTCTCAGGGCCGGTCGACGTGGTCGGGGTTTCGACAGGCGGAATGGTAGCCCAGCAGCTTGCGGCTGACCGGCCCGATGTCATTCGCTGCCTGGCGCTGATCGGGACGGCGTGCAGGCTCGGGGACGAGGGCCGTGCCGCGCGACGCGAGTGTGCGGAGCGGCTTCGGCGTTCCGACCGCGCGGGCGCCTATGTGGCGCTCGCCCCAACTGTCGCGCTGTCCCCACTCGGGCGGGCCATGGCAGCGGGCGTGCTATGGGTGAGCGAACCGTTCGACCGGGCGCACCACCCGCCCGACCTCATCGCCGTGATGCAGGCGGAGATCGGGTTCGATCTGACGGAGCGGCTCGCCGACATATCCGCACCCACGCTGCTCATCGCAGGTGACCGGGACGCGAGCTTCCCCGCGCCGTTCATCCGCCTCACCGCCGACCGGATCCCGGATTCCCGTCTTGTCCTCATGCCTGGGCTCGGGCGGCGCAAAACGCTGGATGATCCGAGGCTGATTCCCGAGCTGCGTAGATTCCTCGAAGCGTCCCACTGAGCATCGGCGGAGGAGGTGTGGCTCAACGCGTTCCGCCACCACGGGGACCGCCACCGCCGTACGCAACGCGCGTGCGGCGGGAGCGGGTCCCATGGCCGGCCCCCTTCGAATCGGACCGGCGCTGGTTCAGTGCCGAGGCTCACACACCATCTGCATCGAGTTGGGGCTGACGGTGAGACCGAGCACCTCCCGCGGCGGTTGGGTCGCCACCGGGCGAAGTCGCCACTTGGCCGCAATGCCGGCCATGGCCAGCACGAGCACGGCCATCGCGAAGCTATTGCCTATGCACTTGCCGCTGCCGGTCGAGAACGGGATGAACGCGCACCGGGGGAACGCCGCCACGTTCTCCGGAAGCCATCGGTCGGGGTCGAATCGCAGCGGGTCGGGGTACCAGCGCTGATTCCTGTGCAGCGCGTAGGGGCTGTAACTGACCGTGGAGTCCTCGGGCAGCAGCGTGTCCCCGAGCTGGACCGGTTCGATGGCACGCCGGGAGAGCAGCCACTGCGGGGTGTGCAGGCGGAGCGTCTCGTGGGCGACGCGGGTGCAGTAACTCAAGGAGCGGACCGCGTCAGGCGTCGGGGGCTTTCCTTGAAGAACGGAGTCGACCTCGTCGTGCACTCGTCGGGCGACCTCCGGGTTGCGGTCGAGCTCGTAGAACATCCACGGGACGGTATCGGCCGCGGACGCCGCTCCGGCCGAGAGGATCGTGCGCAAGTGGTCACGAATCTGCTGTCCCGACAGAGGGTTGCCGAGATGGTCACGCCCCCCGGTCAACTCTCTCAGTAGCGGCGAGGTATCGGATTCCGGACGTCGCGTGTCCCGAATACGTCGGTCGAAAATCGTGTCCAGGCGAGCGAGCACATCGCGGTAGCGGCGGTTGGCCGGAACCGGTATCGCCTCCCACCAGGTAGGAGCGAGACTGTGCCGGACGACTCCGCCCAGCAGACGGTGCAGCAGCCGAGCCGCTTCCTGCTCATCCTGCGCGCCGCAGTCCCCGAGCAACGCTCGGACCGCGGAGATGGATGAGAACTCGAACGCGGTGTGGCACAGATCGATCACGTGGCCAGGGCGCCAATGCGCGATACGCTCCTCGACGTTGCGCGCGATGATGTCGTTGTACGACTCCTGAAGGACGCTCCGGAACGCGGGCTGGATTATGCGTCGTTGCGCCAGGCGAGGCTCGTGCAGCCGGAACCCCCCCGCGGTCAGTATGTTCATGCCCAGGCCCTCACCGAAGATCGGGCGCGCGCGGGTGATCAACCGGCCCATCACGAAGCTGCTTTCCTGGCTCACCAGCACGGTGTGCAGCAGCTCGGGGTCGTTGAGCATGTAGAGGACCGACCAGCCCAGCCTGACCTTCGTCATCGGAGGCTCCGCATTCAGGCCTACGACGAAATCCAGCGGGTTCCGGGCCATCGACAGGGCATGGCCCAAACCGGGTAGGGCGTGAGGGGCAGTGGGCACTGGTGGTGAGGTCGCTGGCATCGCGAAGCTCCGTTTCGGCGGAAGTCGTTCGGGCGTCGAGCCTGTGTCCGACGGGTCACTGTAGTCCGGCAATATTCGCCGATTGCACGAGCTGCAACAGGGCAATGTTATGAATCAGGGGCGGATCGCTTGGTGATTCGCTGCTGGCCTCGCGGGCCCTGCGGGGCAGCTCCGCAAGCCCCGCCAGGTCACTCTCCCGGAGGCGGGCCTCGGCCCGGGCCCGGTGAGCGTCGGCGATCGCGATGAACTGTGTCGGTTCCAGGCGTCGATGGTCTGCTGATCGGTGCTCTTCAGCGAGCCGGTGCTGCAGGCCTGCGTCGCCGCGTAACACCAGCTCGATCGGTCGGTCAGCGGTGACGGCGGATTGGGAGGCCGTGTACAGGGCGCGGCCGAGCAGCGAGCCGTCAGGGTCGGCGCCGGTGGCGAGCCACGGCTGAGCAGCGGGATCCTGGGGGTCGAGTCGGTCAGCCAGGAATGGGGCTGGTTGACGAGCGGGTGGGTGGACCAGTCCCGCAGGTCGGCGTCGGGCTGCTTAGCGAGCATAGACTGCAGGTCGCACACCTGCAGGACGGTGCGCGCGTCGGTGACGCCGAAGCCGAGGACGCTGAGCAACTGCCTTCAGGGGTGTCCCTGTGCGGCCATGCCGACCGTGTACTCCTGTGCAGCGATCGCGAGCCGACAGTTCAGGGCCAACGGCGGTGCGTAGTAACGGATCCGGTCGGTGTTGAGCAGTTCCAGGAGAGTTTCCTGAAGATCCTCGCCACCGGAATAGCGTGCGGGGAGCGAACGCCGCAAGGCCCGGTCGGTTGGGAACGACGACATCGTCGTTCCCAACCGACCGGGTTCCGCCGTCGGGCATATCGCCAGAGCCAGATCGAATGGGCCGGCCCCCGGATGTCCAACGCTTCCTGCGGCAATGCCACGGTTGCGCCCGGGAACAGCTCGTTCATCCGCCGTCGGCCAGCCGGCTCATCCGAGGCAGGCAGGCTCCGCGAGTCCGATGTGAGAGGTGTCCTGGACAATCTCCGCCGTGTCCGTACGGAATCGCGGACCGAGGTCGGGTTCCCTGCGTGGCTCGCCGGAGGGGGAGCCGACCAGAATATGGAGCGCCGCCGAACTGTCCGTGACGACGCTCGTTAGCAGGCCGGACCTGAGGACGGCGCCGATCGCCTCGGCCTTCTGAATCCCTCCCGCGATGCCGATCACGTTGGGGACGCGGCTGAGCTGTTCGCTTCCGATGGAGATGACGCGGTCGTTCAGCTCGGTGGAGATCAACCTGCCGTCCCTGTCGAACAGTAGAGCCCCCATCTCCGCGACGACGCCGAGATCGCGGTACTGCTCGCGTTCGTCCGTGGTCAGGCTGTCGTAGACGGTGGAGAGGGTGTTCTCCCAGGCGCCGATGGCCATGACCGCCTTGGTGACCCGGTCGAACTGGTCGAGGGATTCAGCGATGCCCGGCTGACAGCGGAGGATGTCAGTGGTGAGTTTGTTGGGCAGGACCAGCGGCGCGTAAATGGGGTAGGCCTTGCCGCCGGATCGGGCCGCGGCCCTGCGGACCGCCTGGACGGAGTCGGCGGTGATGGTTTCCAGCGGGTGGACTCCCGTCAACTGTACGACGGCGCACGGCGGCAGCTTGGTGAACCCCTCAGCCACGGAGCTTACGGCGCGGCCCCATGCGAGGCCGAGCACATCGTCCGGCTCCACCATCTTCGCGATGAGCTGCGCCGCGGTCGGAGCCAGCCACTCGGTGACCGGTTCCGGGCCTCCCGGGTCGTCGGCTGTCGCCTTGACCACGATCGCGTGCTTGAGTCCGAATTGCCGGCGCAGTGCTGTGGACAGCTCGGTGTCGATCTCGGCCGGGACCGTGATACTGATCTCGACGATGCCCTGAGCCACGGCCGCCTCCAGCAGACGGGCGACCTTGAACCGGCTGATGTCGAACTCCTTGGAGATCTCCACCTTGGACTGGTTGTCCAGATAGAACCGTCGGGCGACGGAGGCGGCGAGTAGTACCTCCGTCGGCGGCAGTGGGGGCTGTGAGCTGCTCAAATCTGATCCAGCCATGTCTAACCTCTTCAGTGGCGCACGAGATGACTTTCCGGCGAGGTCCTCATGGAGTCAGACGCAGCTGCCGAGCCCTGGTTCAGTGAACTTCCTGCCGAGGGATGCGGGAGGCCCCGAACGGCAGGTCTGCGGGCAGCAGCAGTTTGAGGTCCTCCACGGTGGGAGCGGCCAGTCCGCCCAGTCGGCCCGCTTGCCGGGTCATCATGTTTTCCAGGAGCTTGCGGGCGAGCCGCGCGTTCCCGAACGAGCGGTCGCGCGGCAGCCCGTCGATGTACGTGTACAGGGACGTGAGCGTCTGGGGGGAGCACTCGTACCCGGAGGCCGCCGCGTGTCCGGTGATAATGGTCACCAGCTCCTCGGTGCTGTAGTCCTCGAACTCCACGAAGCGGGAGAACCGCGAGGCCAGGCCCGGGTTGGAGTCGAGGAAGCGTTGCATCTCCTCGGTGTAGCCCGCCACGATCACCACGGTGTCGTCGCGGTGGTCCTCCATCAGCTTGAGCAAGGTGTCCACGGCCTCGCGGCCGAAGTCGTTGGAGGAGCCCTCGGGGGTGAGGGTGTACGCCTCGTCGATGAACAGCACACCGCCCATGGCGCTGGTGAAGACCTCCTTCGTCAGCTGCGCCGTCTGGCCGACGTACTGTCCGACCAGGTCGGCGCGGGCGACCTCCACCAGCTGGGGGCGGCGCAGCACGCCGAGGG
Source organism: Streptomyces sp. NPDC002403 (assembly GCF_053593015.1). Classification (NCBI taxonomy): domain Bacteria; kingdom Bacillati; phylum Actinomycetota; class Actinomycetes; order Kitasatosporales; family Streptomycetaceae; genus Streptomyces; species Streptomyces sp. NPDC002403. The sequence goes on along the minus strand of NZ_JBSFBQ010000060.1, from coordinate 17,661 downwards.
AGTGCAGCAGTTCGGCGTAGAGCCGCGCCACGGTGGTCTTGCCGGTGCCGGGTGGCCCGGTGAACACCAGGTGGTTGCTGATCTTGGGGGTGGGCAGTCCGGCCGCGGCCCGCTGCCGGGCGTTGGACAGCAGATTGACCAGACCGGTCACCTCGTGCTTGACCGATCCGAGGCCCACCATCGCCTCCAGCCTGGCCAGCGGGCTGTCCGTGTCCTGCGTCTCCTGCTCCGTTCCGCGAACGCTCGCCGCCGCCGCATCATCGACGTCCTCGGGGAGCAGCAGCGACAGGTCGCCCTCGCTGGGGTCGGTCATCGCGGCGAGCCGGAACGACTGCCGGTCGATCATCTCCTCGAAGACCCCGCGGGCGGCGCGACCGTTGCCGAACGTCGCGTCTCTCGTCATACCCTCGAAGTGCACGGCGAGCGCCTCGCGCGTGAGCGGTTCGAGTTCGTACTTGTGGTTGGCGCACATGCTCTCGGTAATGGTCACCAGCTCCTCCACCGAGTAGTTGGCGAAGTCGATGGTGCGGGTGAAGCGCGACGCCAGGCCCGGGTTGGCGGAGAGGAAGGACTCCATCTGCTCCGAGTAGCCGGCCGCGACCACGACGACGTCGTCGCGGTGGTCCTCCATCAGCTTGAGCAGGGTGTCCACGGCCTCGCGGCCGAAGTCGTTGGAGGCGGCGCCGCCGGGGGTCAGCGTGTACGCCTCGTCGATGAACAGCACACCGCCGAGCGCGCTGTTGAACGCCTCCGTGGTCTTGATCGCCGTACCGCCGATGAACTGGGCCACCAGATCGGCGCGCGCCACCTCGACCAGATGACCGGTACGCAGGACGCCGAGTGAGGCGAGGATGCTCCCGTAGAGGCGGGCGACTGTCGTCTTGCCGGTGCCGGGTGGTCCCGCGAAGATCAGATGACGGCTCATCGATGCGACGGGCAGGCCGAGCCTCATCCTGCGCTCGGCGAGCTGGTTGAGGTTCACCAGGGTCCGGACCTGGTGTTTGACGTTCTCCAGGCCAACCAGGGACTCCAGTTCGGCGAGCGGCCCCTCGGGCTCGTCCTTGGCGCCGCCGCCGCTGCCGAAGGCCGCCGAGCCCGTGGCATTCTCGCCCCAGGCGTCCTCGGCGCCGTTGTCCACGCTGTTGAGGGCGGTGACCGACAGCCGGTCGCCGGGACGGCTCTGCCTGAGCCCGGCGCCCCGGTTGTCGTGTACGACGCAGCCGTTCAGTGACACGTCGTCCTCGCTGTCGACCCGGATCCCGTCGCCGGTGCTGCCGGTGATCTCGCAACCGGACAGGGCGGCCCGGCCACCGTCCATCACATGGATGCCGTGGACCTTGGCCCCCTCCACCCGGACGCGTTCGAGGGTGATCTCGCCACGTGCCTGAACGGTCACGCCGGAGTCGCCGCTGGCCCCGATCACACAGTCGCGCAGCGTGCTCATGCCGTACTCTCCGACCACGACGCCGGCCTTCGCGGCGGAGCGCAACTCCGAATCGGAAGCCTCCAGTTTCGCGTCGTCCGCGATGTTCAGTGCGGCACCGCCCGCCGACTCGATCTCGCAGTGCTCCAGACGGCCCCGGCCATCGGCCGTCACCTCGATGCCATGCCCGCCGGATCCGCTGACGACCGCGTGCCGCAGCAGCGGGCTAGCGTTGGAGCGAATGGAGATCCCGACCCCGGCGGCGTCCACGACCCGTAGCCGGTCGAACTCCGCCACGGAGCCGTCCGCGAGCAGCACCGCCCCGGACGCGTCGCGGCAGTCGCGCACCACCGTCTCGATGAGGGTGGGGGAGCCGCCCTCGACGACCCGGATCGCGGGCTCCGCCGAGCCGGTGAACTCGCACTCCTCCAGCGTGCCGCGGGAGCGGTCCAGGACGAGTAGCCCGCTGCCCTTCGTCTTGCGCGTACGGCAGTGGCGCAGCAGCGGATCGGCGCCGCCGGAGATCACGATGCCGTTGCCCCCTATCGAGGCGAACTCGCAGTCCTCCAGCTCGGGGCGGGAGACGCTGGTGACGAACAGGCCCACGGAGGCGTCGTGGACGGTGGTGCGCAGCACGTGGGTGGCGCTGTGCCCCTCCAGGGCGATGGCGGGCTTGTCCGTGCCGGATATGTCGCAGTCCTCGACCGTGCCCCCGGACTCGCCGTTGGCCAGAATGCCGTTGCCTCGCGCGCCGCGCACCCGGCAGCCGCGTACCGTGGGCCGCGCCTGCTCGCCGATCACGACGGCGGAGGTGCCGAGGTTCTCGAACTCGCAGTCCTCGATGAAGCTTTCGGACTGCGAGGTGTCCACGATCCCCGCCCCGCCAGGGTTGGTGATCCGGCACCCGCGGGCGGCCAGCGAGCCCGAGCCGCGCATCAGTACGGCCGCCCACCCCGAGCCGGTGACAGTACAGCCGTCCAGGGCCACCTGCCCCATCGGCACGTCCACGACCGGAACATCCTTGTCGTGGCCGCGCAGCACGAGGTCGGTCAGCATGACCGCGTCCGCCAGGAGGCTGATCGCGCCCTCACGACGCGGGCAGATCTCGACGCTTCCCCGCTCGCCGTACCCGACGATGGTGACCCGGTTCCTGATGACCAGGCTCTCGGCGTAGCGCCCGGGCCTGACCCGGATCACCGCTCCGGTGCGCGCCTGGGCCAGCGCCTCACCGATCGTCTGGAAACCGTCTGACCGGTCTGGACCGACCGTGAGCAACTGCCGTGTCACGCGCCTCGAACCTCCTCGATGTCGTGCAGGTATCCGCCGCTCACGTATGCCGGAGCGTGCGATGTGGCGGAGCAGGAACTCGATGTTCCGCCGTCTTTTTCATCTGTCGTCATGTCATGTCCTACCAGGGAAGATGTCCCCAGCGGGCCGCTTCGACGAAGCGATCGCGGGCACATAAGCATAGAAACACGCCTATAGTGCGCGCCATGCCAAGTCGCCTGATTCTTCGACTGCTTGCTGTCGCCACGGCCGCCGCCGCCGTGCTCCCTGCCCTGTCCGGCCCGGCCCTCGCCGACGACGCCATCATCCTGCCCCCCCTCCCCGTACGCCTCGGCGAGGGCAAACCCTGCACCGAGGCGTCGGACAAGACCGCGACGGCGGCCTCTTGGTCGGTACGGGTTCTCGGCCTGACCAAGGCGCACCAGCTCTCCGGAGGTGAGGGTGTGACCGTCGCCGTGGTGGACAGCGGGGTCGGCTCCGGGATTCCGGCGCTCTCCGGACGGGTGAGTGCCCTCGGCGGCGCGGGTAAGGACTGTCTGGGCCACGGCAGTTTCGCCGCCGGACTCATCGCCGCCGCGCCCGAGAAGGGCAACGGGGTCCTCGGGCTCGCCCCGCGGGCCCGCCTCCTCGCCATCAAAGCCACCGACGACCGGGGCGAGCCCAGCGCGCGACAGGTTGCTCAGGGCATACGGGACGCCGCTGAGAGCGGCGCCCAGGTGATCTACGTCGGCGCGACGCTGCGCACGGACCGAACGGAGCTGGCGTCCGCCGTCGAGTACGCCGTCGCACAGGATGCCCTGGTGGTCGCCCCGGCCGCACCGGACGCTGTGCCGAGCGAGAAGCCGGGCGCCGAGAGCAGCGCGCCACTGAGCGGCCCCTACTGGCCCGCCGCCCTGCCTGGGGTGGTCTCCGTGGTCGACTTCGGGCCGGACGGGACACGCCAGCGCAACGCCCCGCCCGCCTACCGGCCGGACCTGGGGGCTCCCGGCAGAGGCATGGTCAGCGTTGGCCCGCGGGGCTCCGGGCACTACATCGGCTCCGGCGCCTCGTTCGCCGCCGCCTGCGCGGCAGGAGCCGCCGCGCTCGTGCGCGCTCACCACCCCGAGATGAAGGCGGCACAGGTCCGACGCCAACTGCTGGAGGCCTCCTACCCGTCCGACATCCCCCGGCTGGATCCGTACGCGGCGATGACCACCGTCCTGCCGGACGCCCGCACCAGCAGCGCGCCGAAGGCTGCGGAGCCCCCGGCGGCTCACCTGCCACCGCCCGCCGACACCGGCCCCCGCACCTGGGCGCTGGCGATCGGCGGCGCGTGCCTGGCCGTGGTGCTGCTGGTCGGCGCCGCAGGCCTGGTGATCCCGCGCGGCCGCGCCAGGAACTGGCTGCCGCCGACCCGCTAGCCCCGCGAACGGGGCCGGGCGCAGCCCCGCAGCCGGGAGGAACGCCGCCGCGAGCGGTCTCTTCCCAGCCACGGGCACAGGCTTGCCGTGCGGCGTCACGAGGTCCCGTCCTCCAGGATGGCCGTCTGAATCTGGACGCTCTTGCGGCGGGCGATCCGCAGCGCCCGGCCCGGGATCAGGGCGCGACCCTTGACGTTGCCGAAGAGGTAACCCTCGCTCGGCGGGCAGGACATCAGCAGGGCCGGAGTGTTGACCTCCTGGAGCCGCCGCATTAGCGACTCGTTCAGACCGCGCCCGGCACCGGCAGAGGAGCGGGCCACCACGATGTGCAGACCGACCTCGTAGCCAAGCGCCAGATGGTCCAGGAGCGGCATGAACGGCTGCGCCATCGGGCCGGAGCCGACCATGTCGTAGTCGTCCGCGAGGATGAACAGCCGCGGGCCGGTCCACCAGTCGCACAGCTTCATCCGAGAAGGGCTGATGTCGGAGCCGGGCACCCGCACCTTGACCGCGCGCGCCGCGCCGTCCACCAACTCCTTGAGGACGTCCAGCGACACGGCGTTCCCCAGCTGGTACTCCTGGGGGACCGACTCCATCAACTGCCGGCGGTAGTCGACGGTGATGATGCGGGCCTCCGCCGGGGTGTACCGGTCGGTGATCCCCTTGGCGATCAACTTCAGCAGATTGGTCTTGCCGCTCTCGCTGTCACCCACCACGATCATGTGCGGGTGCTCCGAGAAGTCGTGCCACACCGGTGCCAGCTCGTTCTCCTCCAGCCCGATCGCGATCCGCAGATCACCCTCCGGGGCGGGCAGTTCGCCGACCTCCACACTGCTGGGCAGCATCCGCACGGGCGGCGCGCTGGACCCGTGCCAGCCCTCATTGACCGCCGCGACCAGGCCGGCGACGCCGTCGGCGAGGTCGTCGGAGTCCTCGACGCCGTCGATGCGCGGCAGCGCGGTGAGGTAGTGCAGTTTCTCGGCGGTCAGCCCCCGGCCGGGACTGCGCGGCACGGTCGCGGCGCGCCGGGAGTCGATGTGCGAGTCCATCGCGTCGCCCATGCGCAGTTCGAGACGGGTGCCCGCCTGGTCGCGGACGGACGCCGACAACTCCACCCACCGGGCCGTGGTGACGATCAGGTGCACGCCGTAGTTGAGCCCGCGTGCGGCGAGCGCATTGAACGTCTGGATGTGCGTGTCGAAGTCCTGGCGCACGGTCGACCATCCGTCGATCACGAGGAACACGTCGCCGTGCGGCTCCTCCGGGAACTCCCCCTCCGCCCGCCGTTTGCGGTAGCTGGTCATGGAGTCGATGCCGTGCTCCAGGAAGAACCGCTCCCGGCCGCTGAGCACGGCGTTCACCTCAGAAATCGTGCGGCCCACCCGCTCGGCGTCCACCCGTGACGCCACCCCGCCCATGTGCGGCAGACCGCTGAGCCCGGCAAGGGATCCGCCGCCGAAGTCCAGGCAGTAGAACTGCACCTCGCGCGGGGTGTGGGTCAGGGCGAGCGCGGTGATCAGCGTCCGCAGCAGCGTGCTCTTGCCGCTCTGCGGGCCGCCGGCGATGGCCACATGACCGCCGGATCCCGCCAGGTCCACCATCATCCCGTCACGTCGCTGGTCGAAAGGCCGGTCCACGATGCCCACGGGGACGGTGAGCCTGCCCCGGGACGGCCAGCCCACCGTGGTCAGCCCGAAACGGGCGTCGGGGGCGAGCGGCGGCAGCAGTTGGTCGAGGGTGGGTGGGAGGCCGAGCGGCGGCAGCCACACCTGGTGAGCGGGCGGCCCGGAGTCCCGCAGCCGGTCCACGGCCACTGACAGCAGGCTCTCGCCGCTCTCCTCCTCCCCGTCCTCCACTTCGGGGACGTCCTGGCCCTCCTCCTGCTCCGTATCGGGGGCGGCTGGCGTTCGCGGCACGACCCAGCCGGACGTCCAAGGCACCACCTGGCTGGCCACCTGAGCCTGCGCCACGGCGCCGCGCCGCTGCACGTACGTCCCCGAGACATAGGCGGCACGGAAGCGCGTGAGGGCATCCACCCCGCTCTTGAGGAAGCCGCTGCCGGGCGTCGCGGGCAGCTCGTAGGCGTCCGGCACGCCCAGCACGCCGCGGCTCTCCATCGCCGAGAAGGTCCGCAGGCCGATGCGGTACGACAGATGGCTCTCCAACTGGTGCATCCGGCCCTCGTCCAGGCGCTGCGAGGCCAGCAGCAGATGCACCCCTAGTGACCGCCCGAGTCGGCCGATCATCACGAACAGCTCCATGAAGTCACGGTGGGCGGAAAGCAGTTCGCTGAACTCGTCCACGACCACGAAGAGGCTCGGCAGCGGCTGCAGCGGTACACCCGACTGCCGGGCTTTCTCGTACTCCAGCGCCGACGTGTAGTTCCCGGCAGAGCGCAACAGCTCCTGCCGACGCATCAGCTCACCGTGCAGGGCGTCCTGCATACGGGAGACCAGCGCCACCTCGTCGGCGAGGTTGGTGATCACCGCCGAGGTGTGCGGCAGCTCGTCCAGGCCCAGGAAGGTCGCCCCGCCCTTGAAGTCGACCAGGACGAAGTTGAGTGTCTCGGACGAGTTCGTCAGTGCCAGGGCCAGCACCAGGGTGCGCAGCAGCTCACTCTTACCGGAGCCGGTCGCTCCGATCAGCATGCCGTGGGGACCCGTGCCGCCCTGCGCGGACTCCTTGATGTCCAGCTCGACCGGGGCGCCCTCCCCGCTGACCGCGATGGGTACCCGCAGCCGCGCACTGCCAGTGAACCGCGGCCACAGCGACGAGGGTTCGTGCCGGTGCAGGTCGGCGATGCCGAGCAGCCTCGTCAACTGCACATCGTCGGAGAACGGCTCGTTCACATCGCCGCCCAGCCCCATCCGGTACGGGGCCACGAGCCGCGCGATGGCCTCCGCGCCGATGAGGCCTAGCCGGTCGGGCGCGCCCAGCAGCGTCGACTGTTCCTTGCGGTCGCGGTCGGTGCGCACCAAGGAAAGTTGCTCGCCCTCCACTTCGAGGCGCAGCGTGGTACGACCGGGCTTCCACGACAGGGCGCCGGTCAGGTCCAGGATGACGGCATTGCGATAGCCGAGCCCGTCGAAGCGGTGACCGCTCGGGACGGTGCTGCCGTCCACCACGACGACTATCAGAGGTTCCTCGCGGCCGGGCAGGGCCTCCGGGTCGCTCGCGGGGCGCTCCTGGAACTCGGCACCGAGCAGGTTCTCCAGCTCGTTGAAGGCCGAGGCGATCAGCCGGGCGGGTCCGGCTCCGTCCTGCTCATGTCGGTGCAGGCTATGCGGCAGCCACTTGGCCCACTCCCACTCCGCCCGCCGCTCGTCGGAGACACACAGCGCGATCCACAGGTCGTCGGGGGAGTGGAAAACGGCGAGCTGGGCCAGCAGCGCCCGGACCACACCGCGGATCCGCTCCTCGTCCCCGCGGAAGAGGACCTTCGACCACGCCTTGAGATAGATCGCGATCGGCTGGTCCGGCACGGTGGAGTACGCCCGCATGAAGCTGCGCAGCGCGTGCGCCGCCAGCGGCTCCAGGTCCTCCACGGGTTTCGTGGACATCGGAGTGAGCGTCATGGCGAGCCGCTGGTCCCCGACACCGACCCGGGCCTCGGCGAAGTCCTCGTCGGTAGGACGGCGCTCCCACAACCTGGTGCTGCGCACCAGTCCGCTCAGCGCCTCGGGCGGTGGATGCCGCCAGGACAGCGCTCGCTGCTGCTCGGCGACGGCACCCCGTACCTTGCGCCGGGTCTGCGCCAGGTACCGCAGATAGTCACGGCGCTCGCCCTTGAGTCGCTCCTTGCGCTCACCATTGCGGCGCATGACCTGACCCAGCATCATGCCTGCTGCGGAGAGCACCATCAGGCCGATGGCCAGATACATGAAGCCGCCACTGGACTTGGACATCCCGGGCCGCATGAACATCATCATCATCGACATCGACATCAGCCCCATGGGCAGATAGGTCCATACCGCGGAGCTGTCGGGGACGACCTCGGGAAGGGTGGGCGGCTCCTGGAGGCTCAGCTCCCCCGACGGCATCGGCGGCCCGTGCCGACGCGCGGGCCGACGGAAAAGGATCACACTCAACTTAGAGCCTCCTCGGTGAGGAACGGGCGTCAGGATCGAGAAATTCTCGGGGAAAGCTTCCGCTGGCGCGTACGCGAAAGGCCATCCGAATATCGTGCGAAAAGCAGCACAAACTCGCGGTGCGTCGAAATGAAGAAATAGTCCGCGGTAACCCAGATTTTTTCGCTCGGAAGTTGCCAAGGGCTGCGCGGCAGCGTAAAACTTTTCGCGCGTGCCCGTTCTTCGAGTCCGGCCCTTTTTCGTGCAGCCGATCGAACTACACGCCCGACATTCCAGCCACCGCACGTACGCGGTCTTGCCAGGAAGCCGAAACCCATGACTGACAAACAGGCGGCAAACTTGTGCCGCCTCACCGTCCGCGCCCCCGCAAAGACGATCGACTTGGCCGTACCCGCCGACGTACCCGTGGCCGACCTGTTGCCCACTGTGATCGGCTACGGGGGAGACGACCTCGAAGAGGCCGGGTTGGAGCACGACGGATGGGTGCTCCAACGGCTCGGCGGATCGCCACTCGACCCCGAGAGTACCCTGGACTCCCTCGCCTTGCGTGACGGTGAGGTGCTCTTTCTCCGGCCACGCAGCGAGTCGTTGCCCGAAGTGCACCTCGATGACCTGGTCGACGGCATATCCACCACCATGCGGCAGCGCCCGCACGGTTGGAGCATCGACATCAGCCGCCGACTGCTGCGCGGGCTGTTCGTCGTCGCCCTCGTGCTCGGCCTCGTCGTCCTCGCCGTCCCCGGAGCCCCGGCATGGCTGCGGTCCCTGGCCGCCGCCCTTGCCGGGCTGCTGCTCGTGGCCGGAGCGGGCTCGGCCAGCCGGGCCGTGGGGGACAAAGGCGCCGGCGCGGCCCTCGGCTTCATGGTCGCCCCCTACTTCGCGCTGGCCGGCTGGCTGTTGCCCGGAGGGGAACTGACCGGGCCCGAGGCGCACGCCGTGTTCGGCGCCAGGCTGCTGGCCGCGTCAGCGGCGGCAGCCGGCGGTGCCGTCCTATCGCTGGCGGCCGTGGGCCTGTATCCGACGCTGTTCCTGGGCGTCGCCACGACCGCCGCGGCCGGAACGCTCGGAGGCACGGTGATCATCATCTGGGAGCTGGAACCTGGGCAGACCGCGAGCGTGATCGCACTGGTGGCTGTCCTCTTCGGCGGGTTCGTCCCCTCCCTGGCGTTCCGGCTCTCCGGGATGCGGATGCCTCCACTCCCCACCAACGCCCAGCAGTTGCAGGAAGGCATCGATCCCTACCCCACGGGCGAAGTCGAGACGCGCACCGTGATCGCGGACGGCTGGATGACTGCCTTCTACGGAAGTGCCGGACTGATCTGCTTGTCCTGCCTGACAGCCATGGCCTACCGTCCCGAACTTCCCGAGATCTGGACCATGATCGTGCTCTCGCTGCTGCTGCTCCTGCACAGCCGCGGTCTCGGGAACATCTGGCAGCGCCTCGCGCTCACCGCGGCGGGGGCCTGGGGCGTCGCACTCCTGCTGATCGTCTCCGCGCTCGGCCTTAGCCCCGGCGACCGGCTCATCCTGACGGCTGGTCTGCTCGGACTGACGGCGTCGATCGCCATTGCCTCGTGGACGGTCCCGGGACGGCGGCTGGTGCCGTACTGGGGCCGCGCGGCCGAAATGCTGCACTTCGCGGCAGGGCTCGCGATGCTGCCGCTCACGCTCTGGTCACTGGGCGTCTACGGCGACCTTCGCGGTCTCAACGGCTGATCGGGAGGCGTCAGATGCAGACCAAACGCGACCAAGCCCAGGCACACCTGTTCGTCATGGGGAGGCTGGCCTCGGCGATGCTGCGCTCCGAGCCGGACGCCCCGGAGAGCCCCTCGGGCCGGACCAACCGCAGCATGGCCATCAGTGTGATCATCGCCCTGGTCCTGTGTGCGGGGGCGTACGTCGTCGGGCTTCTCAAGCCGGGCGGCAACACCTCATGGCGCACAGGCGAAGCACTCATCGTCAGCAAGGAGACCGGAACCCGTTACCTCTACCTGGACGGCCGCCTGCGCCCCGTGCGCAACTACGCCTCCGCCTTGCTGCTGGCACAGAGCGAGTTGAAGACCACGACCGTGAGCGACGTGTCGCTCAAGGGGGAACCGCACGGTGCGCCCATCGGCATCCCCGGTGCACCTGACACCCTGCCCTCGCCCAGAGATGTGGATGGCAGCCCTTGGCTGGTCTGCTCCGGCCTGGCGGTGGGCAGCGGGGGCGCCGTGACCACAGCCACAGTGCTGGCCGTCGGCGGCCCCGGCGACACCGGCGTCAGCGGTGCGCGCACGCTGGACGGCAAGGAATCCGTGCTGGTCGAGGCGCAGGACAAGACCGCGTACCTGATCTGGCGAGGCACCCGGCTGCGCCTGGACGACAAGGCGGAGGCCGTCAAGGCGCTGGGCTACGGCTCGGTGACGCCTCGTCCGGTTTCCACTTCGTTCCTGAACGCTCTTCCCGTGGGGCCGGACCTGTCGCCTCCCGACGTGCCCGGCAGGGGAGAACCGGGGCCGGAGCTGGGCGGGCGCGCGACCCGGATCGGGCAGGTCTTCCGGGTGGAGGTGCCCGGCGCCACTCCTCGCTACCACCTGCTGACCAAGGAGGGGCTCGTGCCCCTGACTGCCACGGGCGCCGCGCTGGTGCTCGGGGACCCACAGACCCGGGCTAAGGCGTACGGAGGCGGCGCGGCAACGGTTGCCGACCTCGGTGCCGACGGGCTGACCGGCCGCCTGGCACCGGCGTCGGCCGCGGGGCGGGAGGCCGGGCAGAAGCTGCCGGACACCCCGCCGAAGGCTGTCGACGTGGCGGCCGGTCACCTCGCCTGCGGGCAGGTCGACGGTGCCGCAAGCGGCCCGAGAACCAGCTCGCTCGTGCTCCCGGAGGACGCCCTCGGACTGCCCGTGCAGAACCCCCCGAGGGATGTGGAGCCGGCTTGCCTGAAGGCCGACGCCGTCACCGTGCGGCCCGGAAAGGGCGCGCTGGTACGGGCGTTGGGGGCCGGCGGGAATGTTCTGGGCGACACCACATATCTGGTGACCGACTCGGGAGTGAAGTACCGGCTGCCGACGCCGGAGGCCGTCAAGGCCCTCGGCTACACACAGACCCAGCCACAGGCACTCCCCGCGCCGCTGCTGGCACTGCTGCCGACCGGCCCCGACCTCGACGCGGAATCCGCGTCCAAGGGAGAGGGAATCGTCACCACTCAGTGCAAAACCGAAAAATAGGACCCCCGGGTGACGGTTACTTTGCCAAAACTTGGGGTTTACTGACGGTGGCGGTGTCGTCATCGATCGTCGTGGCCGTGGGGCCTATGTCCCCAATGTCCGACTGAATTCACGACACCGCTCAAGTGAGCAGACCCGAATTTCAATTTTGCTCAACTGAGCATTGACGGATTCCTTTTGTAATGCCTTGCTGCTCCCTGCTCCGTTGCTCAGGGCGGCGTTTCCTGCTTACGATCCAACTCCACGCCAACTACCACCCGCTGCCCGCTCAGAAGGCCGCGCTGGTGCATTGGTCAGGCCGTGGAATCCAGTGGAATTCAATCGAAAGGGAAATGAGGGTCAGCGCATGACCATGCAGCAGTCAGAAGAACGCGCGACGCGCAACGGAATCATGTCGCTTGAGCAGGCTTACAGCGGCGTGCTGAGGTGCCAGCAAGACGTCCAGGGAACGAGGGCGAACCTCTCCTCCGGGTACGGAGGCTCCGACGGCGGGTCCTACGGCAATCTCCTGGACCAGTGGGACCGGAACGTTGACACCATCCTGGCCAACCTCGACCGCATGGTCGACGAACTCAACACCACCCTGCAGGAGCACGGATTGACGCAGGGCTCCGCGAGCGACTCGATCGACGCCGAGTTCGCCCGCTCCACCGCTGTGTTCGACGAACTCAACCCGGGGGCCAACCACTCATCCTGACGCTCCGGCTCACTCCGTCTTCCTGACCCGCCCACCGGGAAGACGTCCCCGCAGTAATACGCCGGCCGCTGCCCCGCCCACTGGCAGTCGCCATCCCTAACCAGCAACAGGTGTGAATCGAGGAACCAATGGACAACAGCGACGGCTACATCTACGTCGACTACCGCCACACGGAAAACGCGGCCGACGACATGATCTCCCAGACCCAGGCGATCATGAGCATCCTGGCCAACCTGGACATGGAGATCACCGAACTCCGCAATAGCTGGATCGGTGACGACGGAGAGGTCTACAAGCAGGTGCAGGCCAACTGGAACGCAGCCCTGGAAAACATGAAGACCCTGCTGTCCAGTCACTCGTCCCTGCTGACCGGAATCTCCGACAACTACCGGTACACCGAGCAGAACCTCGCGCAGCGGTGGGGTGACATCCGGATCGGGAGCCGCTGACCCTGTCAGAGCTCCGCCTCCGCCGCCGAGTCCTTTGCCGTGCCGGGCGAGGCCGGCGGCGCAGGTAAATTCCGGGGAAAACCACCGGACACCCGAAAGGAAGTCACATGGCCTCATCAGCCACTGTCCTCAGCAGTCCATGGCTGAGGGCTTTCATCAAAGAACACGTCGTGGAGTTCCGTGCCATCGTGGACAAGATGCTCAAGGACGGTCCCGACGGACTGTCGGTGGATTCGCTGAGTAACGGGAGCGTTACTGACACCACGATCATGTCCAAACGCCCGCTGATCCTCGGTCTCATGGCTGGTGACGCCGACATGGTCGGCGGCGCCGCTCTGAACCAGGGCGTCCAGAAATCGGCAACGGCGATCAGCGAGATCCTCAAGGATCACCAGATCCTCTTCGCGGATCTGGAAGAGGCGCTCTGGGAAACGATCAAGAAACTGACAGATACCCAGAAGAAGAGCCTCGATCAGATCTCGGCCGACGACTTCCTCGACATCTTCGATGATGTCGACAGCGACACCGGCGGCGCCAAGACCGAGAAGTAGCAGCCCGAAGACGCCTCTTCCTCCCCTTCACCCAGCGGAGCTCAGTGATGCCCGAACCGAGCATGAACAATGACGATTACTGGAAAAAGGCAGTCGACATGCTCACCGGCTATGTGTTGCCGGATCGGAAGAAACTGTTCGACGACCTGAAGGGAAACGAAGGCATTCCGCTGATGCACGTGCGAATGCCGCACACGGATTCCAGGTTCTCACCCGGCTTCGTGTCCGGCGGTGGATGGCGGTATAACAACACTGACTACGTCATACCGTTCTTCAACATTCCGAAGAGCTGGGAGAGCGATCCCGGAGCGGGCTACACCTTGGACAGGTGGTGGGTCTACATCACCATTTTGGGCACTGTTGGCGGCGAGAATCACCTGCCGCCGAGCGGGGAGGACAACTGGGCCGGAACCGAGAGCACGAGCGAGTACCTTAAAAGCACGGGCCGCTATAACAAAGAGGGCGAGTACATCAAGTGGAACACTCGTCCGCTGGCCCAGTACGCCCGTGGCTCGGCGAACGCCCTTTCTCAGATCGTCTACTACCCCTACAACACCCGCGGCTTCAACGACCGTGGCCTGGGTGTGGACGACAGCGCATACGTCGACCTGCTCTCCTTCACCGAGGCAGGCAGAGCGTTCGATCGGGCGGTCAACTTCTTCGAGGACGGCGCCGAGCGCATGAAGGAGTGGGACGGTAAGGAGATCGGGGACGGGAGCGACACCTGGAGTGGCACCGGCGCCAGCCTCTTCAAGCACCTCATCCACAAGCTCCGAAAAAACTACGAGGGCTACACCGAGCAGCTCTATGGCGGTGCGAGTCATGGCACCGAGGTGTCCCTCGACGGGTACCCGCTCAGCTCGAAGCCGGCCCGCGCCCTGGCCTACGCACAATCCGTGATCCGCCTGGAGGCGGAGAATCTTTACAACACCTGGCTCGCTTGGAAGGAGACCAGCTCCCCGCAGCGCTGGCTCTACGACCTCCTGCAGGAGGCGCGCTTCGGGCTGTTCGACAACCAGTACGACCACACCGATATCGACGAGCAGAGCTACATCTCGACCGCGGGCTTTCGGCAGATGATCACCATCGAGGGCAAGGACTACGGTGCGCCCTCCGACCTCAACACCTGGAAGGCGATCGGTGAGGAAGCCGTCCGCCGCTGGGACCACCACGCGCAGGAATGGCTGAGCGCGGCGGGCGCTGAGTCCATCGCGCGCATCAACGAGGCGCTGCGTGATGTGGTCAAGGCGTTCGACGACAAACTGAGCGACCGTGACCACCAGTCCCTCAGTGAGATCGCCAACAAGGAGCAGGCGAACAAAGATCGCAAGCAGAACGAAAAGGACCGCAAGCAGAACGAAGAGGACCGCAAGAAGGCCGAGAAGGACCGGGACGAGGCCAAGAAGCAGAACGACAAGGACCGTAAGCAGGCCGAGAAGGACCGGGACGAGGCCAAGAAGCAGAACGAAGAGGATCGTAAGCAGGCCGAGAAGGACCGGGACGAGGCCAAGAAGCAGAACGACAAGGACCGGGCGCAGGCGCGCAAGGACCAGGACGAGGCCCGGGCCAAGAATGACCAGGACCGGGCGCAGGCGCGCAAGGACCAGGACGAGGCCCGGGCCAAGAATGACAAGGACCGGGCGCGGGCGGAGCAGGACCGGGACGAGGCCCGTCAGCAGAATGAGAAGGACCGGGCGCAGGCGCGCAAGGACCAGGACGAGGCCCGGGCCAAGAATGACAAGGACCGGGCGCGGGCGGAGCAGGACCGGGACGAGGCCCGT
>NZ_JBSFBQ010000060.1:2320-2674 GCF_053593015.1 Streptomyces sp. NPDC002403 | reverse complement strand
TCAGCAGAATGAGAAGGACCGGGCGCTGGCGCGCAAGGGCCAGGACGAGGCCCAGGCCAAGAACGATGAGGACCGCGAGCGCGCCCGCAAGGAGCAGGACGAGGCTCGCGCGCAGGCGGAGAAGGACCGCGAGGAGGCCAGGAAGGACGCCAAGGAGCAGCAGTCGCTCGTCCTGGGCCAGAACAGCCGGCAGAAGGCCAAGGAAGACGCGGAACGCGAGCGCCTCCGCGACCAGCAGCAGAAAGACCGGGACGAGGCTCGCACGCAGG
The DNA here is from genome assembly GCF_053593015.1 of Streptomyces sp. NPDC002403. Taxonomy (NCBI): domain Bacteria; kingdom Bacillati; phylum Actinomycetota; class Actinomycetes; order Kitasatosporales; family Streptomycetaceae; genus Streptomyces; species Streptomyces sp. NPDC002403. The sequence continues at coordinate 2,405 of NZ_JBSFBQ010000060.1, read as the reverse complement.
CTGAGCAGGACCGTAAGGAAGCTCTCAAGCAGCAGGGTGAGGAGCGGGACCGGGTCCGCACCGAGCAGGACAAGGCACGCACGCA
>NZ_JBSFBQ010000060.1:0-2221 GCF_053593015.1 Streptomyces sp. NPDC002403 | reverse complement strand
ACGCACGCAGGCTGAGCAGGACCGTAAGGAAGCTCTCAAGCAGCAGGGTGAGGAGCGGGACCGGGTCCGCACCGAGCAGGACAAGGCACGCACGCAAGCTGAGCAGGACCGCGAGAAGGTCCTCCAGGACCAGAACGAGGCACGGCAGCAGGCCCTCAAGGAGCAGACGCAGAGCCGGTTCGAGCTGGAGCAGGACAAAACGCAAGCCCGCGACCAGTACGAGCGTGATCTCGCCGACGCCAAGACTGAGCGCGATGCCGCCAACCAGGCTGCGGACCACCGTGCGGCGGATGCCAAGGACAAATTCGAACAGGCCAAGGCCGATGCCAAGGAGCAGCGGGAGGCCGCCCATCACGAGGCCGACCGCGAACGGGCCGAGGCGAAGCGGGAGTACGAGAAGGCACTCTCCGACGGGCAGAGCCCCAAGGAGGCCAAGGCAGAGTACGACAAGCAGCTCGCCGACATCGACCGCCGCGAGCACGACGCAGTCCAGAAGGCCGATCAGGCCGAGGCACAGGCCAAGGAGCAGTACCAGCGGGACAAGGACGCCGTCCAGCAGCAGCGGGACGAGGCCCGCCAGGAAGCGGCACACGATCGGAAGGAGGCCAAGGCCAACTACGACCGTCGCATGGCCGAGATCCAGGCGGAGTCCGACCGGTTGCAGGAGCCCAAGAGGAACCTGGACGAGCTCATCCAGCAGCGCATCAATTCTCTCCCCCAACCCTCCGGCCTGTCCTCGACTTACTCGCCCTACGGGTCGGAATTCGGCGGGAACCTCTACAACCAAGACGATCTCGCGTACGCGTTGGGGCGCGACCAGAACCTGACGACCAATCAATCCGGCGGCTCCAGCCCCTATGGGGGCAGCCCGGGCATGATGAACCCGCAGGCCAAGGGCGGCATGGGCGGCGACACCACAGGGGAGCGCACCCGCACGACGCAGGACTCCGGCGTCGTCCGCACCAGCCGGCGTACCGGCAGCCCTGAGACGCAGGAGAACAACGTCGTCGCACGAGGTAGCTCCATGCAAACCTCCAGCGGTACGCCGTTCGCGCCGCCGATGTCCGGGGGACCGCAGCAGAACCAGACCACCGAGTCGGGGGACCGCGAGCGCACCACATGGCTGGCCGAGGAGGAAGACGTGTGGGGCACCGAAGAGGGAGGAGCCCCACAGGCGCTCGGACGTTGACGAGATCCACAAGACAGAGAGGCTGGAGGAGGGGACGTTGTGAACGAGCCCATGGAACAACGCCTGAACGAAGCGATGGCCAGGCTCAAGGCCACGGAGGAGGCGGTCGCGAAGGCTGAAGAGGATGTCAAGGAAGCCTCGGCCACCGCGGTCTCCGTGGACAGGTCCGTACAGGTCACGGTGGGGCCGCAGGGAACGCTGGTCAGCGTGGAGTTCCTGGACGGCAAATACAAGAACATGGCAGCGGCCCAGCTGTCCTCCGCCGTCCTGCAAGCCGCCGAGAAGGCCCGCGCGGAGATGGCCCGGCGCGTGGTGGACCTCTTCGAACCGCTCACTCAATCCATCGGTGGCGGGACCTTCTCCGACCACGTGGGCGTGGAGTGGGACAAGATCTTCGGTTCCATCCTCGACGGAGCGGAGCGGGAGGAGACGTCGTCCAGCGCGACGGACCGTCTGCGTGACGAGATCCACGAGGACGGAGAGGAAACATCGCCTGCCCCCACGGTTGGCGGAAAGACTGTCAAGAAGAGGAAGAGCGGAGGACGTTATGGGCAGTGAGTACTCGGCTGACCCCGATGGCATCCTGAAGGGGTCCTCGTTCCTGGGAGACAGCTGCCTCCAGGCGGAACGGCTGGTTCGCGATTTTGAGGAGAAGTACAAACCCTTTCGCGGATGGGCTGGCGATGTGGGCGTGGGCGACGACTTTGCCGATCAGACGGATCCGGGATGCGAACAGGATTTCGCGGCCGTCCGTGACGCTGTCGCCTCACTGACGACTGGATTCTTGGATTTTGTCAACTTCGTCGCCGGACAGTCGCGTGAAGTCCGGAAGCCGCAGGACGACGCTCTCCAGGACATCCACGATCAGGCCTCGCAGGACAAGAAGCACTAGTCGTGGAAGACATCAGGATCAGTCCTGGGTTGGCTTCTTTTGTGCAGGTCTGGCTTGGTGCGAGTGTGCCGAGGGGGAGTGAGGGTCGGGGGTTTGATAGCCGGTTGCCGTTTTTGGAGACGGCGAGGGGGCTTGAGGAC
>NZ_JBSFBQ010000059.1:0-40511 GCF_053593015.1 Streptomyces sp. NPDC002403 | reverse complement strand
CCATGGCCCAGCAAACGGGCCTCGGTTGCCATCAGCAGACGCCGCTGCCGCTCGTCGAGGTGCGGGAACAACACTGCAAACTTCAGGGCGAGTTGGTCACGGATCGACTCGGAAATGCGCATACCACATCAACGAGCCGCAGAGCGGGAAGCAACACGTTGATTCTCTGCACGCCCTTAGCTTGATCTTCAACCTGTGCGGCGTGGACGTGGGGTCGTTGACTTCTTCGTTCGTCGCTTCGAGGGGCCTGGTTTGCCGGCTGTGTGGACGTCGTAGCGCGTGGTGGGCTCGTTGTTCCTGCGGCCGGGTAGCGTCCTGGGCCGGGTCGGGAGGATTTCGGTGCTCCGTCTGAGCAGGCGGCCTTCGGCCGGAGGTGCCGAATGTCGCGACGGACTCGCGCCGGGGTGAGCCTGTCAGTCGGGGCAGGTTTCTCCCATGGTCTGTGGAGGTCGGCTGCCAGTGGACGAGCGAGCCGGAGCTGGGTGAATACCGCGAGGATTGGCCAGGTCCAGCGGTCTGCGGCTTCGGGGGTGCGGATCTACGGGCAGGTCCAGCCGAGAGTCTGTTTGAAGAGCCGGAAGGTGTGCTCGATGTCGAAGCGTCGCAGGAATGCCTGCCAGAGCAGGTCGACGTCGGTTTCGGTGGCATCGGTGCCTGACCACCACAGCCAGACCGGCTTCGGTGTCGCGCCGCTGGGCAGGTGCTCGACCTGCAGACGGATGACGGTCCCCTCGATGACCGGCAGGGCACCGAGCTCGGCGGTCCAGGTCGAGCGGTGGGTCGGTCTCGGGTGGAGGCGGTCCCATGCCCGTGTAATCGCTTTGCCGTAGAGGTGGGTCGCGCTCACGGTCTGGGCATCGGGAGTGTCCCAGGTGGCCGGGTCGCCGAAGACGAACTCGCCGCCGTGGCGGGGCGGGTGGCCTCGGACACCGGGCTCGCGGTTTGGTACTGCACGTCGCAGGACACGGTCCGAGCGCATCCGGCCCAGAACCTGCACCGGCAGATCCTTCAGCAGGAAGGCCAGGCGGGGCACGTCGTAGCCGGCGTCCACGACGACAAGAATGTCCGGGTCGCCGTCCTTCCACTGCCCGGCCGTGATCAGCCGCTCGACAAGCTCGCGCATCTGCCGGGCGGTGGCGGCATCGTCGCCCGGTGCCAGGCGTAGTGCGTCCAGCGGTGCTGTCCAGGAACTGCGACCGGTTTCCAGGGCGCAGATCACCGAGTATGGTCAACCGGGCACGGGGATGTGCTGGCCCTTGCCCCGTCCGTAGGTGTGGCACAGGATCCGTTGCGGTGAGGTGTGGGCGCTGGGCCGCAGCCAGCAGGTGAGGTCGGCGGCCAGCACCAGCCGGTCATCCGCCGCCCGTGGCAGCGGCACCGTGGCCAGAGTCCGTCGCAGCTGGGCGACATCGACCCGTCCCGCGGACAGGGCGTCGTAGAGGCCGCCGTGCCCGCGACGGTGTTCACCGACCAGCGACAGTTCCACCAGCGACCGGACCGGCCCATCCACGCACAACACCGCGTCCGCGAGTTCGAACAGCGCATCCGCACGCCTGGTCGGACAGGAGTAGAACGCACCCCGGAAGTGTGACAGTCCCGCGAACGGATCCTGCCGGACAGCATGATGCGACAGACTCATTCCCACGGCCTTCGTGCTGAGCTTGTGTGTTCCTTGGTCGGATCACATGCTCAGCCGAAGGCCACCCGCATGTACGGCAGTTACTAGTCTGAGTGATCAAGTACGAGGACTCGTTCCGCGAGGTTAAAGATCAAGCTAGGGCGTGTGCCGGAAGTGATCTAGGTTAGCTGGCGTGAGTGGGCGGGGGCGGAGTTATCGATATGTCGGACCAATCGAGCTGAAGGCTGCGGTCCGACCGGGTGACGGCGGGCGTCGGATCGCCTCGGCAGCTGACTTCAGTGGCTGGATCGTGGAGCAATCGGCGGCGGAGCTGGCCGAACCGTTCACCTTCGTCGTCGGCACGGACGGTGTGCTTCGGCTGGCGCCGCGGCGAAGCGAGCATGTGGCCTGTGCCGACGGAGACGCGGTTCTGAGTGCCGGCGAGATCAGCTTCATGCGAGAGGCAGCCCGGTGGACTGTGAGCGAGGTCAGCAACCAGTCCACCGGGTACTGCCCGGACGTCACCTCCTGGGCGGAGATCGCCCGTGCCCTGGACGCTGTAGGGCTCCGGCGACCCTCCGCCTTCACCCACGAGGTTGTATTCCGGCGGTGCTCCAACTGCCAGGAGCGCAACATCGTGCGCGAAGACGACTTCGTCTGCGTCTTCTGCTGCAGCGATCTACCTGCGGCGTGGAACGTGGATCCCACCACGTGACGGTCGAGGGTCACAGCCATTCGTTGATAGCAGCAACGAGGACGGTCGCCTCGAAGCGGATGGCGAGCTTGTCGTAGCGCGTGGCAACCGCGCGGTGTCTTTTGAGGCGGTTGATCCCGCATTCGACGGCATGGCGCTGGCGGTAGTCGGCCGGGTCGAAGCACGGTGGTCGGCCGCGCGGGAGCCGAGCTTCTGGCGGTTGCGGGCCTGGTCGACCTTGTCCGGGATGGTGCAGCGGCTTCCGCGGCGGCGCAGGTAGGCTCGGTTCCTGCGGGAGGCGTACGCCTTGTCAGCCCGCACGCGGTCGGGGCGGACGCGTGGCCGGCCCGGCCCGAGGCGGGGCACACGAACCCTCTCCAGCACCGGTTCGAACTGCGGCGAGTCTCCACGCTGCCCTGCCGTCACCACGATCGACATGGGCTTCTGCCCCTGTTCGATGGCCAGGTGGAGCTTGGTGGTGAAGCCACCGCGCGAGCGTCCCAGCCAGTGATCACGAGGCTCGGCGGACACGCCACCCGGTGGGTTTCCTTCTGCAGGTCACCCCGTTTCCGGGCCCCGGCCGCATGCTGATGAGCACGGCACACCGTGGAGTCGACGCTCAGATCCCACGTGATCCCACCTTTCGCATCGGCCAGGGACTGGAGCCGGGTGAGGATCCGGTGCCAGGTGCCGGCCCGCTGCCATCGGCGGAACAGGTCATAGAACCGACCCCACGGCCCGTACTCGACAGGCACGTCCCGCCATGGAACCCCGGTACGGACCCGGAACCGTATGCCATCGATCAGCTGCCGTCGAGACCAGACGGGCGGCCGGCCCGCCTTCGCACCCTTCGGCAACAACGGCTCCAGCACCGCCCACTGCTCGTCCGTAAGATCTCCCCGACCCATGAACCGGTTCACAGGTCAGGTTCGTACGGCGGGATGGTCCAGCGCAGTACCGTTTCGCCTGCGCGGGCTTCGAGGGTGGCGGGGTAGACCTGTCCGTGGCCCCGCTCTCCGTGGTGGCGTATGGAGTGGTCCCCGGGATCCCATCCGAGACCGAGAACTGGACATCCGCCGAGGTCGATGGCGCCCACCAGCAGTGGGTGACTCCAGCCGGCTCGGTTGAATCGGTGGAAGTCGGTATGGGCGTCGACGGAGACCATCAGCCCGTTGCCGGGGCCTTCTCGGGTCCAGGCGTGGAGCCGTTCGGCGACCGCTTCGGCCTCGACCAGGGGAAGGTCGAGCCACCCGCGCGGCCCATGTCCGCTGGGGTGCTGCGGGATGCGGTCACCGCCGAACTGCGCATGGACGGTGTCTTCGTACCTGCCCCAGTAGGTGACGTCCGCGAGACCGTCGGTGGACGGTCCGTCCAGGCCGGTGAAGTCGTCCAGCGCCTGAGCGTCGCCGAGGACCATGCCGCATCGGTCGACCGGCAGGTCGCCGAGCTGCAGGGGTTCGCCGTCCTCGGGGCCGACCCAGGGCCGGCCGAGGTCAACTTCCAGGACGGCGATCGTCGGTTCCCCGTCGAAGGGCGAGGCCGATGTCTGGGCCCGAACCTGCAGGGGCCGGTCTGGGGCGGCTGCTACCGCGATCGCCTCGCACATCCAAGCAGACGGCTCACTTTCCTCGGGTCCGTGCAAGTGCCCGCCGCCGGTGGCTATTACGATCCGGGACCGCTCGGACAGTGGCCGACCCACCTGCGGCCAGTAGTCGATCCAGCCCGCCATCCCCAGCACGAGTATCCCGGAGGGCGCGGTGACGGTGCCAAGGTCGACATCGGTCTCAGTCATCTGCTGATTGAACAGGCACGGAAGCTTAAGGATCAAGGTTCCGTCGCGTCCGCGGTCCGCGTGGAGCGGTCCTGCGGGGGCGCGCTGCTGCGGCAGGAACGGGCCGAGGTGCAGGTGGCGGTCCCTGCGACGGGACACGAGTCGCCTCCCCGCCAGCGGGAAACGATCTTCGGTCGGCTGGGAAGCGATCTTCAACCGCTTCTGTTTTACCTGGTCAGCGGCATAGGTGGTACGACCGGTGGTTCGGTGCCGGCGCGAGGAAACGATCCCGCCGGGCATGTACCGGGCCAGGGGCAGCATGAAGGACTGTTACTGGGAGCGGACGGCGAAGTCCGGGGACATCATCGACAACCGCCTGGCGACGTCGGCGCAGTAGATCACGGTGACGATACGGGCATCGGATGGGCAGTTCACGTCGGAGCGGTGCGCTGTGTGGAAGCCGGTGAAGTAGGCACTGGTGCGCGGTCGGGCCCGGCGCCGTGTGGTGCCGGGCCCGACGCTTACAGCGGGTCAGTAGCGGGCGATGAGCCAGGCGATGACCAGGCCGGCCGCGAAGTCGCCGAGCCGGTACGCCACGCCGCACATGAAACTTGTCTGGACGCTCTGTTCACGGCTGACCAGCCATTTCCGCAGGTGGCGGGCGACTGGTCCGCGTTCTCTGTCCACGCCGAAGCTGGGCTCTGGGGGCGGTTTCGCGTTACTCTGCATTCGGAGTCCTTCCTGATGCTTGGACGCCGCGCAAGGAGCCCTCTCGACCCATGGCCTAGGAAACCGCGTCGAGGAAGCGGGGCTCCTTTTGCGTTGGTGAGAAATGCAGTTGGGTGGTGTGTTAGGCCGACGGGCCTGTGGAGAGGCTTAACAACACCAGGGGGAAATTTCGGACATTCTAGTACAGTGTTGGCCGGTTTCTCTGACAGTGGGCATCACGAGATCTTCCGAGATCCTCCAAGACGCACCGGGGCCCATGACCCGGCAGTAACCCCGTCGCATTTTCCTGACGCTTTCACGAAGGGCGTGTCGTGGCACGCGTCGGCCCCACCAGCCGGGGTGCTGGTGGGGCCGAGGTGGCTCGAGCGGGTCGGGGGGTGCCTGCTCAAGCTCGGGTCATATGGTCTGGTGCCCGGGTTTCCGGGGGTTATGCGGTGTGGCACGGCCTGGCCGGGGAGTGGGCGCGGGGACACCGGGGCTCCCTGGCCGGCCGTGCTCTTTAATCGTGGCGCATGGGCCCCAAGGCCAACCAGCGAGAAAAATTCTGATCAGAGTTGGCGTTGACCTTGGTCTCCAGGTGGCCTCCCGAACATCACACACAGCAACACTCGCCGTCGTCTGAGCCTCGAGAGAAAGGACCCGTCCGTGAGCACCGACAGCTTCGATCTGGCACCCGCCGAGGCCGGTGCCACACTCACCGCCCCGCAGCCCACCACCCAGGCCGGCGCCGACACGCCCGCCCCGAAGGGGTGCACCCTGTGCAGGGATTGTGCCGGGGACGCCGCAGAGCAGTACTACCTCGCGACGCCCGCCTCCCTCGACGCGTTCGCCTTCAGCGACGACGGCGAGGCCACCAGCATGTACCTCGACGCTGTCTCGTGGACGTTCCCCCGCTGGCTCGGGCCCACCACCCGCGAGGTCATCACTACCGTCACCAGGCAGCTGCGCGACTACCTCACCGGGAACACAGCCGCGGTGGCTCAGATCGTCCAGCAGCTCGAGGCCGGCATGGCCATCGACTACCTGCACGGACTCCTTACCAGCCGGTATGACGGAACCCCCATCCCTGAGCACCGCCTCCCCGACGCCTACGACTTCGCTCTGAAGGCCATTCAGAATGGATACGTCCTCGAGCAGGTGATCGCCGTGGCGTGGAGTGCAGCAGCCAGTTCTGTGGCGTGGGAGGCAGCGCACCCCGGGCCTGAAGCCCGGCGCAGTCGCGTCAGCCTCCGTCACCAGCCTCGAGCGCCGCATCGGCTTCGCCAAGGACCGCCCTGTACCGCACTACGACGTACCCAACTCGGTACCCCGCCCGGCTATGCACGGCACCGCAGTACGCTTCCTCGCCGAACGCGAAGAGGTTGGCGCCGCCCTTACGCTCTTCAAGACCCTCCACCAGCGCGTCAACAGCCGTGACGCCCTGGAACTCGACCACGACCTCGCCGAGACCCCGGGATCCGAGAAGGAACCATTCGACAGGGACAAATGGCTAACGGACCTCCTCGAGGGCAAGAAGGAGCCGGACCACACACCAGCTGTCACATATGCCTCCGTGTTGCCCACGGGCACCCTGTCCATCCGGACCGACACCACGCGGCAGATGCATCTGGAAGTCGGTGCCATGACAGAAGGTCTCCCACTGGACAGCACTGCCACGCTCGACGCTCTGGTCCCTGTCCTTGAAGACCGGGAGACCCACAAGCCGAACCCGTGGCCACAAGAATGGTGGAACTCCTGGGCGGCGGATACGGCATCGTCAACGGCACTGCGGTCTTCTTCCAGACCCGAAAGAACGGACGTTCCCCACACGACCTGGACGATGAACACGCGCTGATCCGCGCAGCGCATGCCGCAGCGACAACTTCGGCCGGCCACCCTACGGAGTAGAACTGGCACCGGAAGGATGAGGCGCCGCCTGGCAAGGTCCCGCAGTGAACGGTGTCCCTGCCAATGGCAGAGCAGTAGGAGTTCCAGGTGGATGACGTACGTAGCGCGGAGAAGGTAACCAAGGCGCCGTCCGCCCCCAGGTTCCAGGCGGACAACACCGGCTGGGTATCGCTGCAGGGCACCGTGGAGTGGTGGCGCAGCCAGATCGACTCCAATGCCTGGCCAGTCATTGCCGCGCAGATGGTGAAGGAAGGCGAAGCCGCGCTTCAGCCGGACACCTGCCGGGTTATCGGCACGACCACCGGCAGGCCGTGCAGGGTTGATACGCGCCTCGAGCCCTGCCCTCACCACGGCCCCGGCAACGAGGCGAACCGCTGCGGGGCATCCACGACCAGCAGCACATCGTGCCGGTGGAACCTAGTCGTGAACGGGCCGTGCTCAAATCACCCGGAGACCTACGAGCGAATCCTCGAGGAGCAGAGGGCACAAGAAGCGGAGCTCCGCAGGCAGTGGGAGGAGAAGGAGGAAGAGGCTGCGCGGCGTACCGAGGAGCGCAAGCGCGAGGCGGAGCAGTTCTTGTGCCCCTACTGCTCCGCCGAACCGGGTTCGGCCTGTGTTAGCCAAGGCACAGCGGTGGCAACCGGGAAGACTCACGGCCCCGGCTCCGACTCCTCGATCACACTCGGGCCGCGATGAACCCTTGCCCGTCGTGCGGGGAGCCAGCCGGGTCCTTGTGTCGGACATCGGGTGGAAAGCAAGCCGCAGAGGCCCACGCTCCTCGGCGCTACGCCCTCGCCTGCCGTTGAGCCCAGGGCCGCCCTGTGCGCCCTAGAGGAAGTCGCCCGCCGCCGTGAGGAAGCCTGACGCCCTGTTCGCGGCCGACCTTCACGGGCCCGGCCCGGATAATTGACACCCATCAAGTTCCAGGGGGGGACCATGACCGACACCACCACCGAGAACCCGGCCCCCGACGAGGCCGCATCCGACAAGACCGGCGTCATCGGAGACCTCCTGGAAAACCTCCTCGATGCCGCAGTGAACATCGTTGAAGACCCCACCGCCTACTCCAGTCTCCGCGGCCTGCCCACCGGCTTCCGAGACCTTGACCTGGTGACCGGCGGGCTTACACCCGGCTCTCTCACCGTCATTGCGTCCCGACCGCAGGTGGGCCGTACGACGCTCCTCACCGACATCTGCCGGAACACCGCGATCAAGAACAACGTGCCCACTGCGGTGTACTCCTTGGAGGAGAGTGGCGAGTTCTTCCTCATGCGGGTCCTGGCCGCCGAAGCACGTGTGGCCCGGCATCACATCATCTGCGGCACCATGACCGACGACGACTGGACCCGCATGGCTCGCCGTGTCCCGGATGTGTCCGCGGCCCCGCTCCACGTGAAGACTCCCGACCGGCTGACCATGGCCACCCTCGAAGCCGAAGCGCGGGAACTTGTCGAGGAACACGGAGTCGCGCTTCTCGCTGTCGACGGCATCCAGGACATCCGGCCGGCGAAGCGAAGCGACCTCCGTGAGCGGGAGGTCGGCGACGTCGTTCGTGACTTGAAGACCCTCGCCCGGGAGCTCAACATTCCGGTCGTCGCCACCAGTCACCTGAACCGGAACCCCGAACAACGGCATGACCGCCTCCCGAAACTGGACGACCTCCGCGAGTCCGGCGCCATCACGTTTGCTGCGGACACCATCCTGCTGCTGCATCGCGAAGACGCATACGAGCTGGACACCCCGCGGGCCGGCGAGGCCGACTTCTACATCGCGAAGCACCGGCAAGGTCCCACCTGCGTGATCACCACCGCGTTCCAGGGGCACTACGGGCGGTTCGTCGACATGACGCAGACGTGAGCAGGTCCCGCGTCCTACCACCCACACACATCTGAGCGGAGGAGTAGCAGGGTGACAACCGCCAAGATCCCGTACACGCACTGGGCGTACTTCCCAGACGAGGCTGGCGCGGAGCGCTGCCGTCAGGACCTGGCCGACTACGTGACCCAGGTCCGGAAGACAAAAGACGGACCGAAGTGGCTGCTGCTGGCCGGCCGCGATGTCGAAATCGAGCACCTGGTGGAGCGGCACGGCGAGGTCGAAGCGATCGTCGTCCGCCACGGAGGCGAGTACGACGGCGGCGAGGTCACCTACTTGGCAGGCGAGCCTGTGGTGGATCCGATGCTTGTCCAGCGCGGCAATGACCCCGTGTAGGCCCTGATCGTTCATCACCACACAGCACGATGCCCCCGGCCAGTCCCGCAGACGGCGCCAGGCGCCACGGCCCGCGCAGTGCACCCCCTTGAACCCCGACCACGCGATCGGACCGACGAGGACGCAAAGGGGCGGGCAACGCACGCCGGTGGAGGGCAATCACTCGAATCGTCCTGCCTCGGACAAGGCCGGCGGGCCCTGCACTGAACGAGGAGGCAGGGCCCGCCGGCTACCGCCGTGGTGGCGCCGCCGACTCCACGGCGAAGGACATGGCCAGGGCGTACGTGGGCCTTCTGATCGTGCGCGCCCCATATCTGCGGGAGCGGGTCCCCGTACGGACGCGCGACAACTGGCCCCCCGCCGTGCCGGGCACGTTCGGCCCGAAGGTCCACGACGGCCACATCTACGCGATCCTCGGCAACAAGCTGTGCGCCCTGGCCTTGGCTCATGTCCCGGCCAGGCTGCTGAAACAAGTGGCTGGGGTTCCCTCGCACGGCTGAAAACTGAACGGATAAATCCGCCCTTATGCCTCTCTGGGCTTACCAACCCGATCACCGAGTCAGAGACTCAGTGCAGGTAATCGCGTACTTGCAGTGATAGCTGCTGGTGCGGATCGATAAGGAGACCTTGTGTTCTCATCATGGGCCAAGAGCTTGATCAAGCAGATGGCACGCGAAGCGGGCAAGACGCAAGTTGCACAGAAGCGATTGAAGGAACTCGCCGCCGAGGCTGCGAAGAAGGGGACGAAGTGATGACGAACACCGCTGAAGAGCCCAGTGTGGAGGAGTTCGGGGACTTCCTGGTCCTCCTCGCGGACATGGGACTCGCTGACGAGGTCGGTTCCTGGGTGAGCGACCAGGTGGGGAACCGGTCCGTCACCGGCGAGCAACTGCTCTCCGTACTGGACGCCGACGTGGTGGCAGCCACCGCTGCGGAGGCCGGTGTGTCGGTGAAGGAGTTCACCGACGCACTCGCGGAACAGCTTCCGCATGTCGTGGACAAGGCGACCCCGCAAGGAGAACTCCCGGGCGACGAGGAATTCCGCCAGCACCTCGAGAACGCCTGAGCGGACCACTTCAGACGCCGGGGCCTGGCACTTCGGTGCTGCCCCACCCGCCGTCGGCCGGGGCCCGGCAAGGTGCTCTCGCCGCGCGACGTGTGCCCGGATGCCGGGCCGGCCCGGCTGTCGTACGGGCAGGCCCGCGTGCTGGACCAGCAGCTCCCGGTCGAAGCCGGGGCTGGTCCCTGGGACGGCCCAGGAGGAAACAGAGCGCTCAAGTGGTGGGCACCCCACGGGCAAGGCCAGTGGTGACCGCGCGGTTCGATTCCGGAGCAGGCGCGCTCCTGGTGGCCACGGTTGGCTGCTCGCCAGACTCCCCGCCCACCCCCACCTCGCCGCAGCCGCTCCTTGCCACCGCGGGATCGAGCGACACCACCGTGCGCCTGTGGAGCCCGTGGACCGGGGAAGAGCTCATGCGGGTGGTCACCGGCACGCCCCTCACTTCCCTCTGCGCCCTGCCCGACGGCGGCATGCCGGACACCACCGACCCTGCGATCGCCTTCGGCGGGCCAGCGGGCCTGGCAGCCCTCACCGTCCGCCGCTGCGCGACTCCGTGGCCGCATCGCCGGCACTTCGGCTGGGATGCGATGTCCGCTGTGGTGGCGGGATCACTGGATCGGGGCGTCCGGCCGGATCGAGCCGGCGTCCGGGGTCCGAGCGACAGGAAGCGATGAGCAGGTTGGAAGTGTCGGTATCTCGGGTGCGAATTGATAGTCAGACATGTTTGGGATGCAGCTCTGAACGTCCGGGCCTCAGGGATATCCGATGGGTGTCAGGCGCAGCCTTGACCAGGTGATGGGCGGTAAGTGTTGCACCGGCGCGTGCTCGGGCTGGTCGGCGAGGTGATCAGCATGCGGGCAGGCGTACCGGCACAGCGCGGTCAGCAAACCACTGCCCCTCTGAGCGCGGCCCTACGAAACCAGCGATGCATGCCGTGCGACAGGCAGGACCGACTTATCCTCGATGGTGCGCTCCGGCTGGCTGATCTCGGCCCAGACCGCGTCGAGGGGCAGGCCCAGGGTGTCGGCGATCGCTGCGATGGTCGGGAAGGCGGGGGTGGCCACGCGGCCGGATTCGATCTTCCGAAGAGTCTCGGTCGAAATGTGCGAAGCGAGTGCCACGTCGAGCATCGAGCGGCAGCCCCGGGCTCGGCGGAGCAGGGCGCCGAGGCGCTGTCCGCGTTCTACCTCGGCGGGGGTGAGCGGCATCCTGACCATGCCCCGATTCTAATACCGGTATAGTTAGACCGGTATAGTTATTGGACGTACGTGAGAGGCCCCCCCCATGATTGAGATCCTGAACTCCGCGCAGCTTGAGCGGGCGCGGGGCACCGGTGCCCTGGTCGGAGACATCCTGCACACGCTGAAGCAGCGCAGCACGGTCGGGACGAACCTGCTGGACATCGACCAGTGGGCCAAGGAGATGATCACCGAGGCAGGAGCGCAGTCCTGTTACGTCGACTACGCGCCTTCCTTCGGGCGCGGCCCGTTCGGTCACTACATCTGCACGGCCGTCAACGACGGCGTGCTCCACGGGCGGCCCCACAACTACACGCTGGCCGACGGGGACCTGCTGACCCTCGACCTGGCCGTCGCCAGGGGCGGGGTGGCCGCGGACGCCGCGATCAGCTTCCTGGTGGGCAAGGCCAGGCCCGCGGAGAGCGTCACGATGATCGAGACGACCGAACAGGCGCTCGCCGCCGGCATCGCCGCCGCAAAGCCGGGAGCGCGCATCGGTGACCTCTCCCACGCCATCGGCACGGTCCTCAGTGAGGCGGGATACCCGATCAACACAGAGTTCGGAGGCCATGGCATCGGCTCGACCATGCACCAGGACCCGCACGTCGCGAACACCGGACGGCCCGGCCGCGGATACAAGCTGCGCCCCGGCCTGCTGCTCGCCCTGGAGCCCTGGGTCATGGCCGACACCGCCACGCTCGTCACCGACGCCGACGGCTGGACGCTGCGCAGCGTGACGGGCTGCCGGACCGCACACAGCGAGCACACCATCGCCATCACCGATGACGGAGCCGAAATCCTCACCCTGCCCTCGCAGGCACGGCCGTAAGAGAGCCCACCCCGCTGCCCCTGCGGCGTGCAGAGGGCGGGCTCCTTGCTCGCGCGTGGGTTACCGCTCTGGCCGGAGGTCCAGCATGCAAAACAAGCACCACTCAGCCCGCCCGCAGCCTCGGCCTTGCGCCGGAACCTGGACGAACGGGACTTGAGCCGAAGCACGAAAGCTGTCACCGAGGCAGGCGTGCTGCGCTTCCCGGACCGAGTGTTCGCGTTCGACGAGTTCGGGCCGCTCGGCATCCGTCCCCCACCGGATCGTGCTGGGCTCCGGCCGGTCACCCCGAGCGGCATCCCGCGACCCACCACCACACGCACGGGTGCGGTACTGATCGTGACGCGCTTAAGGCCGGCTGGAACCGCACCCAACGAGCTGGGGCTCGCCTTCGACTGTCTGGTCGATCTTGGTGACGATCTCGAGCTGCCGCTTCCCTTCTGGCAGCACCTTGACGGGGCGGCTCGTGAGATGCGGCTCTACAGCGATGCGCTGCACAAGCCCCATCTCACAGCCGCCGACCTCGGCAGACGGCTAATACTGGGCCCCGGCCCAGCTCCTGGACCGGGCGGAATTCACAATTCCGTGCCGAACTCTCCGATTTGGCAACTGCCGATGTCAGATTCACGACACGGCGGACCGTGATCGCTAACGTTGCCCGCCGGGCCATCCGAGGCCCTGGAATCGGGGAAGCACACATGTTGAAGCGTACGATCCGTGTAGTCGCCGCGGCGGCGGTCACTGCCACAGCTGTGTTCATGGGAGCGGGCTCCGCCAGCGCCAGGGACAACCCCACCGGCACCGTCTGCTACCAGGCTCACCTCAAGAGGGTCGGCTGGCAGGACTGGAGATGCGACGGGGAATGGGCCGGTAGCACCGGGCAGGCCATCAGCATCGACTCAATCCGGTTCCACTTCCCCGCCAGCACGATCGAGTTCTGTGCCAGAGCACACCGTTCCAACTACGGCTGGGATGCCTATTACTCCTGCACCTCTCCCAGCAACCGGACCATCCAGGTCGGCGACGTCAACACGGACGCTCCGATCGAGGCGGTCAGGGTCTACCTGGACCACACGACAGGGATGGTGGACGGCGCCGCCCACGTCAGCAACATCGGCTGGATCGACGGTGGGTACGGCGGCGGGTTCGGGATCACCGAGCTGGGGACCACCGGCCGTGGGCTTCCGATGGAAGCCCTCTGGCTGAAATGACCGCTGATCGCCACTGATCGGTGGCGATACGGCACAACCTGCTGGTCGCAGTCCCCGCAGGGCTGCGACCAGCATTTCTCACGACAGGACCTGACACTGTGACCGCAGAGGTACGCCGGGTTGACGTCCTCGACTGCGCACCGGATCAGGCCTGTCCTACGGGAACTGGGCCGGAGGAGCGCCCGGCCATCGGGCGATCGCGGTAGGCGCTCGGGCCCACCCCCCGGACCCGTTTGAAGGCCGTGCTGAAACCGAAGGCGTCCGCGTACCCCACCCGGCGCGCCACCGAGGCGCCGCCGTCACCTCGCCGCCGCATCCGAGTAGAAGTGACCCGCCAACCCGGCGAACCTTCCCGGAGCACTAGAGATGAACGAAGCCAGGCACTGGCGTTCCGGACCGTGGGTACCACGGAACTTGTAGGCGACGGGAAAGCGGTAGAGCAGTTCGAGGGCATGCATTTGCTTCGGCAGTTCCTCCAGACGGACGGTGGCCGAGGGGCCGTCCGAGGCCGAAGGCTCGGTGCCGTGGGCGGTGTTCAGCGGCAGTGCCACCGACTGTTCGGACGCGAGGTAGATGTTCCCGGGGTAGACGCCGGTTTTGCGGACCATCTCGTTTCACAGGGCGAGTGTGCACTGTTCACCGGCACCACTCCCGCACAGATCCGTGACCACTTGCGCGACGCGCCGTGGATCGGCGGAGTCAAGGAGACCCTGACCGCGCTCGCCGACGGTGGCTGCACCCTGCTGCTGGCCACGCCGGCCTGGCAATTCGCAGCCGAAGCACTGGAATACCGTCCGTGGTTCGCCGCGGTCTCCGGCGCGGGCATGGACATGACGGACGGCCTGCTGTCCGGCAAAGTCGCCCAGCACATCGACAAGGACGGCAAAAGCGCTACGTCTCGACGCTGTCCTCACAACGCTGCCCGAGGAAATCCTGCGGCCCGCATGGGTTCACATGAGCCTTCGTATGGTCGATTGGAGATCGCTGTAACGGTGAGAGGAAACACCCGTCCAAGCCGTGAGACAGCGGGAAGCTGTTCAGCGCCTCGTCTCGTACCTGGTCAGGACCACGCCGCTGGGCAACGTCCGCGTCTCCACCATGTTGAGGTTCACCCAGCTGTCCAGCGCGGCGAAGAACGGCGTGCCGCCGCCCACCAGGACCGGATGGGCGGCGATCACGTACTCGTCGATCAGCCCGGCGCGCATGGCCGCCCCGGCCAGCGTTGCGCCGCCGATGTTCATTGGGCCGCCGTCCTCGGCCTTGAGTCGGGTAATCTCGGCGATCGCGTCGCCGGTGACCAGGCGGGTGTTCCAGTCGACCTTGTCGATCGTCGAGGAGAACACCACCTTCGGCGTGTCCCGCCAGTTCCGCGCGAACTCGATCTCCGCCGGGGTGGCGTTGGGCTGCTGGTCGCCGGTCGGCCAGTAGGAGCTCATCGTCTCCCATAGCTTGCGCCCATACAGCGACAGGCCACTTGCCTGCTCGTGGTCGAGCCACCATTGGAACAGCTCATGGCTGGGCGGTCCGCTCCAGCCGATGTCGTCGCCGGCCGCGGCGATGTAGCCGTCCAGGGTCAGGTTCATGCCGTAGATCAGTTTCCGCATGGCCCAGCCTTCCGTCCGTGGGTGTCCGGTGTATAGACCAGCGCGGCTCGGAAAACTCATCGGTGCGCGATCTGGGCTCGCCGGTAGTCCTCGTGTTCGGGGCTCAGCGTGGTGTACTCGGCCGATCCGGGCAGCTCGATGTCTGCGGTGAGATCGACTCACTGGCCGCGGCCACGCGGTATCCCCGTCGGCAAGAACAGCTTCACAACCACGCCCCCTGTTCCGGCCACGGCCGGAACAGGGGGCGGTTTTGTCACGCCGCTTCGTATTGCCGCGCGCTGAAGAGGTCAGCGGACGTCGAACGACTGGGTCTGGTAGTTGTTGGTGGGAGCACAGGCAGCCAGCCGGGCGTAGGTAGGCGCGGTGGCCAGGTACTGCTGCATGCACTTGTTGTGGCCCAAGTTCCGCAGCAGGTACCGGCTGGGCTTGCCGGAGTCCACCATGGTGAAGGTCTGCTCCGCCCACCGGTAATCGCACGGGCGCTGCTCGAGGGCTTCAGTGTCGCCGCCGCCCACAGCGGTGACGCACATGTCGCTGTTCAGGTTGCGCAGCAGGAAGGTGTCGCTGGTGACCGGATCGATGGCCCATTTCTGGGCCAGGTCTCCGGTGTCGGCCTGGTATTGAACCTGTGCACCGCCGACCGTCGAATTGCCGGCGACACCGAGGACGAAACCGGTCTGCCAGGTGCGGACCTTGGTGCCGCTCAGCGGCCCGGTCGCGTCGGCAGTACCCACTCCGAGTACGGTCGTACTCAGCGCCACGGCAACCATGACACACGCAGATCGAATGCGCATGAAGGACTCCTCTACTCTACCAATCACGCTCCGTGCCGGAATGGGTGCGGAGCGTTACGCAGCGTACTGCACCGACTCGGGGGTCCCTCACCAACCCACCACACCGGTGCAGTGACTCGCCCGAACGTGCAACCATGCTTCAACCGGCCGCTGTTAGAGCCGGGCTACGGGGCTGATTTGTCTATTTCGGGCTGTACACCCATCTGGCCGACGATGGTTTGAGTGGGGTGCTGTCGTCTGGTTGGCTACTGCCGCCATCCAGTCCCCGCCTTGGCCGGCCAGCCGGGCTGAGACCGGATGGTGCCCCGCCCTCTTCTCGGGGAGGGGGGCGGGCCCCAAGGCTGCCGCCGGACCGCCGCCGCTCATGACAACGCCCCTGCCCGACTTCGGCCGGAGCAGGGGCAGTTTCGTGCGTTCGGGGTCAGCCCAGCGCGTCAATCGCCTTCGTGATCAAAGCCCTCGCCTCGGCTCCATAGACTGCAGTGCGCCGCAGCTCCTCGAACGCCCGGACATACAACCCGATCTCCGTGGGCTGCGTAATGCGCACCTGCGCCGACACCAACTCAACGGACACCAGCGAGTCGTCATACACGTGGAACGTTTCTCGCGGCCACTGCCCGCGCGGACTGCCGGCCGGAATGATGCCGAGTGACACCGCGGGCAGGGCGCCAGCGCTCAGCAGGTAACCGAGCTGCGCTGCCATCGCCTCGATGTCGCAGATCCGGTAGTACAGCACCGCTTCCTCGATGAGGAGTACGAACCGGTGGCCGCGGTCGTGGACGATTTGTGAGCGATCAACTCGGGCCCGCGCCGCTGCCGAGCTGTCATCCACTGGCAGGTCACGAAAGCGGGCTGACATGCCGAGAACGGCCGTTGCGTACCCCTCGGTCTGCAGGAGGCCGGGGGCGAGCGAGGTGGAGTACACGCGGAACAGTTCGGTCTCGCTGAAGAATGCCACGGCACTGTGCTGAGGACCGCCTGTGACTCGGTGCGCGATACAAATACTTCCGACCGCATGCACCGAGCTATTCCTGGGGGAACACCGTGAAGTACACCCGCATCACCGCTCTCGCCGCCATCGGCGTCGCCGCCACCCTCTCGCTCACCGCCTGCGGCAGCAACGATTCCGGCAAGGACTCGTCCTCCAAGGGCTCCTCGTCCTCGTCTTCTTCGTCCTCGGACAGCGGCTCGAAGTCGCAGGGCGGCTCGGAGGCCAGGTACAGGCAGTAGGACGCGGCCCTGTCTCCGGCCGGTCTTCATCCGGCGCTGTCCCCCGGGGCGGCGAGCCGGTAGCGTCCGGACTCGCGGGCCAGGAGTCCGTCGTCGACGAGGGCGCGCCGCAGCGAGACGGCGTCCAGTGCGCCGTCCTCGCACCACGGCTGCAGGCGGTCGGTCACCGTCCGCTCGTCGTAGTCGTCGCCGGCGGCGAAGGAGCTCCCGGCGACGTGCCCGAGGGCCGCGCGACGAGCGTCGGCGTCCTGCTCCGGCACGTTGACCAGGATGCCGCCGCGGATGTGGCCGCGCAGTTGCGGGTTGGGCTGGTCGGCCGCCGTCTCCTCCGCCACACGCCGGGCGGCGCTCTCCGCGGCTGCGGCGAGGGCGTCGTTGTCCAGGGTCAGCGAGCCGCGCCCTTGGACGAGCAGTCCGCTGCGGACGAGCCGGCCGATGGCCGGGGCGGCCTGCGGTGCGCCGAGCCCCGAGGCGGAGAGGATCTCCGAGGAGGTCGACGCGCCGAGGGCGGCCGCCGAAAAGACCCGGCGCAGCACCGGATCGGCCAGCTCGATGGCGAGTTGTTCGGGTGTCATGAGAGGGAACGCATCCTTTCTGAAGCCTGCCCGGCCCGTGCGCCTGGCAGGTGCTGGTTCTGTCGGGGGCTCAGCGGCCCTTCCGCTTGACCTTGATCTTGGACAGGTCGGTGGAGACCGACCGGAGGTCGCGGTACTCGCCCCCCAGCTTGCGGATGGCGGCCGCGGCCAGTTCCTCGGCCTGGCCCAGCACGAGGTCCTCGGTGTCCTCCTCGGTCGCCGGGATGAGGACGCGGAAGGTGAAGGTGAGCAGGGCCGGCTCGTAGGTCACGGTGCCCTCCTCGGTGAACCGGGCCTTGAACAGGTCGTGTTCGCTCGCCCGGGCGATCAGGGGAACACGCTGTTCATCCGTGAGCTCGGCGAACTTGCCGTGTGTGATGACCTGGTAGGTTGTATCGCTCATAACTGTGTTCTCCAGGTGTGGATTCGGTCATCGGCCCGCGTTCCGCTGGCGCGCCGTGGAGTTGACCGCGCGTCAGTCGATGACGGGGCAGCGGGCCGGCTTGGCAGCCGGTGGCGAACACCCCTCCAACCGCCGAGGCTCACTTCTGCTCCGGCCGGTGCGTCCGGTGCGGCAGGAGGAACAGCAGGCCGGTGACGAGCACCAGGCTGCCGGCCGCCCAGTACAGAGCCTCGCTGTAGGTGGCGATGAAGGTCTTGGAGCGGATCTCGCCGAGGGTGGTGTCGATCGTCTTGGCGTCGGCGCCGGAGTCCTGACGGGTGCCCGGGGTGCTCGCGAGCAGTGTGGTGCAGCTCTCCGGCACCTTGGTCGGGTCGGCCTGGCCGAGCGAGTCGGTCGCGCAGCTGCGGATCGCCCGGGCCTGGGCCGGTGCCACCGTCTGGACGGTCGGGATTACCTTGTGGGCTTGCGGGCCCGCGTTGCTCGCCAGGGCGGAGAAGAAGACCCCGCCGATGATCGCCACGCCGAGGGCCGCGCCGAGCTGACCGGTCGCGTTGATGATGCCGGACGCTGCGCCCGCTTCCTGCGGCTTGACTTCGCGCAGGATCAGGCCGGTCAGCGGGGCCATCAGCAGGCCCATGCCGGAGCCGAGCAGGAGCATGGACGGGACGGCGTGCCAGGAGGTTATGTCGCTCCCGGCGTGGTTCGCGACCCAGGCGTAGGAGGCGATGCCGAGCATCATCATCAGGGCGCCCGCCACCAGGGTGTACCGCCCGTACTGGGGGAAGAGCGTGCGCACCGCGATCGTGCCGACGATCGGGACCCCGAGCGAGAACGGGATCGCGGTCAGACCGGTGTGCAGCGCCGACCAGCCCAGGCCGCCCTGGAGATAGAGCGTCCAGCTGAGGAAGAAGCCCGCCGGGACGGCGCTGAAGAGCATCTGCGCCGCGACGCCGGCGCCGAACGCGCGGACCTGGAACAGGGAGAGGATCACCAACGGGGATCCGTCCTTGCGGGTCTTGTACCGCTCGTAGAGGACGAAGCCCACGACGACGGGCGCGGCGCCGAACAGGCAGGTGATGCTCCAGGCGGGCCAGTCGAGTTCACGGCCGAGCATGAGCGGCAGCATCAGCAGAAGCAGCCCGATGATCGCGAGCAGCATGCCGATCAGGTCCAGCCGCATCGCGTGCGGGGACTTCGACTCCTTCATCCACTTCGCGGCCCCGATGAGGGCGGCCGCGCCGACCGGCAGGTTGATCACGAAGATGCTCCGCCAGCCGAGGTCGAGCGGGCTCCAGTCGACCAGGGCGCCGCCGAGGATGGGGGCGGCGACGATGGCCAGGCCGATCATGCCCGCGTACAGACTGACGACGCGGCCGATCTCATGCGGGGCGAACGTGACGTGGATGATCGCCAGGACCTGCGGGACCATGATCGCGGCGGCCACACCCTGGAGGATGCGGGAGGCGACCAGCATCTCGGGGTTCTGCGCGGCTGCGCACAGTGCGGAGGCCACGACGAATCCGGCGACACCGGTCATGAACATCCGCTTGCGGCCGAATATGTCGCCGAGCCTGCCACCGGTGATCAGGATGGCCGCGAAGGAGAGTGTGTAGCCGGCGGTCACCGCCTGGATGACGACGGCCGACGCACCGAGGTCGCCCTGGATGGCCGGGATCGCCACGGTCACGATGTTGACGTCCAGCAGGTCCATGAAGGTGGCGACCAGCAGAACGGCCAGCGCGAGCCACCGCTTCGGGTGCGGCGCGGGGGCGTCGGAGGCGACAGGCGGTCCGGCGTTCAGCTGTTTCGCCTGCCCTGCCTTGCTGCTCATGGGTTCTTCTCCGGCTTCTCGATCGATGGCGTCCGGCCCTTGGTGGCCGGACGCCCGGGGGACAGGCGGGAGGTTTCCTCGGCGGGCGCGGGGTTCCGGGCCAGCGCGCTCCACGAGCGCATCAGCAGCTCGATGGCGTTCGCGACGGTGTCGATGTCGCTGTCCTCGGGGGAGAGCACGCGCTGGATGGACAGGCCGTCGCCCAGCGAGTACAGAACAAGAGCCAGGAACTCGACCGGGGCCGGGGGAGCCACCGAGCGGGCGGCGAAGCCCTGTTCCAGCGCCTGGGCGAGCGCGGCGCGCGAACGACGCTCGCGGTCCGCGAGCACCGGCAGCAGCTCCGGGTCGCGCAGCCCGTAGAGCCAGAGCTCGGTGCGCAGGGCGAGCCAGCTGCCGAGGGTCTCGTCGCGCTGGCGGTACCAGGACCTCAGGTGCTCCATCAGGCTGTCGAACGACCCGGCGTCGCGGCTGATCTCCTGCATCTCCTCCAGCTCGTGCTGGGTGCGCTGCTCCAGCAGGGCCAGGACGAGTTCGTGCTTGCCCTCGAAGTTGCCGTAGAACGCGCCGCGGGTGTAGCCGGCGCGCTCGACGATCTGCTCGACCGAGGTGCCGTTGACGCCGTGCTCGGCGAAGAGTTCGGCCGCGGCCTGCAGCAGCTGCTCGCGGGTGAGTTCCCGGCTCTGCTGCCGGGTGAGTCGCCTGGTGATGGTGATCGTCTCCTGATGCGTCGTTGGATACGAGACTGTATCCAGATACAGGTCTGTATCTGAAATGGTTTTCCGCACGACGACGGGCTGCCGCCGGCTCCCAAGCGAGGCGGCGACAGCCCGAGGACGACCGGCGGAACGAATCCCGAGGTCGGCGCACGTAGCGGCGCATCCGTCGGTCCAGTTCCGCGGCCGGGTCAGCGGTGATCCCGCCGTGGGCCGACCGCAACGGAGTGGAACGCGACAACAGCCATGCATGTCGACATCGCCGCCGACGCGAAGACGTCCCGGCCGGAGCTCGACCCCGTCATTGCAGTTGCCACGTGAGGGCGACACCCTGCGGGTGACTCGCCTCGACCGATTGTCCCGCCCGGTGCCGGACCCGGTGACTCTCGGCGCCGAGTTGACACACCCCCGCGCCCTCGGTGTGCCGCGTCGGCCCAGCACCCCGCGCGGCGATCAATGTCCGGTCGGCGTTGACGAGACGGACGGTGAGGTACGAGATGGTGCCGCCCTGGCCAGAGGCTGGCGCCGCAGGCCCTGCTACGAACGCGACGGACGCATGGTCGGCTACACCGAACTCGACGCGCACGCCGAAGCCGACACCGACAGCGGCCTCCAGCTCCGCCGCGTCTTCTTTCCTCTCCTACACGACCGCGACTCCAACCCAGACGGGCCCTACCACGAAGGCGCCCCGGGCGAAGCCGTCGATCCGTACCATTGAACCCAAGCGCGTCGGCGACAAAACCCCCCGCTCCCAACGCGGCTCCGCCGCAGTAATAGCAGCCCCCAGCACCTGAGCCCTGGTGGTACCGAGCGCACCGTTGGAAGCACCGTCCCGCCGTTCTCGTCCTGGCGAGGAGCCCGACTCCGTCGGCCACGAGGCCTCAGGCGGACAGGAAGCTCAGTAGAACGACAGCGCAGTGTCCGCAGCCCTGGGCTCTGACGCTATCGTCTTCTATCGGCCACGGACTGAGCAGTTCAACCGAAGCGCTGGCGCGGCGACACTGAACTGCGGCAACTGGGAGAATGGGCATGGAGGACCGAAGGACGGCGGAGGTTCGCAGCGAGCATGTGTGGGCCGAGCGGCTGACGGAAGGAGTGACCGTCGCCGTGGCGTTGGGCCTCTCGTTCTTTCTGCTGGCCGGCCCGGCAGTGTTCTTCGGCACGAACGCCTGGCATCTGGTGACCGACGCCGAGACCACCGCGTACAGCCGATTTTGGGTGCCGGTGCTCTTCCTCGGCCTCGTGGCGCTGCCGCTCGTCCTGGCCGGCGTGGTGTTCCGCTCGGGCCGGCGCAAGGGCAAGAAGCGGCTGACAGCGGCGGTCCCGGCAGTACTGGCGTTGCTCGGAGGGGCTGCCGTGCCCTTCGCAGCTCTGTGTCTCATCTTTGTGTACGCAGACTGACCTCCTGTTACGGCATGTCCGCCCGACGTTCACAAAGACGGGCGCGTTGTCACCCTCACCTACCAGGTGAACCGGCAGCTGCGCCGCTTGACGGTCCTGAACATCGTGTGGCCGTGCCGACAGCACGGATAGCGTCCCGCTCCATGAGCATTGCTCATCTGCCTCCCGCCGAGTACTACGCCACCCTCCTCAAGAACATCGGTGGGGGCAGGAGCGGCCATCCGCGACCCCGCCGGACGGTTCCTCCTGGTGAAACCGTCCTACCGCGACCACTGGGAAGTCCCGGGCGACGGCCTGGACCTGGGCGAAGACGTCTCCAGCGGATCGCCACAGAGAACACCACCCTCAAGCGGCCCCCCATGTGACCCTCACCCCGGACCCGTCCGTGCGATCTGCACACCGTGGTCCGCGAGGCCGCCCGGGACGATTCCGTGCTGGAGCGTCACCCGGCCCCGTAGCGCCTGCCCATGGTCAGCACCTCCTGCACGGCTCCGGCGGGTTCGAGCAGCATCACACCGGCCTCGCGGCCCTCGTGGTGGACGCGGAGGCGGGGGCCGTCCGCCACGACGCGCAGTTCCGGCCACGGGTGGTTCCACAGCAGGACGGCGCGTTCCCACATCTGCATCCCTTTTGTGGTGAGGCGGAGTTGGTACTGCGGGCTCTCGTAGGGCGGCGGCGGTCCGTGGTCAGCGTACGGCGGGCGAACCGTGTACGTGCCGATCACGATTTCCCCGGGCTCCAGGGTTTCGGCGCGCGTGGCGTCCTCCCGGCCCAGCCGTGCACCGGCCCGGCCCCCGAGCGCCGCCACCAGTGCGGCGGCGGGTGCCAGGACCCACCACGGCGGCGCGACCTCGGCCAGGCGCGCGGCGGCGGTCACGGCTGCGAAGAGCGCTGTCACGGCGCCCGCGCACACTCCGGCCCGTCGGATGCGCCGGGACCGCTCCTCGGTGGTGTCCCGACCCGGTGTCGTCCGCGTGTTCCTCGGAATCCGCACGTTACCCAACCCCCAGCGCGTCGTAGGCCTTGTCACCCGGTCGATGTCTCAAGCGGAACGGGACAGCTGTCGGTGCACCCACGCGGGATCGGGGTTGGTGTGCGGCCGGCCCGCCACGACGACGGTCGGCACCGTCTCGTTGCCGTCATTGATTGCCCGCACCGCCGCGGCCCCCTCCGGGTCGCGCCGGATATCGACCCAGAGTACCTGGCGGGCGCTCAACCCCAGCCGGACGCGCAGGTGCATGCAGTACGTGCAGCCGGTTCGCCAGTAGACGACCGGCCGCCCGTCGGCCGCGCTGCGCCTCCAGGGCGCCGGCTGCTCCTGGAGCGCGACGGCTTCCCTCGCGCCGGCGAGCGCGGCCCGCTCCAGGGTGTCGTGATCGGCTCCCGTTCACGTGAGTGGATCGAGTGGTTCGCGGCGACGAAGAGGATGCTGCGCAAGCATCACTTCGCCTACCCGGCGCGGCGGCGGTACGGACGAGCGGAGCGATCTTCGTCCCGTGCACTTTGAACGCCCGCGTCAACACCATGCCGGCGACGGCAAACGGGCCGGGTGAACTCGGCCGTCCCGGAGGCGGAGCAGGGAGCGAAGAACCTGGCCCAGGCCCTCCGTCTGGTGGAGCGGGTGGCGGGGGTGCGGGCGGTGGCCCGGCCGGTTGCTGTGTAGTTTGGCCGCCGTCGCACCCCCGAGTACCGCTCAGGAGCACCGCCATGTCCCAGATCCCCCTGCCTCTCCCGTCCACCGCCCGGCCGGGTGCGTCGGCGGCCGACGCCGACGCCGTTTGGGCCGTCCTCACCGCGATGTACGAGGCGTACGACGCGGGCGACCGCGCCGGGATCGACCGGGCACTCGACCCCGGGGCGACCGTCTGGGACTCCGCCGCCGACCCGCTCCTGCTCGGCAAGGCCGACCTCGACCGGATCCGCGACGCCCGCCCGGCGCCCGGTGAGGGACCCCAGGAGACAGGCCTCACGGCGTACGACCGCACCATCGACGTCTTCGGCGACATCGCCGTCCTGCGCTTCTGGCTCCGGGTCGACTTCACCCCCGCCCCGGACGGCGCCCCGCACCGTCCCGAGCTCATCCGCAACACCGTGATCCTGCACCGGGCCGGGGCGTCCTGGCGGATCGTCCACCTCCACGAGGACGTGCGGCAGCCGGGCCCCGCCGGCTGACCCCGGGCGCTGCGCACGGCCGGACCCCGCGCACCGTGCGCAGCGCACAGCCGGGCGCCGTGCCTTGCCGATAGCGTCACGCCATTCCCCTGAGAAAGCCGGGAGGCGACATGACTTACCGGGTGGCCATGGACATCGGTGGCACATTCACCGATGTCGTCGCGTACGACGAGACGCGCGGCACCTTCGAAGCGGCGAAGACCCCCACCACGCCGGGAGACCTCGCCGAGGGCGTCTTCTCCTCGCTGGGCCGGGCGGTCGACGACCCCGCCGACATCTCCTTCTTCGTCCACGGCACCACCCAGGGCCTCAACGCCCTGCTGGAACGCAAGGGCGCCCGTGTCCTGCTGCTCGCCTCGGCCGGGCTGCGCGACGTCTACCAGATCGCCCGCGGCAACCGGGACCGCATGTTCGACCTGCACTACCGCAAGCCCGTGCCGCTCGTGGACCGGTACGCCACCGCCGAGGCGGGCGGCCGCTTCGACTCGCGCGGCACCGAGCTGGCCCCGCTCGACGAGGCCGCCGTACGGGCCGCGGCCCGCCGCGCCCGCGACGAGGGGTTCGACGCAGTCGCCGTCGCGCTGCTGTTCTCCTACGTGAACCCCGCCCACGAACTGCGGGCCGGCGAGATCCTCGCCGAGGAGCTCGGCGAGGACGTGATGATCGTGCTCTCCCACCAGGTGGCCCGCGAATGGCGCGAGTACGAACGCACCTCGTCCGCCGTCCTGGAGGCGTACACCGGCCCGGTCGTACGCCGCTACCTCGGCCGGATCGAGGACCGCTTCGCCGCGCACGGGCTGACCGTTCCCGTCCAGGTCATGCAGTCCTCCGGCGGAGTCGTCAACGCCTCCTTCGCCCGTCGCCACCCCCTTCAGACCCTGCTGTCCGGGCCGGTCGGCGGCACCATGGGCGGAGTCGCGGCCACCGCGCTGCTCGGCCGGCCCAACGCGATCTGCGTCGACATGGGCGGCACCTCGTTCGACGTGTCACTCGTGCTCGGCGGCCGCCCCGACATCTCCAACGAGGGTGCCGCCGACGGCTTCCCCGTCCTGATGCCGCTCGTGGACCTGCACACCATCGGAGCGGGCGGCGGCTCCCTCGCCTACGCCGAGGGGGGCGGACTGCGCGTCGGCCCCGAATCGGCCGGCGCCGTACCCGGGCCCGCCTGCTACGGACGCGGCGGCACCCGGGCCACCGTCACCGACGCCAATGCCGTCCTCGGCCGTGTCGACCCCGACTGGTTCGCCGGCGGGCACATGACCCTGGACACCGGGGCGGCCCACCGGGCCGTCGCGGAACTCGCCTCCGCCCTGGGCCTCGGCCCCGTCGAGCTGGCCGGCGGCATCTGCGACGTCGCCAACGCCAAGATGGCCCAGGCGATCCGTACCCTCACCGTCGAACACGGCCTGGAACCACGCGAGTTCGTACTCCTCGCCTTCGGCGGGGCAGGGCCCATGCATGCTGTGGAGATCGCCCGCGAGCTAGGTATCGAGGAGGTCGTCGTACCGCGCTTCCCCGGCGCGTTCTCCGCCTGGGGCATGCTCGGCACCGAAGTCCGCCGCGACCTCACGCTCCAGTTCTTCACCCCCGGCGCCGGCCTCGACGGCACCGCGATGGCCCAGGCCCTCGCCGGACTGGCCGCCGAGAGCGCCGAAGCCCTGGCCGAGCAGGGCGTACCGGCCGAGCGCCACCGTATCGAGCACGCCGTCGACATGCGGTACGAGGGCCAGGACTACACCCTGACCGTGCCGCTCACCGGCCCCGCCGAGCCCGCTGCCGAAGACTTCCTCGCATCGGTCGCCGCACGCTTCGCCCGGCTCCACGAACGCCGTTACGGCCATGCGACCCCCGAGGCCCCCGTCGAGTTCGTCACCCTGCGCACCACCGCGCTCGGCGGGCTCCCCGAATTCGCCGCCGTCCCGTACGCGGCCGCGCCCGGCGAAGCCCCCGAAGCCCTGGTCAAACCGGTCGTCTTCGGGGGTGCCGCGCATGACACCGCCGTACTCCGCCGCGAACACCTCGCCCCAGGGCAGTACATCCCCGGCCCCGCCGTCATCGTCGAGGCCACCTCCACCACCGTCGTCCCACCGGACGCCACCGTCACCGTGGACGACAACGGATTCCTCGTCATCAAACTCGGAGGCATCTCATGACCACCGGCACCGGCACCAGCACCGCGGACGGCCCGGCCCCGGCCGCCATCGACCCGATCACCACGGAGATCATCCGCTGCGCGCTGCTCCAGGCCGCCGAGGACATGAACACCACCCTGATCCGGTCCTCCTACACCCCGACCATCTACGAGGCCAAGGACTGTGCCGTCGCGCTCCTGGACCGCGACCACAACGTCCTGGGCCAGTCCTCCGGCCTGCCGATCTTCCTCGGCAACCTGGAGGAGTGCACCCGCGCCACGGAGCGGATGTACGGCGCCGGCGTCTGGCGGCCCGGCGACGTGTGGGTGCTGAACGACTCGTACATCGGCGGCACGCACCTCAACGACGTCACCGTCTACGGCCCGATCTTCGTGGAGGACGAACTCGTCGGCTTCGCGGCCTCCCGGGCGCACTGGATCGATATGGGTTCCAAGGACCCGGGCGGCTCCATGGACTCCACGTCGATCCATCAGGAGGGCCTGCGCATGGGCCCGTTGAAAATCTACGAGAACGGTGAACCCTGCGTACTCGTCCACGATCTGATTGCGCGTCAGGTACGGTTCCCACACCCCACCCTCGGCGACATGCGCGCCCAGGTGGCCTGCGCCCGGACCGGAGCCCGCAGGCTCGCGGAGATCGTCGGACGATGGGGCCTGGAGACCGTGCTCGCCGCCCGCGACGCGATCTTCGCCCAGACCGAGCGGCTGGAGCGCCGGGAGATCGCCGCGATCCCCGACGGTGTGTACGAAGCCACGGGGCATCTCGACGACGACGGCATCGACCTCGGCACACCCCTGCACGTCACCGTCCGGGTCACCGTCGACGGCGACCGCATGACGATGGACGTCACCGACTGCGCCGACCAGGCCACCGGACCCGTCAACTGCGGTGCGGCACAGACCGTCGCGGCCTGCCGCGTCGGCTACAAACTGCTCGTCAGCGGTGAAGTCCCCCTCAACGGAGGGTCGTTCAAGCCACTTGACGTACTGACCCGGCCAGGCAGCATGCTCGCCGCCGTCGAACCTGCCGCCTGCCAGTACTACTACTCCCACCTCGGCCTCGTCATCGACCTGGTCGTCAAGGCGCTCGCCCCGGCCGTCCCGGACCGCGCCGCCGCGGCAAGCTACGGCGACTCGATGATCGTCCAGTTCACCGGAACCGACCCGCGCAGCGGAAAGCTCTTCGTCTCGCAGGAGGCGACAGTCGGCGGCTGGGGCGCCTGGGACGCAGCCGACGGCGAGTCCTGCCTGATCAACAACGTCAACGGCTCGCTGCGCGACATGCCCGTGGAGGTGCTGGAGACCCTCTACCCGGTACGCGTCGAGGAGTACGCGATCCGCCCCGACTCCGCGGGCGCCGGCCGTACCCGCGGCGGCAACGGAGTGGTGCGCCAGTACCGGTTCGCCGCCGACCAGCAGCTCTCCCTGTGGTGGGAGCGCTCGGTCACTCCCGCCTGGGGCATCTTCGGGGGTACCGCGGGGGCGGCGCCGCGAGTGACCCTCAACCCGGGCCGCGATGACCGGCGTTCACTGCTGAAGGCCAACGCACTGAGCGTGCGCGAGGGCGATGTGCTGCGCTGCGAGAGCGGTGGTGGCGGCGGCTTCGGCCCGGCGGGGGAGCGGGCGGCCGAAGCAGTGGCCGAGGACATCCGCCAGGGCCTGCTGACGGCCGGACACGCGCAAGCCGTGTACGGCGCCTGACGGACCGGCAAGGACGGTGGCGGAAGAACCCCCAGTGGGTTCTTCCGCCACCCCGTGCTCGGGCCGACAGCGCACGGAGCCGCGAAGGAACAACCCTCAAGACGCCGCGCCCCTGTCGCGCAGCAGGACCCGGCACGCCAGATGCAGTGCCAGCCGCTGTGACGCATCGTCGGGATCGAAGCCCAGCGCGCGGATACGCTCCAGCCGGGCAGCCACCGTGTTGCGGTGCACCCCGAGCACCTCGGCCGCCGCCGTCGGCGCCGCACCCGCGTCGAGGACGACCGCCAGCGTACGCAGCAGGGTGCCGTCCCGGTCCGCTGCGAGCAGCGGGGCGAGCACCACCTCCGCAGGACCGCGCAGCATCTCGGCCGGTACAGCGGACAGCAACTGTGCCGCGCCCATCCGGTCCCCACGTACCACGCTCCCCGACTCCCCGGCGGCCGCCACCCCGGCTGCCGCGCATGCGTCGGTCAGGACCGTGCCGAGCGCGGACAACGAGGCCGCTGTGCCCGCCACCCCGCCGACGACCGGCACATACGGGGCCGCCGCGGCGAGCGCGTCGGCCAACTGCCGGGCCGCCGCCTCCAGCGGATCCACCCTGTCCGCGAGGGCGACCGACTGCCAGGCCACCCAGCAACGCCCGTACGCCACCAGCGGTCCGCCCGGCCCCACCGAACTCCAGACCGCGCGCAGCGCGGGGCCGGGATCGGGACCGTCCCAGCCCGCGACGGGACGCAGCGCGTAGCCGATGAGCGGACCTTGGGCGGGCCAGCCCAGCGCGGCCGCCTCGGCCTGCCCGTTCTCGCCGGGCCCCGCCCCCACCTCGTCCTGGCCGGGTCCGCCACCGTCCACGGCCCCGGCGTCCGCCTCCAGCAGCCGGCGCAGGAGCAACGCCGCGCGGTGGCCGGTCCGTTCGTCGTCCAGACGCCGCACCGCGCACCAGGCCGTCAGCGGAGCGACCGCGAGGCGGAGCACGTCGCGCACCGTCTCCCCCCAGCCCACGACCCGCGAACCCGACCGGGCGACCAGCGCGCCCAGCGAGCCGCCGGCACCGTCCGGGACCTCCACCCGGACGGTGAGCGCACCACCCTGCGCCGAGAGCGCGGCCCGCCGGCCCGCCAGCAGCTCACCCGTCGGCCCGGTCAGCGCGACCGCCGTGGACGGCAGCACCGCGTGCAGAGCGGACAGCACCCGCCCGGCGTGCGGACCGGTGTCCGCGAGCGCACGGGCCGCCTGGGCCACCAGCGCGGTGCGCCCCGCGTCGGGGCGCGCGACTGCGGAGGCGATCCGGACCGCGGCGTCCAGCGCGTCCTCGTCGATGACCAGCAACGGCACTCCGAGCCGGTCGGCGAGCACGCCCACGGAACCGGGCCGGCCCGCTGCCTCGGTGACCACGACACAGGCCGCGGCGTGCTCCCACGCCTTGCGCAGCGCCATCTCCACGGTCCAGCCCGCGGCCGCGACCCGCCCGGTCAGTACGACCGCGGTATGGGGTTCGAGAGTGTCGAGCACCGATGTCCGGTCCACGATGCGCACCGAACGGACCTCCGCGTCCCGCCCGCTCGCCCCCGACAGCCGGACCCCGGCGAGCCGCCCCTGCTGGACGAGTTCCGCGACGGTGAGCGGGCCCTCGCGGACAGGCCGGGCGGCCGGGCGGTTCACCATGATTCCTCCTGCGTGCCCGGGGAATCCAGCACGCCGGTACGGGCCAGCCGGCGGCCCTCGGGCGTGTGCCAGGCAGGCGCGGCGGGGATGACCACCACTTCGACCTCCACGCCCGGCACCGCCCGCTCCACATCCAGCACCCGCCGGTCGGCGGAGGCCGAGAGGATCAGGATCTGGTCCGGGGCGGCGGCGACCGGCGCCCCGTCCGCCAGCGCCAGCAGAACCTCGTTGTGCGCCTCCAGCCGGAAGCGGCGGCCGATCCCCTCCGTCTCGGCGACCAGCACACTCGTGGGACTGGACGGAAGCGCCGGCCACGGCGGGGCAGAACCGGGCCCGGTGAGGCCGTACGCTTCCGGCGGCTCGTAGCCGTACGGATCGTCCTGGGCGCCCACCGGGTGCTCCACCGCCGTGATCCGGCCCCGGCACAGCCGCCGCGGCGACCACGGTGCGAACAGATTGCCGGGCCGGGCCGTGCCCGCGCGGATCGCCCGGCCGACCGTGCCCGGCACCACGCAACCGGCCAGCACCTCGCCCGGCATCGCATAGCAGACAGCCACCGCCCAGCCGCCGGCCGCAGGCACCAGTGGCCGCACCAGATCCTCCACCCGCCCGCCCGCCGACTCCACCACGACCACATCGCCCGACGGGGTCGCCAGCGCAAGGGGCGCCGCGGCCACCCCGGCCAGCGTGAACGTCGACTGCTCCAGCAGCGGCAGCACCCGCCCGCAGCCGTCACCGTCGACCAGCGGCAGCCCGCAGTCGGCCGCTGCGGCCACCGACAGCAGGGCATTCTCACCGGCCGTGTTCAGCGCGACGACCGCATCGGCGCGGGCACCCAGCAGCCGTTCCAGCGCACGCACCGCCCGTACCGTCTCCATCCCCGTCGGCAACTGCTCGGCGAGCGCCGCCGACGAGCCGACCAGCGTCACGGTCACGCACAGCCGCAATCCGCTCAGCTCGTCGGGGGCCAGCAGCCGCACCGGCCCGTGTGCGGCGACCGACGCCCGCGCCCAGTCCAGCGCCACCCGGAACGCCGACTCCGCCGCACCCGCCGCCAGCACCAGCGACCCGGCCGCCAGCCGCTCCAGCACAGCAGCGTCCACCCGCACCGGCACGCCGGTCACGACATCGCTCCCGCCGGCGCGCCCACGGCCCGGACCCTGATCCGGTGCACCCCGCCCGGGAGATACGAGACGGGTGTGTGGACGGTCCGTGCGATCCGGGCCCCGCCCGGCGCCGCACCCGCCGACACGACCCGCGCCAGCGCCTGGTCACGGGCCAGAGCGATGACCCGGTCCAGTTCCGCACGGCCCGGCGCGACCACCACCTGCTCCAGTTCCACCCGGGTGTCCGCGCGTGCCACGCCGTACGCGGCTGCCCGGATCCCGTCCGGCGCGCCCCCGAAGAGCGACGCCGCGCCGCCCGCGTACAGCACCGTGCTGCCCGGCGAGCGCTCCAGCACACCGGCCACCAGCGCTTCCACCCGCTGACGTGCGTCGGCGGGCGGTCCCTCCCCACCGAACGGCAGGGTGTCCAGGCGGGGCCTGCCCACATCCATCCAGAGCCCGCCGGGCCCCGGGCCCGCGTCCCCGGCCTCCAGCTCGCCGTCCGCGACGGCCGAGCAGCGGATCGAGGAGCCGGCCGCGTCCACGACCACGGCACGCTCGGCACCCGCCAGCAGAGCGGCTCCGCGCAGCGCGCAGGCCGTGGCGGAGGCGGTGGCGATCACCGGATAGCGGCGGACGTACTCGGCGGAGACCAGACCGGCATCGTCCCGGGCGAGGAAGAGCGGCGCCGTGATGCCACGCGCGCGCAGCGTTCGCCCGGCGGTGTCGGTGAGGTGCTCGGCCCAGGGGCCGAGCGCGGCGTTGGCAGCAGCGGCGTTCTCGCGCTCGCGCAGGCCGGGGGAGCCGATCTCGTAGGAGAGGGTGATGTGCGCACCGGGCAGCAGACGGGCGATCACGGAGGCCGCGGTCAGTTCGGGCTCCGGCCGGGCGGGCGACCCGGCCGCGCAGACGGCGAACGCGGTGATCGACGCCGCCGCGGCCTCCCGGGCGAACGCCTCGACACCGGCCCGGTCCAGCGGCGCCAGCTGCCGGCCGGTGAGCGACGAGCCGCCCGCCACCACCCGCGTCAGCCCGCCCGGACGCGGCGACGGGCCGAGCGCGGGATGGCAGGCGGACGAGATGCGGAGTACGGCGACAGGGGAAGGCGTGTTCGGCGTACGGTCGAGATCCGTCGTGAGACAGACGACATCGGCACGGTCGTACGGGGCGTCCCCGGCACTGTCCAGCGCGTCGAGGACATCGCGCAGGCAGCGGTCGAGGGAGGCCGACGACGCGACCACGGCATGCACCGAAGGAGCGCCGCCGGGGCCTACGAGAACGGCGACCGTCGTCGTACGCCCCACGTCCACACCCAGTCTCACCTGCGTCATCCTGCCATCACATCCTGGGGACCGCGCCGTGGAGAGCGCCTGCCGGGCCGCTACGGGGCAGTCGGTCGGGCAGACGGAGCCGATGCGGACGCCCCGCGCCGGGCCGCTATTCCAGGTCACGGCCCTCGGTCTCCGGCAGCGGGGCGGCGAAGAGCAGCGCCACCACCAGGAAGGCCGTGATGAACAGGATCGTCGTGGAGAACCCGGTCGCCTGAGCCAGGAGAAGACCGACCACCGAAGGAGCGAGGGACGTCGCCACCAACTGGGCGGCAGTGGCCCAGGAGTACCCCGTACCCCGCAGTGCGGTCGGGAAGAACTCGCCGTTCCAGGTGTTCCAGACACCCCAGGCACCGAGGCTGAAGAAGGCGAGGGCGAAGTTCGCGAGGTACAGCTCGGTCATGGAGCTGGAGTAGGCGAAGAAGATTCCACTGATCGCGGCAAGCGCCACGTACGGCAGGAAGACCTTCTTGCGGCCGAAGCGTCCGGTCAGCAGCGACGCCGACACATAGCCGGGGATCATGAACAGCGCGCTCAGAGCGACGAACCCGAGGCTCGCCGACATACTCAGGCCCTTGTCCTGGAGCAGCGTCGGCAGCCAGGTCTGCAGGCCCCAGTAGCCCCAGTTGAAGGTGAAGTTCACGACGAGCATCAGCACCGTGATCCGCAGCAGCCTGCCACGCAGCAGCTCCACCGGGCGTCCGGTCCGCTCGGTGGCGACGACGGCGAAGCGGGTGCCCTCCGGGACATCGGCACCCAGCCTGCGCAGCACGGCAGCGGCGTCGTCGTGACGGTTCTGCGCGGCCAGCCAGTACGGGGACTCCGGGACCCAGGCACGGATCGCGAAGACCCAGAGCCCGGCCAGGGCGGAGGCGATGACCACCACATGCCAGCCGAGGCTTGCCAGCAACTGCGTCACGCCGACCGCGGCCAGCACCCCGACCGGCCAGCCGATCGACAGATAGACCGCGGCCCGGCCACGCATCCGGGACGGCAGCAGCTCCAGGAAGTACGGGAAGGTGACCGTGTAGATCCCGGCCAGCGCCAGCCCGGACAACACCCGGGTGACCAGCAGGACCGTGAAGTTCGGGGAGAAGGCGGAGGCCAGCGCGACGACTCCGTAGGCGGACAGGCTCCACAGACACACCGCGCGCCGGCCGATCCGGTCCGAGACCGGACCCCAGACCAGCGCACCGGGAATCATGCCGAGTGCGACGGCGGACAGCACCCAGCCGATCCGGCCGGTGTCGATGGAGAACGCGTCGCCGAGATCGCCGGAGACATAGACGAGGGCGAGCTGCTCCCACGACTCGATGACGAAGGCCATGAACAGAGCCAGCGCCGCCAGGACATGGGCGCGTCCGAACGGCATGGCCTCGAAGAAGGACCCGACGGGCCGCAGACCGGCGGCTCCGCCCGGCCCCATCTCCAGGGGTTCTCCGGTTCCACCGGAACGTGCAGTTGTTGCGCTCACCGGCTGTCCTCCAGGCTTTCGTACCGACCGACTCACCCCTCGGCGGGTGGGGATGGCGGCACAGTAGACAGGCCCGGGAACGGGAGCCTGTGCGCAGCGCACAGGGGAGTGGGGGGCCGCTGTGCTGTGCGCCCCGGCGGCCTGTGGAGGGGCCGCACC
This sequence comes from Streptomyces sp. NPDC002403, assembly GCF_053593015.1. NCBI lineage: Bacteria > Bacillati > Actinomycetota > Actinomycetes > Kitasatosporales > Streptomycetaceae > Streptomyces > Streptomyces sp. NPDC002403. The sequence goes on along the minus strand of NZ_JBSFBQ010000059.1, from coordinate 6,958 downwards.
GGCGGGAACTGCCACGGTAACCCGGCGCGGGCGCGCAGCGGCCGGGGCCGGGGCCGGGATGCCGACGCGGACGTGGATGCGGGCGCCCCGCTCGACGCCGGCGTACGGACCCGCGACAGCGACGGCGGGCGGCGTCACGGTCACCGCCACCGCGCATGTGGCGACGATCCGGTGGGACACGGGCGACGGCACCACCGCCACCTGCAACGGCCCCGGCACCCCGTACACCGCCGACCGCGGCACGTCCTCCTCCCCGGACTGTGGCCACCGCTACACGCAGACCTCGGCCGGCCGCCCGGACGACCGCTACCAGGGCACCGCCACTGCGACCTGGACCGTCACGTGGACCGCCCCCGCCTCCGCCCTCGGCGACGGCGGCACGCTCACCGAGACCCGACAGACCGCGCTCACCGCCGCGGTGAGCGAGGTACAGGTCCTCAACAGGAACTGTCCGGGCTATTCATGGCCGGTGTCAGCTGGGCTACTGCTTGAGGCGGCGGTGGCAACGAGCTGCCCGTCGATCACGCGCCGGTGATCCCCCCACCGCCCGCAACGTCTGTTGCTGACCGGCAGGAAGGGCCGCAGCCGTTCCCACTCGGCGTCACTCGGATCACCCCGCCCCATGTCCACATCAACGGCACGGGCACGGACCAGTCACGTGATCGCCCGGACAAGTGATAGTCCTCGTGCGGGGAGAGCTCGCGGAACGGTACGAGTGGAATGGCATGCACCACCGGCCGACGCCGGGATCCTGTCAGACCCCGCCGGGCCCGGCGGTCGATGGATGCTATGCCTGATGGGCCGCAGCGATCTGGCCGACCAGAACGGCGAATGGCATGTCGAGGGCGGCGTAAAGGGCGCCGGAGTCGTGGGCGGCGTTGTCCGCCAGCGCCTCGACCATGAGGGTTGCGTAGTCGGAGACGATGACACCCGCCTGCTGCATGCGGAGCAGTCCGGCCTCCCGTTTGGCCTGGCTGAAGGTGCCGGAGGCGTCCAGGGTGACATAGGCGTCGTACCCGGCACCTGTGGCGGAGATCGCGGGCAGGGCCGCGCAGACCTCGAGCGACACCCCGGCGAAGATCAGCTTCTGTCGGCCGGTGGCCTCGATGGCCTCACGGACCCGGTCGTCGTGCCAGGCGTTGACGGTGCTGCGGTCGATGATCTTCTGTCCGGCTGGCAGTGCCTGGACCAGTTCGGGGGTGGTCGGCCCCCACATGCTGTCGGCCGCGGTGGTGGTGACTACCAGCGGGATGCCCAGCACGGTCGCCGCCTGGGCCAGCGCCACCACATTGTGCTTCAGTTCGCCGACCGGGACGTCCCGAACGCCGGAGAGAAGTCCCACCTGGTGGTCGACCAGCACCACGGCGGCGTTCTCCCGGGTGATCGACTCCTGGAACTTGCTGCGCTCGCTCATCTTTCCGCTCCTTCGAGGGTTGGGTCACAGCCTCATTAGTCACTAATCTTGATAGTCAAGATTAGTGACTACTTTGAAGGTATGCCCCTGCCGCCCGGAGCGCAAGCACCGGCCAGGCCGGGAGACCCCTCATCCCGGGCGAGCCAAGCCCGCCAGGCAGGACTAAAGTTGCCGGTCACGGCAGAGCGGCAGACAAGCGCGGAGACGGGAGGGACCTTGACCGGGCACCAGAACACGGACCCGGACCTCGGCGTACTCGCCGCCCAGGTTCTCTTCTCCGTCCAGCGCGAGCTGTTTGCCGCCCTCGCCGAACAGGGCTTCGACGACATCCAGCCCCGCGCCGGCGCCGTCCTCGCCTATCTGCGGACCGACGGCATCCGTGCGAGCGAGCTCGCCCGCGCCTCCGGACAGCACAAGCAGGTCATCGGCACCCTCATCGACGACCTCGAACGCCTGGGCTACGTCGAACGCAAATCCGACCCTGCAGACCGCCGAGCCAAACTGATCCACCCCACCCAACGCGGTCTGCTCCAGAGGGAGGCCGCCACCTCCATCATGCGCACGATCGAGGAGCGCCACGCGAAGGCGCTGGGCAAACGTGAGTACGCCGCCTTCAAGGCCGCTTTCCAGTGCGTGGCCGCACTTCAGCATGAGACCGAGCACGGCAGCCAGGGCACCGGGACACGGACGGTCCGCCCCGACCGGTGAGGCCGGTTGAGCCCGTGCGGCGCACGCGTGTGCCGGGACCGGAGATGTGACTGGTGGAATCGGGCTGGGAAACTCTCCGGATTCCCTCGGACTCCGCGTGGGTGCTCCGGACCGGCATCGGACGAGGCCAGCTCGAGGGGCGACCCCGTGGTTGGTTCGCAGGGCCCGGTCGGTGAAGGTCACGTCTCGCGCGCCCAGGAGCTGGAATCCTGCCTCGTGAGGCGGCGAGCCGACCAGCTCGACCATCGACGGCTGACCTTGGCCGCGCAGGCGCACCAGTCCCCGGCAGGTGCCCGCTGGCACTTGACGGGCGACGCCGATGTGGACGCTGAGAGTGCGGGCGAAGATCGCGGCGGGCAGTGGGTGGCGGGTGGGGTCGGCGACCCCGGCGAGTTGAGGGCGGCGGCCCGGTCATGCGCCTGGGGTATCTGTGCGCCGCGGGTGCGGGCCGTTCTGTCAGGCGAGGACCTCGTCGACGGCAGGCCGATGTGGGGTCGGCCTCAGCCCGGAAGGCAGCCTGACAGTCTTGCTGTAGCCGAACTCCCGCAGGGTCTCGGCGGCGTGCTCGCGGCCGTAGCCGCTGTGCTTCGTTCCGCCGAGCGGTGGGCCAACAGACGGGAGGCGGCCGTGCAGGCTTCGCCCTGGTTGACGAAGCCGCCCTCCACGGCCCCAGCGACAGCGGCGTCAAGGTTGGCGTCCTCGAAAATCACCAGGGGGTGTGCCGCCCAGTTCCACCAGGTGGGGGTGAGATTGTCCGCAGCCGTTCTGAGCACTGCGGCGCCGGTGGCGGGGGAGCCGGTGAAGGATGGTTTGCGCACCAGGGGTCCTGCCCGACGACGTCGTGCCGGGCAAGGGGTCTGTGGGCGCCGCGCTGGCGGGCCAGCCCCGCTTGTGCGGCGCGGTCGGGTCGGCGGCAGACCGCCGGCCTTCGACCGTGAGCTCTACAAGGCCCGCAACGGGCGGCGGGTTTGTCGATCCGTGTGGTGATGGCGCGGAACTGCTGGAGCCGGTTGAAGCAGCGTTCGACGACGTCCCCGGCCTACCGTTGAGCCGTGACATGGAACGAAGCTGAGTATCTCGACTGCCTGCAGTCCGAGCGGCGTGGCTACGCGTGGGTAATGCACCATCATGGCGGGCTGGCGCAGAAGGAGGCCAGGGAGGCCGCCCTGGAGCGATACCCGTACGAACCGCCTGAGGCGCCGTACCGCGGGCTGATCTTTCACGACGAGGCGTGGCACTGGGCGATGCTGGCGATCCACAGCGATCGGTACGTAGCGGAACACCCCGAGCTGGTTCATCCGTCACCTGACTACCGAGCCCTTGAGTAGCCAATCGACGAGCGCATTGGAACACCGAGGAAACGCTCCGCGACCGCTCCCCAAGATCTGCGCCAGAACCGAGAAATGATGTCAGTGCATGAGACGGCCCGCCGCCCGTGAGGGTGGCGGGCCGTCGAGATCGAACCCGCAGGAGTCGGCCTCGAGGACCAATCCGGACCTGGGTCAGCCGCGCCGGTGCTGGACGAGCGTGGGCGGCGTCCTGCTCATGTACCAACCCTCGACGCGGGGTCCGACGAGGTCGGACGGCCAGCCTGCCGTCTCGACGGCGGCATCGTAGACGGCGTCACCGAACGCCACAATGGCCTGGTGCGGGTCCGCTGTCTCCCTGAGCCTGGCCCACGGCAGGCGAACCAGACCAGCGTCGGGATGCCAGGCGGCGCCCTCGACACCCCAGGACCGGCCCCCGAGACCGTCCGGCTGGGGCCAGATGTACGCATACATGCCGACGCTCGGCGCCTTGGCATCCCCGAAGGAGAACCCCACCGACACGTACGCGTCGAGCTGGCCGTTCTGCATGAACGGCGGCTGGTGGGGCGGCGGCACGGTGGGCTGCGCCCGGAAACGCGTGGCGGACAGGTCGAAGCCGCCCCACATCACACCGACCCGGGGGCGGTGTCCCAGGAAGGGGGCCTGCCACGCCTCGAGCCCGTCAGCGGCAAGGTTCAACGCTGTCCAGATCAGCCGGGCCGCGTCGCCATCCCACCTGCGTTCGACGTGATCGTCCTCGAAGCGCGGCGGGGCATCCGGAATCTCACAGATCAACGAGCTGCGCGGTCGGTGTATGCCGAGCTCGTCTGCCGCAGCGCAGAAGGACGCATAGAACATGGCGACTGATCCCTTGGACAACGGCACCGTCCGCGAGCCATTGTCGGACTCGATGACCACGCCACCGTCGAGCAAGCTGTAGTGCACAGCGAAGGTCACGCCTCGTTGCCGAAAGGTTGGCGTACTGAGCCCCCGGGGAGTGACATCGAGGACGATGTTTCCCCAGCCAACTTCGAAGGGCTCGTCGAGGGTGTACTTGCCTGCGACCTGTACCACCCGGTTCACGTAGTCAACCATAGGCGCCAAGTCCTCATGATCCAGCGTTGGCCACGCATTGAGACGTTCGCTCACAGAGAGCCTCCCAGCGTGTCGATGGGATCAGCGGGAAGGAACGTCACGTGCCGCGCCCGCTCCCCATGCAGCGACGGGCGGGCCTCGACACCGAACTGCGATCCAGTACCCAATTCTCACACGCAGGTCAGGGTCCTGCCGCTCGGTGGCGCCGGGCGTCCAAGGTGCTGGGCCAGCAACCGCGCATCTTCATGCCGGCACGGCGATCATGCCGGATCGCCGCGCACAGCTCGACCTTGGAGATCTGCGGCATGGCGCCGAGGTCTCCCGGCAGACCATCTCCACAATCACCGACAAGGTCCTGGACGGCATGGCCGAATGGCAGAACCGGCCTCTCGACATCGTCTATCCGGTGGTCTTCATCGACGCCATCCGCGTGAAGATCCACGACGGCGCTGTCACCAACCGCCCCATCTACGTGGCCCTGGCCGTCACCGTTGAGGGTCGGCGGGAGATCCTGGGCCTGTGGGCCGGGGACGGCGGCGAGGGCGCCAAGCACTGGATGCACATCCTCACCGAGACCAAGATCCGTGGCGTGAACGACGTGCTGATGCTGGTCTGCGACGGTCTCAAGGGCCTGCCCGAAGCAGTGGAGACGGTCTGGCCCCGCACCGTCGTGCAGGCCTGTGTGGTCCACCTGCTGCAGAACTCTTTCCGCTATGCCGCCCGCCAGGACTGGGACAAGATTGCCGAGCTTCTCAAGTCCGTCTGCACCACTCCCACTGAGGAGGCTGCCCTGGAGCGGTTCGCTGAGTTCGGCGACGCCTGGGGCAGGAAGTATCCGGCGATCGTCGAGCTGTGGGAGAACGCATGGGAAGAGTTCACCCAGTTCCTGCGGTTCGACACCGAGATCCGTCGCATCGTTTGCACCACCGACGCGATCGAGTCGGTCAACGCCCGCATCCGGCGAGCGGTCAAGGCCCGCGGACACTTTCCGAACGAGCAGGCCGCGTTGAAGTGCGTCTACATGGCCATCATGTCGCTCGACCCCACCGGCAAGGGCCGAGCCCGCCGGACTATGCGCTGGAAGACCGTGCTGAACGCCTTTGACATCACATTCGACGGCCGGCTCTCAGCGGCCCGCCAGTAACCCGGCCGACCTGGCTGCACAGTTCGTTTGACAGACCCGGTTGTGGTGCTGCACCGCTGGAGGTGGAAGGACGTCCGCCGATGCTTCACCGATCGCAACGGCTGGTGGCACAGGCTCTCGGCGGACGGGATCGAACTGTTCGCCACGGTCTCGATTACGGTCACCCGCTACCGATACTGAGGCAATACGATCCCCAACCCCTGGACCCTCAACCATGCCCGGACGGCAGAGACCGTGGAGAGCCCGGTGCGGTGAGAGCCGCATGCCGGGTCCGGCGAGCGGCACGGAGAACCGACCGATGGCAACACCGGCACCGCGCTCCGTGCCGACTCGACAGTACGGCGTGCCGGCGGCGATCCGGTCGATACCCGCCAGGCGGACGCGCTGCCCGTACGGGCTACCGCATCGTGCCCGTACACCCCTTATCCGCGTCCACTGCACCAGGTAAGTAGGGAGAGCACAGCGAAACTGCCAGTCCTACGAGCGGAAGTCCATGTACTCGCAAGAAGCGACAAAGAACGAAAAGCAGCCGCAGCGCCCCGTCAAGAGCGTGGCTGAGCGGCCAGGGGAGGCACCGAGCAGTCGGGTGCCCTATGCGCTGCTCGAGCTGCAGCGCACCGTCGGCAATGAGGCCGTCGTCCGTATGCTCCAGCAGGACCGGCACCAGCACGGCGCAGGCTGCGGCCACCAACAGCCCACGGCGGAGCCGGTGCAGCGCTCCACCGTGCACGACGTGCTGCGCGCGCCGGGCAAGCCGCTGGACGAACCGCTGCGCCAAGAGATGGAATCCCGCCTCGGCGCCGACTTCTCCGACGTCCGCCTGCACACCGGCTCCGCAGCCCGCGACTCCGCCGCCGAGGTGGGTGCCCGTGCCTACACCTCCGGCAGCCATGTCGTCATTGGCGACGGCGGTGGCGACAAGCACACCCTCGCCCATGAGCTGACGCACGTCATTCAGCAGCGCCAGGGTCCGGTGGCCGGCACGGACAACGGGGCGGGACTGAGTGTCTCCGACCCCGGTGACCGCTATGAGCGCGAGGCCGAGGCCAACGCGGTCCGGGTGATGAGGCGGACGCCCGAGCAGAGCGCCAGGAGCGACCAGGGCCCCCAAGTTGCCCCCGTACAGCGGGAAGCACACGCCATGGCCCGGGGCACGACGCGCGGCACCGATGCGACGGTTCTCCAGCGCTTTTCCCAGGTCTTGTGTCCTGAACATGAAAGGGAGTTGGTTGTAGGACAGCTTCTGGAATTGGTGCTGTGCGAAAGATGAAGGTTGTGGCCCTTCGAAGT